>NZ_JBIQOE010000095.1:0-9170 GCF_047739415.1 Mesobacillus sp. | reverse complement strand
TGAGTGTCGAGGGCATGCTTGAAGCAATCGGGCACAATGAACCTGGCGAAACACGCGGCCAGTGTCTTGCTTGTTTTACCGGGAAGTACCCGACAGAAATCTATCCGCAGGCAGTGCCTGCTGGGCAGAAGTGCTGATGCGTATTAAGTTGGATTTCCTAAAATTAGGATGAAGGTGCAATTATGTCAGGTTATCGCGCGATTATACGAAAAGACCGTGCAATTATAGGATATGTTCGTGCAATTAGTCCCGATAACCTTGCAATTTAGGCGATTTTGCGTGCAATTAACCCGGATGGGTGTGTATTTAGTCAACCTTTCGTGGAATTCCGCTATAGCAGGGCGTCGAATATCATATTTAATCAGGAATTAAGAAGCTGAATGATAGATAAACAGCCAAATCGGAGGTAGTGAACATGGCAAATGCGTATAAGCAGGCTGGTGTGGATATTGAGGCCGGGTACGAGTCGGTCGAACGGATCAAAAAGCATGTCAATCGGACGGTCAGGCATGGTGTGATGGGTGCATTAGGCGGTTTCGGCGGAATGTTCGACCTTTCCAGCCTTGGGCTACAGGAGCCGGTGCTCGTTTCAGGCACGGATGGAGTTGGCACGAAGCTGATGCTGGCATTCATGATGGACCGGCATGATACAATCGGCATAGATGCTGTCGCAATGTGCGTGAACGACATCGTTGTCCAGGGAGCGGAGCCTTTATATTTCCTCGACTATATCGCCTGCGGTAAAGCAGTGCCGGAAAAAATCGAAGCGATTGTCAAAGGGATTGCCGATGGCTGCGAGCAAGCTGGCTGTGCACTGGTTGGCGGGGAGACCGCGGAAATGCCAGGGATGTACTCTCCGGAAGAATACGATTTGGCTGGCTTCTCGGTCGGCGCCTGTGAAAAAGCAGATATCATCACAGGACAGAAACTCAAAGAGGGTGATGTGCTGATCGGACTTGCATCAAGCGGAATCCACAGCAATGGCTACTCACTTGTGCGCAAGGTCTTTTTCGAGCAAGCTAAATGGGAGCTTGACCGGTATGTTGATGAGTTCGGCTGTACGCTTGGCGAAGAGCTGCTGAAGCCAACCCGCATTTATGTAAAATCGGTACTTGCCGCGATGAGACAGTTTGAGCTTAAAGGCCTGGCCCATATTACGGGCGGCGGTTTCATTGAAAACATTCCGCGTATGCTGCCGGAAGGACTTGGCGCGAAAATTGATGAGGGCAGCTGGGAAATTCCACAGGTGTTCAAGACAATTGAAACTCTTAGTGAAATTGAACGCAGCGACATGTACAATATCTTCAATATGGGTATTGGCATGGTTGTGTCTGTTGAAGCGAAAATTGCACATGAAGTTGTGGAGTTTTTTAACGAGTGTGGAGAGCGGGCTTCAATAATCGGCACAGTTACTGATAATGAAGGAATCCTTGTAAAATCGGCTGGTGAAGCACTATGAAAAAAATAGCTGTTTTTGCATCAGGGAGCGGGAGCAATTTTCAGGCGATTGCCGTGGCGGCACAGTCAGGTATTCTGAATGCTGAAATTTCGCTGCTTGTATGTGATAAGCCAGGTGCATTTTCGGTAGATCGTGCGGAAATGCTAAATATACCAGCTCTGGTGATCAGTCCGAAAAGCTATCCTGCCAAAGCTTCGTATGAGGCAGAAATTTTACAAAAGTTAATCAGCCTTGAAGTAGAAATGATTGTCCTTGCAGGATACATGCGCCTCATTGGGCCGACATTGCTTGAAGCCTATGAAGGGAAAATCGTGAACATCCACCCGTCACTACTGCCAGCGTTTCCTGGGAAGGATGCGATTGGGCAGGCGCTGGCAGCGGGAGTGGAGAAAACCGGAGTGACGATCCATTACGTGGACGAAGGAATGGATACCGGACCGATCATTGCGAGCGCTTCGGTAAAAGTCGAAGCAGATGAAACAAGGGAGTCACTTCAGAAGAAAATACAGCGGATTGAACACAGCCTGTATCCAGAAGTTTTGGAGGAGCTGTTGAACGGAGAAGAGGAGGCATTACAATGGGAAAAAAGCGTGCACTGATCAGTGTTTCAAATAAGGAAGGAATTGTCGAGTTTGCGAAGGAGCTTGCCGAGCTTGGATTTGAAATCGTCTCGACTGGCGGTACAAAAAATGCGCTCAAGGAAGGTGGCGTTCCTGTCATTGGAATCAGCGATGTGACGGGTTTTCCGGAAATCCTTGAAGGTCGTGTGAAGACGCTGCACCCTAAAATCCATGGCGGCTTGCTTGCGAAGTACGATGATCCTTCTCATCAAGCGCAGTTGGCAGAAAATGAAATCGAGAAAATCGAGCTTGTCTGCGTCAATTTGTATCCTTTTAAAGAAACGATTTCAAAGCCTGGTGTGACAGCGGAAGATGCGATTGAAAATATCGACATCGGCGGTCCGGCGATGCTGCGCGCGTCAGCTAAAAACCATCAATACATAACGGTGCTAGTCGATCCTGCTGATTATAAGCAGGTGATTGAAGAGTACAAGAATCAGAATGGAACAACAATGGAAACCCGCCGTTGCCTCGCTGCTAAGGTGTTCCGCCACACGGCTGCATATGATTCGCTGATTGCTGAATATATGACAAGCCTTGCAGGCGAGGAACAGCCGGAAAAAATGACAGTAACTTTCGAGCTGAAGCAAAGCTTGCGCTATGGAGAAAATCCACATCAGAAGGCTGCTTTTTACCAGAAGCCGCTTGGATCGGCTTTTTCAGTGGCCGCTGCGGAACAGCTTCACGGAAAAGAGCTTTCCTATAACAATATCAATGATGCCAACGCAGCTTTGCAGATTGTAAAAGAATTCACAGAGCCTGCAGCGGTTGCGGTCAAGCATATGAACCCTTGCGGAGTTGGTGCTGGTAAGGACATTTTTGATGCATTTGGAAAGGCATTTGAAGCGGATCCGGTTTCGATTTTCGGCGGAATCATTGCCTTGAATCGCGAGGTAGATAGGGAGACTGCGCGCAAGCTTTATGAAATCTTCCTTGAGATCATCATCGCCCCTTCTTTTAGCGACGAAGCACTGGAAATTTTAACGGCGAAAAAGAATCTTCGGTTGTTGAAGGTCTCATTTGATAGTGAAGCTTCAAAGGAATACACCCTTTCGTCAATCGAAGGCGGATTGCTTGTGCAGGAACAGGATGCATATGGCTTTGACGATGCTGAAATCTCTGTTCCTACGAAGCGTGAACCAACGGAAGCAGAATGGGAAGCCTTGAAGCTTGGATGGAAGGTTGTTAAGCATGTTAAATCCAACGCGATTGTCGTGGCGGATAAGGATATGACATTAGGAATCGGCGCTGGTCAGATGAACCGAGTTGGAGCGGCTAAAATTGCGCTGGAGCAGGCTGGTGCGAAAGCGGATGGAGCTGCGCTCGCATCTGACGCATTCTTCCCGATGGATGACACAGTCGAAGCGGCAGCAAAAGCAGGAATCACGGCCATCATCCAGCCAGGCGGATCCGTCCGAGATGCAGATTCAATCAAAAAAGCGGATGAATATGGCATTGCGATGGTGTTTACAGGCGTAAGGCATTTCAGACATTAATGGCTGGCAAGACGCAGATTTGGTTTTGAATCAAGCGTTAAGTTAAAAGCAGTCCTGATTACAACGGAGGTGCGGTTTATGAAGGTTCTTGTGGTTGGCAGAGGGGGCCGGGAGCATGCAATTTGCCGGAAGGTCAGCGAAAGTCCGCTTGTTACGGAGGTTTTTGTGGCTCCTGGCAATCCTGGTATCGAGGATTGTGCTAATGTGATTGCGATAAATGAAAATGATACTGAACAGCTTGTTGCATTTGTTAAGGAAAACCAAATCGGCCTGACGATCATCGGGCCTGAGGTTCCTTTGCAGGCAGGATTGGCGGACCGTTTTATTGAAGAAGGGCTTAAGGTGTTCGGCCCTCGTAAAGGAGCGGCAATCATTGAGGGAAGCAAGTCATTCGCGAAGGACCTGATGAAAAAGTACGGCATCCCGACTGCTGCGTATGAAACTTTTACTGATTATGCTGAGGCAAGGGATTATCTCGTGAAGGTTGGCGCCCCGATTGTCATCAAGGCTGATGGACTTGCGGCTGGCAAAGGTGTCGTCGTCGCAATGACCATGCAGGAAGCGGAAAATGCTTTGCAGGAAATGATGCTCGACGGAAAATTTGGTGATGCATCGGCTAGTGTGGTCATCGAGCAATTTTTAACAGGAGAAGAGTTTTCGCTGATGGCATTCGTGAACGGTGAAAATGTCATTCCATTGGAAATTGCCCAGGACCATAAGCGGGTGTTTGATGGCGATAAGGGTCCGAATACCGGCGGGATGGGTGCTTATTCACCGGTACCGCAAATCCGGAAGGAATCAATCGCGGTTGCAGTAGAACAAATACTTCAACCGGCGGCGATTGCGATGGAAATGGAGGGGCGCAGCTTTACAGGAATTCTGTATGCTGGCCTGATTGAGACATCGGATGGGCCAAAAGTGATTGAATTCAATGCGCGATTCGGAGACCCGGAAACCCAGGTGATTTTACCGAGGATGAAATCAGATTTAGTCGAGGTCATTCTCGAACTGCTTGAAGGCAGAAAGCCTGAGGTGGAATGGCATGAGGAAGCAATGGTCGGCGTAGTTGTCGCGGCCAATGGCTATCCAGAGGAATATGAAAAAGGTGCCGTATTGAAGGGTATTGAAAACATGTCGCAGGTGTTTCATGCGGGCACAGCGAAAAACAGTGAGGGTGAGTTCGTGACGAACGGCGGCAGGGTGCTGCTCGTCGGTGCGAAAGCGGCATCGTTAAAAGAAGCACAGCAAAAAGTGTACGTTGAGCTAGAAAAGCTTGACTGCCCTGAAACCTTCTACCGCAGGGATATCGGCAGCAAGGCTATCGGGCGCGTCTCTTGCTAGAACCTTTCATATAAACGAGCAGCAGGGCGATAATGCTGCCAATCAACGCGATCCAGACGAAGCTGACGTCCATTATATATTCCCAGAACATAAAATCATCTCCTTTAGTTTAGTTGAAGCCCCCGGTTAATTGGGGGCTTTTATTATTGACAAAGAAAATTTACATTTCACTTCGAGAATTGTCTAGCTCCAGCGCTTGTCGGGACTGACCAAGGCGCATGCGCTTTTCAAATTAACTTGGGTTATAAGGTATCCATCCTTCAGAATCACCATCTTCGGCATTTTGCTGTTCCATCATATCCTGCCCTTTCTCATAGGCAGCGGTCAACGGGCAATAGCGGACAATCCCTTCTCCGACTTTCATTGCACCAAGCATCGCCATGAAAATGTAGGAATCTCTCCACGGACGTTTTACCATTTTCGAAGTCGACCATGCGAGGATTGTCAGCCCCGCTGTAATCCTGACGAGTGCGTTGATGATCCCAATATTCGGTCTTACATTCATATTCTCATCACTCCTTTGCTCCATTTTTACAGTTAATTTGAAATTCTTTAGTGCGTTAAACAGTGAAATATGTTACGATAGTACAACAATGTAAGGGCTTTCTTTTTTGTGATTAGTTTTGTTGAAATTCAATTTTATTAAAACCTGTTGAATGCAGTGGAAGGCGCGAAGACTCCTCCGAAAATGCTAACGCATTTTCATCGTGCGTGGGCGGGTTCACGGAAGCGTCTCAATGTCCTGCGGGATGTACGGGACAGGGGAGACCCCACAGGAGTGAAGCGACGAGGAGGCTCCCCGGGCCGCCCGCGGAAAGCGAAGCGCCTGGAACGAAAATCAACAGTCTAACTTGTATATAACTTTTTAAAATAGAGAAAAGGGGAACATGGTATGGAACAACGTTATCGATGGAAAAACAAACAATTGCGCGACCATGCTGCTGTTTTGGACGGCACCCTTTCACCGACGGTCTTATTGAAAAATGCGACATATTTGAACCAGACATTCCGCAAGTGGATGACTGCAAACATTTGGATTTACAATGACAGGATTGTGTATGTTGGTGAAAACCTGCCTGAAAATACAAAGCAATGTGAAATAGTGGATTGCACCGGGATGAAGCTGGTGCCGGGCTATATTGAACCCCATGCCCATCCGTTTCAACTTTATAATCCCCATTCTTTCGCTGCCTATGCATCGCAGACGGGGACGACGACGCTGATTAATGACAATATGGTGCTTGCTTTACAATTAGGTAAAAAGAAAGCGTTTTCTTTTATCAATGAGCTGAATGACAATCCGGTCACGATGTACTGGTGGTGCCGCTTTGATGCGCAGACCGAAATCCAGCATGAGGAAGAGGTCTTCTCCAACAGCAATGTCAGGGCCTGGCTTGAGCATGAGAATGTCGTCCAGGGCGGTGAGCTGACTTGCTGGCCTAAGCTGATGAACGGTGACGACATGATTCTTCACTGGATGCAGGAAACGAAGCGCCATCACAAGAAAATTGAGGGGCACTTTCCTGGTGCATCGGAAAAAACGCTCGCGAAAATGATGCTGTTCGGCGCAGATTGTGACCATGAGGCGATGACGGGCGAGGAAGTCCGCAGAAGGCTGTTGCAGGGATATATGGTTTCGTTGAGACATTCATCGATCCGCCCTGATTTGCCGAAGCTGCTGGACGAGATTCATGAACTGGATATTGCTGTATATGACCGTTTCATGATGACGACAGACGGAGCATCCACTGCCTTTTATGAAAATGGCGTGATCGATGAATTGATTCGAATTGCAATTGAAAAGGGCGTTCCGGTCATCGATGCTTATAATATGGCAAGTATCAATGTGGCGCGTTATTATAATTTCGAGCATCTTCATGGCAATATTGCGACAGGCCGGGTGGCGAACATCAATATTTTGAATAATGAAATGAACCCGACACCTGTGTCAGTGCTGGCAAAGGGCCAGTGGGTGAAGCGAGATGGAGAAGCAATCGATGCAGCGAAAGAAATGGACTGGTCCGAAATGGGCTTTGAGCCGCTTAAAATGGACTGGGAACTGACAATGGATGATATGCAATTCTCGATGCCGTTTGGAATCAAAATGGAGAATTCAGTCATAACGAAGCCGTATTCGATTTCAATCGATGTGTCCGCTGAGGAACTATCGTCAAACCATGATGAGTGCTTTTTCATGCTGATCGACCGAAATGGAAAATGGCGAATCAATACGATGCTGAAGGGCTTTGCGACAAATCTGCAGGGGCTGGCAAGCTCGTTTTCCAATACCGGAGACATCATCTTGATTGGGAAGAACAAACAGGATATGATCGCTGCTTTTAACAGGATGAAGGAGCTCGGCGGTGGCATAGTGGCGTGTGAAAATGGTGTTCCAGTCAAGGAGATTCCGTTGAGGCTGCAGGGTATCATGTCCAGCCATCCTGTGACGGAGCTGATGGCAGAGGAGAAGAGGCTGCTTGAATACTTAAAGGAAAAAGGCTATAAATTCGCCGATCCGATTTATTCACTATTATTCTTTAGCTCAACGCATTTGCCATATATCCGTATCACCCAAGAAGGCATCTATGATGTGATGAAAAAAACGGTACTCTTTCCAACGATAATGCGTTAAAATATAACAGTGCATCTAGAGATAGACAGCCATGATCGAACTTGGAGATCAAGGGGTGGCGAAAATGAGAAAAAAATGGATCGCTGTGCTGGCGGCCGCGATGGTGCTTACGGCCGGGTGCAGCAGTAAAGAGACAGAGAAAAAAGAAGCAACAGAACATAAAGAAAAAGAAATTGAAGTAGAAGAGGTTGTCACACCGGAGGAACTGCCGTATCAGTTCCCGCTGACCGGGGTGGGGACTGCCGAGGAGAGTTTCGACCGGGCAGTGGCCGTGGTGGTCAATAACCATCCAAAGGCGCGTCCGCAATCGGGTCTTCACAAAGCTGACGTCATCCATGAGGTTCTTGCCGAAGGAGACGTTACAAGATTCGTGGCGATTTTTCAAAGCGAACAGCCTGAAAAAATAGGGCCCGTCCGCAGTGCGAGGGAATACTTTATCGATTTGGCATCTGGGTTTGACAGCTTTTTCATCGCGCATGGCTACAGCCCCGAAGCAAAGGAAATGCTTGATCGCGGAGTGGTCGATAACATCAACGGAATGCAATATGATGGAACATTGTTCAAGCGGGCTGATTTCCGTAAGGCACCGCATAATTCTTATATCACCTATAAGAATATCTTGAAGGGTGCGGAGAAGAAGGGTTACGTACTTGATGAAGCACCGGCTCCTGCAGTATTCTTGAGCAGTGAGGAAGCTGGACAGCTGGGAGGTACTCCGGCGGAGGAATTCATGGTAACATACGGTTCACCGTCGTTCGATGTGATTTACGAGTATAGCGCAGATCAACAGAAGTACCACCGTTTTAATGGCAGTGATGAAACGATTGACCTTGAATCGAAGGAACCTGTTCTGCTCGACAACATCCTTGTCGTGCAAATGGACCATCAGGTAATTGATAGTGCCGGTCGCAGGGTCATCGATATGGACTCCGGCGGCAAGGGATATCTGTTCCAAAAAGGCAAAGTGAATGAGATACAATGGAAAAATGAAGCTGGCAGGATCGTCCCTTATAAGGATGGGGTTAAAGCTGGTTTCGTTCCCGGGAAAACATGGATCAACATTGTCCCATCAATCAGCGATGTCTCATTCGACTCTCAACAATAAAATTCTGAGTGAATTAAGGGGTAGACTATATGCAAATTGATAAATTAAGAGGAAAAGAACTCGATCAATTATTCAAGGCGATTTTATCGCTGAAAGATCTCGACGAAGCATATCGCTTCTTCGACGACCTGGCGACAGTGAACGAAATCCAGTCGCTTGCACAACGCCTTGAAGTTGCCCGCATGCTACGTGAGGGCAAGACTTATCATAAAATCGAAACAGAAACAGGCGCAAGCACGGCAACGATTTCCCGTGTCAAGCGATGCTTGAATTACGGAAACGACGCTTACGAAATGGCACTGGAACGTTTGAAAGAGCAGGAAAACGCTGAAAAAGCGAAATAGTATTTGATGAAGGACGGAACCGGAGGGGTTCCGTTCTTTTTTATGTGCTGGCAAAATGGAAAAAATCGCTGATAATTTCCAATTCGCTATAAAAATGAAAAAGTCGCTATATAAATCTAAAAGTCGCTATATAAATGAAATTTCCGCTATATAAACGAAAAAGTCGCTATATA
>NZ_JBIQOE010000094.1:0-5136 GCF_047739415.1 Mesobacillus sp. | reverse complement strand
CTGCCCAACTCCGACAAGCGTTGGAGGACCTGACAGTGAAGTCGGTCTTTGACTTCATTGGCAGGACCGAAACGTCTCGAGGAGTTAGGAGCCGCAACTAGACAAGCGACTCGAGGGGCTAGGCGCTGGAGCTGGATTAAGAAAACTCCATGTAGTTTTCTTAATCCACTCCAGCGCCTAACCCCTCGAGTCGCTTGTCTAGTTGCGGCTCCTAACTCCTCGAGACGTTTCGGTCCTGCCAATGAAGTCAAAGACCGACTTCACTGTCAGGTCCTCCAACGCTTGTCGGAGTTGGGCAGTCGCCTATACTTTTCGATTTCGGTCCGCCCAATGAAGTCAAAGAGCGATTTCACTGGGCGGCCCTCCACTGCTTGTCGGGGCTGAACGAGGCGCTTGCGCTTTTTGTTCTTGCTGCAGGATCACTCATAGAGCATTTTCAGTTAAATAAAATAATCCGCCGTTAACGATTTCGATATTGACCTTTGGTTCATATTGATCCTGTAATGCAGCTTTTTCGGTTTTAAAGCTATCAGACTCTTCTTCCTCGTCTTCATAAAAGTGATGGAGCAATTCCAGGTCCTTCTTCCAGCGTTTTCTTGCCTCTTCTGCCCAGGTATGATCCTCTTGTTCTACCTTTGTTGTCAAAAAAGACTGGATCCTGTTTACACCACTTTTTGGCTTTATTAATGGAGAAAGTGTATAGGCATAGTCCGGAATTTTTGAATTCAACGGCAGCTTCAATATTTTGTCATGAAAGTCTTCTACCATCATCCCGTTGATCAACTGCAGGCCGATTGAATGGAAAACATCCCGTTTCCTGTCACATTGATACGATATTTTCATATTCAATCCTATCCAGGGTATAAGCGGTGTCTGGGTAGGAAATTGGTTATTTTGATACAAACGTATATATCCGGCAAGATTTTTTGTCGATGCAAAAATTTGATGAAGTCGAGGTGACCCAAAGTGGATGACCTCACCTTTGATATCGTCTGGTGCCTTCTGTTTATTGGTAATGAAGGTCAGCTTCATTGGATTGGGAACGCCGCCGGTTTTCTCGAGGTAATGCCAGTAAAAAGGGCGGTTCATCAATTCCTTGTCGAGATCAACAGTTAACTGGACTGTCATATACCCCTTGTTATTCTCCATTAACTCACAGTTATTCGCGGTAAAATATTTTTCAAGAAAATTATGGATTTCCTGTTGCTGCACGCTGATTTCCCTCCTTCATTTCCTCTGCGAACTGGATCATTGATGTCAGGTTTTCCATCTTGATCCGAATCTCACCTTCAGAATTTGATTTACCGAAAATATCGGTCAGATGATCTTCGATATTGCCAAATTCCAATTTCGTGAGAATATCATCAAGTTCACCGATGACTTTTTCAAACAGGTTGATTTTTTCGTATAGCAGTTTCAGGACATGTTCTTCAACCGTATCTTTTGTCGCGAAATTATATATTTTTACATCCTTCTCCTGCCCAAGGCGATGAATCCTCCCAATTCTTTGTTCAAGTCTCATAGGATTCCAGGGAAGGTCAAAGTTAATGATGTGACTGCAGAATTGCAGGTTAATTCCCTCGCCTCCAGCCTCCGTTGCGATCAAGACCTGGACATTCTTCTGGAATAGCTCCCTCATCCAATCCTTTTTGCCTCGCTTGAATCCTCCTCGAAAGGGAACAGAAGTGATGCCATGCTGCTTCAAAAACCATTGAAGATATAGCTGAGTGGCCCTGTATTCGGTAAATATGATCACTTTGTCATCAATCTGCTTTATTAATTCAAGCGCTTTTTCAGCTTTAGAATTCTTCGTTACTGCCTCTACTCTTTTGATCAGCTGGGCGATGGTATTCTGAAAACCGACGGATGGGTTTTCCTGCCTCTGAAGCATATTTCTGAGTGTGTAGAAAACAGCTTCACGGCTGCTGCAGGCTTCCCGTTGAAGTGTCATTAACGAGAATTGGCTGGAGCTGAGACCGGCTTCTGAACCTCTTAAGGATTGAACCGAATCGTACAAAGCCCGTTCTTCTTCTGAAAAGTGGATAGGAATGGTCTCCACATGGCGTTTAGTCCATTCGATTCCCGTATCAGCGCGCCTGTTGCGGATCATCACCTTATTGACCAATTCCCTAAGGTGTTCATCATCATTAACAGACCGGGCATCCTTCTTATACTTGTCATAGAACACCGACTCACTGCCCAGGTGTCCTGGTTTCAACAGGGAGACGAGGTTGAATATTTCCTCAATACGGTTTTGTATTGGTGTTGCTGTCAGCAGAAGACAAAATCTCTTTTTAAGATTTTGGACAAATTCATAGTTTTTTGTTTTGTTATTTTTTAGCTTGTGAGCTTCATCGATAATGATAAGATCATAATTTAAGTTGTTGATGATATCCTTGTGAGGCGCCCGTTTCGCCGTGTCAATTGAAGACACGACAACATCACACTGCTCCCATACATAGCTTTTCTTCTGGGCAATGGCGGGGATATGAAATTTTGTATTCAGCTCCATGGCCCACTGTGAGACAAGGGATGCAGGGACAAGGATCAGTACTTTTTTAACCAGACCCCTGATCATGTATTCTTTCAAAATCAATCCAGCCTCGATTGTTTTCCCAAGACCAACTTCATCAGCCAGTATGGCTTTTCCGTTCATGTTCTCAACGACCTGCTTCGCTACCTCCAGCTGATGCGGCAGAGGAGTGAGTTCTGGCAGATGTGTCGGTGCTTGTAGTCCCTCGAATTCCGGGATAATGGTATGTTTTTCTATCTCAACGGCAAGCTTAAAGAGCTCCCAATTTCCCCATGGGCCGTCATTCTCAATTCTTTCAGCCATTTCGTCCTGCCAGGAAGAATCAAAGTTAATTTGAACGGTCATTTTATCCACCTCTTTTAAAGTATAAATATATTGCCGAAATTGGCTCTCTAATGGTAGGATGAAGTTAGCTTTTGAATGTTTTGAAATTTGTCATTTTATAGTCTTAAATAGTCAGTTTACAGACATGTGTAATAACGTCTAGCATGCCCAATTGCGAAAATAATATAAATGCGGATGACAACAAGGGGAGAGACTACTTACGTAGCGCCGAAGGAGCAAGCAAACTTTGTGAATCTCTCAGGCAAAAGAACTCTTGTTTGACGCATCTCTGGAGAGCGCTTTATTAGTGGGAGCCACCAAAGGGGAAAGCCTTAACAGGTAAACTTTCAGGTGAAAGGACAGAGACCTTCTCAGATTCAGAGGGGGTACTCTGTCCTTTTTTATGGCTTCATTCGCGTTGGGGAACCAGGACCAATTCTGTCTGATCTAAAACGCGTTTTGTAAACTGATTTTTTAGCTATAGGACGAAGGGGGATACATAATGACTGAATTAAAACGAACACCGCTATTTGAAGTATACAAGGAATACGGTGGGAAGACGGTTGATTTTGGAGGCTGGGAGCTTCCGGTCCAATTTTCAAGCATCAAGGAAGAGCATGAAGCAGTAAGGACAAAAGCTGGTCTATTCGATGTTTCTCATATGGGAGAAATAGAGGTGAAAGGCCCCGAAAGTCTGGACTATCTACAAAAGATGATGACGAATGATGTTTCAAAACTTAAAAACGGCGGAGCACAATATACAGCAATGTGTTATGAGACTGGCGGAACCGTCGATGATTTGTTGATCTATAAACTCGAAGATGAGCATTACCTCCTTGTTGTGAATGCTTCCAATATCGAAAAAGATTTCGATTGGATGCAGGATCACCTTGAAGGCAATGTGACAATCGAGAACTTGTCAGAAGGCATGGCACAGCTTGCATTACAGGGACCACTTGCAGAGGGAGTCCTTCAAAAGCTTGCGAAAGGTCATGAACTAAGCACAATCGGGTTCTTCAAGTTCAGTGAGGAAGTTGACCTGAACGGCAAGAAAGCGCTTGTATCACGTACGGGATACACAGGCGAGGATGGATTCGAAATTTACTGTGATTCAAAGGATGCTGTCAGCCTATGGAATGAAATCCTTGAAGCAGGCAAAGAAGAGGGAGTCATCCCATGCGGACTTGGTGCCAGGGATACACTTCGTTTTGAAGCGAATCTGGCATTGTACGGCCAGGAGCTTTCTTCTGAAATCAGCCCGCTTGAAGCTGGAATAGGCTTTGCGGTGAAGTTGAATAAAGAAGCTGATTTTATCGGAAAAGAAGCACTTAAGCAGCAAAAAGAAAATGGCCTGCCTAGAAAACTTGTCGGTATTGAAATGATCGACAGGGGAATCCCGCGCCATGGGTACCCAGTTTACAAAGGGGACACTCAGATTGGTGAAGTCACTACAGGAACGCAATCCCCGACGCTCAAGAAAAATATCGGGCTTGCACTGATGGATGCGAAAGAAACTGAGTTAGGCAATGAAGTGGAAGTTGAAATCCGCGGCAAGCGCTTAAAAGCTGCAGTTTCAGCTACACCTTTTTATAAAAGAGATAAAAAGTAAAAGCCGGAGAGGGGTTAAAGTTATGAAGCATCGCTATTTACCGCTGACTGAAAGTGATAAAAACGCAATGTTGGAAAGCATCGGCGTTTCATCGATTGATGAATTGTTCAGCGATATTCCTGAAAAAGTCCGTTTTGCCGGAGAATACAACATCAAACCAGCCAAGTCTGAAACAGCTCTTATGAAGGAACTGACAAAGATGGCTGCGAAAAATGCCGATTTGAAAATGAATACTTCATTTATCGGTGCAGGTGTATATGACCATTACATTCCTGTAATTGTTGACCATGTCCTTTCACGCTCAGAGTTTTACACTGCTTATACACCTTATCAGCCTGAGATTTCACAGGGTGAACTTCAGGCAATCTTTGAATTCCAGACGATGATCTGTGAATTGACTGGCATGGAAGTAGCGAATTCATCCATGTATGACGGTGGCACAGCTTTGGCTGAGGCCGCGATGCTCAGTGCAGGCCATACAAGAAGGAAGAAAGTTTTAATTTCTAATGCTGTACACCCAGAATACAAAGACGTAGTCAAATCATATGCAAAGGGCCAGTACATCGATGTTGTGGAAGTACCGCATAAGGATGGCGTAACTGACCTTGAAGCTCTTAAGGATATGGCAAATGAAGAAGTTGCTGCTGTCATCGTTCAGTATCCAAACTTC
>NZ_JBIQOE010000093.1:0-45844 GCF_047739415.1 Mesobacillus sp. | reverse complement strand
GAATTACCCCAACCGACATAATACTGTTCTATTCAATTTCACATTCAACTTCAGTACCGTCCAGAAAAGTCACAATAATTTTTTCTCCTTTAAATACCGTCATCTTTTCAATTAGCTTAAAGTATAACTCTATATCAAACTCTGTTAATGTTGTAGCTTCCTTAAAAAGCTCAATAAACTGTTCTGTTTTATATTTTTTTAGAAGATTGTCGCTACCTTGCTGTCTCCACTTATTTATAAAGTGATCTTTATTTTCTAGTATGGCGTTAAATACATTTATAAAGGCTTGGTATAAAGTTCTATCATCTATATGCTTATTCTCACAGCTCTTTTCACCTTTAATGGTGTATTTTTTGTTGCATCTCCATATTTTTCTTCGAAGGCTTTCGTCTGTAGAGTTCCAAACCTTTCTGCCAAATGGGCTACCGCAATGGCCACATAAAACTCTTCCTGCAAAAGGATTATCAATCGTCGCATAATCGACTTTTACAATCCCGTGTTTCTCTGCAAAGGATCGCCTTCTCTCCATTTCTAGCTGAACCGCTTCCCACATATCTTTCGGGATAATCGCTGGATGGCTTTCTTCAACATAGTACCTTGGTATTTGGCCGGTATTTTGTACTCTCTTTTTCGTCAGATAATCGACCGTATAAGTCTTCTGAAGGAGAGCATCACCTTTATACTTTTCATTACTAAGCATTTTCCTTATGCTGCCTTCATACCATTTGGCTTTGCCATTCCAGTTTGGAACACCCTCACCTTCAAGCTCTCTTGCTATCCTGTTCGGTCCCTTTCCATCTAAATAGTCTTTATAAATCCTTCTAACTATCTTAGCTTGCTTTTGATTAACGATAAGGTTGCCGTCCTCATCTTTGTCATAACCCAGGAATTTTGTATGATTAACTGCTACTTTTCCCTGTTCAAACCGTCGCCTAATTCCCCATGTCGAGTTTTCCGAAATAGATCTACTCTCATCTTGGGCCAGGCTGGAAAGGATACTTAACAAAACCTCACCCTTGGCATCTAATGTGTTAATGTTTTCTTTTTCAAAAATAATGCCAATTCCTAAATCCTTTAACTGCCTTACAAAATTCAAGCAGTCCAATGTGTTTCTCGCGAACCTTGATATGGATTTCGTGATGATCATGTCAATCTTTCGATTCTTACAATCCTCTATCATTTTGTTAAATTGCTCGCGCTTTTTCGTATTGGTTCCTGAAATCCCTTCATCTGCGTAAATTCCTGCCATTTCATAATCAGGGTGGTTTGAAATGTAGGTTGTATAATAATCAACTTGTGCCTCATAACTTGATAACTGTTCTAATTGGTCGGTTGACACTCGGCAGTAGGCTGCCATTTTCTTTTTCTGGGGTTCGAACTGTTCTGAACTGATCTGGATGTTTGTGCTTGCTGGTATAACGGTAATGTTTTTTGCCATTCTTCAAGACCTCCTGTACAAGCGTTTCTTCTTTTATATTGAGCTCTCCAACAACTTCATCCTCAATCTTCGTTCCTGGACAAGCATTTTTTCCATTCTTAATGTAGTTGCTGCATTGCCAGACTACTTTTCTGCAGGGAAGTTTGCTATTCCAAGTCCTGCGCTTCAATGTCGCCCCACACTTTCCACAGAAAAGCTTTCCTGTTAGCGCATATCTATTTTGATATTTGCTTTTATCTCCTGTATTCCCCTTGGCTTCTGCTCGGGCTTTCATTTCTTTTTGCACCCTTTCCCAAGTTTCATTTGGAATAATCGGTGGGTGATTCTTTTCGATATAAAAACTTTCAACTTTTCCATTATTTCTGACAGTGCCTTGCTTTAAATGATCGGGTGTATAATATTTCTGGAGAATGGCATCCCCCTTGTACTTTTCATTTTTTAGTATGTTTAAGATTGTGCTCTCTTGCCAGTTGCCACCTGCAACGGTTGGTATCCCATCTGCATTTAATTCCTTGGCAATCGTAAATGCTCCTTTGCCCTCCAAGTAGTGATCAAATATCCGTTTGATAATTTCTGCTTCATCCTCATTAATAACTAAATTCCCTTGTTCATCTTTGTCGTAGCCGAGAAACCGATTTGTGTTTATCATCAGTTCGCCTCGTTCAAACTTCTTTTTAATTCTCCATTTCACATTTTCACTAATGTTTTTGCTTTCTTCTTGGGCAAAAGATGAGAGGACGGTAAGCATCAACTCGCCGTCCCCTGACAATGTGTTAATATTCTCTTTTTCAAATCGCACTTCAACACTTAGATCCTTCAGTTCCCTGACCTTTTGAAGTACCACTGTTGTGTTTCTTGCAAATCTTGAAATGGATTTTGTGATAATTAAATCAATCCCACCTTGCTTTGCGAGTTCTATCATTTTTTTAAATTCTGGGCGTTTGTCAGTAGTCCCGCTTATACCGCGATCTGCAAACACCCCCACAAATTCATAGTCCGGGTTTGTTCCAATCAATCTTTCATAATAATTAATCTGGTTTTCTAAAGACTCACCTTGCTTTTCATGATCAGTTGATACCCTAGCATAAGCACATACTCTTTTCTTTGTGTCTTTCACAATGGTTGGTTCTATAATTCTAACTCGCAATGAAGGCCCTCCTTTCTATCAATTTGGTACTACCATATATCACTCTAAAGGCCTTAAAAATCAAGTTAATAGAACCATTATTCGAATTTAATAAAGCCATCAAATCCTGCTGCTTTTAGCTTTTTAAGTATCGCCTCTGCATTGTTTTTCTTAGAAAAGGCACCCACCTGTACTCGATAATACTTATTTGCTTTTGACGGTTTTTCTGTTTTAGTAGATGAATTAATTACCGTTAGAGCATCCTTTTCAATCCAACTCATGATTCCAGCAGATTCTTTGCCATTGTTCTTACCAATGGTTTTTCCAAGTAGAACACAAGGCTTCCCACCTTTAATAACTGGTTTGCCATTTGAAACAATCTGGGTCACTTTATGATATGAACCTGTTTTTACCCAAGATGGAATGGTTGCTCCACCAGGGAAATACTTAGCTGTTGATGATTTTACTTCCACTACATCACCAACCTTAATGCTAGATGATGTTTCTGGATCAGCATTTGTTTCATTTAAAGCTGCTTTCACCGCTGTACGAAAAGTATCCATATTCTCACCATGCTTAGGGAACCAATGCATTACATCAGAATGGTTACTCGCAATCCCCTTCTCGTGTCCTTCTGAATGACAAATGATATCTTGTTCAGTGAGATCATAGGTTTTACACAATTGAACACAAAGTTGAACCGCATTTTGCCATGCTTTTCTAAAGTAGCTCTCATTCTTTTTGACATCATAGCCAACCATCGCAGATCCTCTACCATAAGAAAATCCACCCGGTTCACATATCTCAATCCCAATATGCGTGTTGTTTGCCCTGCCGCCAGAGTGCCATCCTCGATGGTTCCAAGGAAGGTACTGCCAAACTTCTTTATCATCAACAAAGGCATGAACTGCAACTTGCCTACTCGTTTCTCCCGCTTGGTATGATTTATTCCAGCGGTTGAACCAATCTGCAGCCATTACACCTGGTGTTGCAGTAGAATGAATCATAATGCCTTGGGGTGAAATTTTTCGCCCCGCTTTATAACAATCATTTTTAGTCATGAACCTAGTATTTAGTTTCATCTTTACCATCTCCCTTTTTCCCCTTCAGCTGGGCCAATATATCTTTGAGTTTTTCAGGAACAGGTAGCCCAATTCTAGAGGCATTTTCGATAATGCTAATCCCCTCATTTGAAAGATAAAAAAAGATGACCGCTGTGCGTATTGCACTACCGTCACCAATAATTTGGCTATCTATGATATGAGCCACACCTACTAGGAAGAAAATCAGCACTTTCTTAAAGATTCCTTTTGCTCCAATTTCACTAGAAAGGTGTTTCTCTATAATTGCGCTCATAATACCTGTGATATAGTCAATGACTACAAAAGCTATAAGTGCATATAACAAGCCATCAAAACCACCAAGCGCCCACCCTAACCATCCACCTGCTGTTACTACTATCACTTGTAAATACATCCATAATTCTTTCACACTATTTCCCCTCCCCATTAAAAAAACTTGGATACATGTAAGTCACCCAAGTCTGCTTATATTAATCATTTATTTGAGACACCCATTCCTTAATAAAGTTATATTTGTGATAAAATGAAAACGACTTTATATGGTTAGGTGTGAATTTTATTGAATTTGATTGAAAAACTGTACACATTTATTATTTTTACAGCGGTGATCATCGGTATCCTTATCGGCCAAGTTGAAGCAATAAGCACTAATGCAGAAAGCTTCATTGTACCGCTGTTAGTAGCTATGCTTTACATTACTTTCTTACAAATACCTTTCGAAGATATAAAAAAGTCTTTCAAAAATGGGAAATTCACATCAACATCTGTATTAATTAATTTTGTGTGGACCCCTATTTTAGCTTGGCTTTTAGCCTTCGTGTTTTTAGGGAACACACCAGCTTTATATATCGGATTCATTATGCTAATGGTTACACCTTGTACGGACTGGTATTTAATCTTTACTGGAATAGCAAAAGGGAACGTAGCATTATCAACCGCCATTTTACCTTTAAACCTAATTTTGCAGGTTATTTTGTTACCTGTTTATCTTCTTATTTTTGGTGGAACAACAGGAGTCATTGAGCTTTCCTTTTTAGTGGAAAGTGTGCTGCTTGTTCTGTTTATACCATTAGCTTTAACTTTTATTACAAAGTTTTTCTTGAAAAATAAAGAACAGTTCAGAGATAATCTTCTAACTCGATTAAGCGTATTACCTATTATTTTTCTCAGTCTAGCGATTGTTGCTATGTTTGCTTCTCAAGGTCAGTTATTACTTGAGAACCTAGACTTAATGTTGAAAATAACAATTCCAATTCTTTTGTTCTTCATTCTAAATTTCATTGTTGGCCAAAAAGTTGGACAGGTGATGAAGTTTTCTACTGCTGATAGCACAAGTTTAAGCTTAACAACGTTGGCTAGAAATTCACCCATTGCTTTAGCCATCGCAATGACTGCATTTCCCGATCAACCTTTAATCGCCTTAACATTAGTGATAGGTCCGCTATTGGAGTTACCTATCTTAGCAATAATTACGCAGATTTTGATATTTAAAACTAAAAGGTAACTTTCGTAGAAAATAAAAAGAACACATCACAATAACAAATGATGTGTTCTCTCTTATGTCAGTTTTTCAGAGTAACCTTACCCAGCACAACAAGATAATTTCGATACGTCTTTATCAAACGTAAGTGCTGCCAATTTCAAACCTTCTGCCATTGTTAAATATGGGGCAAGGCTATCTTTTAAGTCTTCTACAGTCAACCCAAATTTAACAGCTAGTGTTGCTGCATAGATGACATCCCCAGCATTTTCAGAAACGATATGAACGCCGAGTACTTTCAACGTTTTTGCGTCAGCAACAAGCTTAAAAACTCCCGTTGTTTCCCTATTCACAATCGCTCTTGGAACGGCATCTAAAGGCAATACAGATGTTTTAACTTCATAGCCCTTTTCCTTTGCTTGCGCTTCTGTTAAACCGACTGTAGCAATAGAAGGGTTCGTAAAAGTAACACCTGGTACTACAGATAAATCTAGCTTTTTATTTAATCCCCCAATTGCATGATCTGCAACAATTCCACCTTCATATGCTGCAACATAAACAAATTGAGGGCCTAAGGTTACATCTCCTGCTGCATAAATCTTTTCATTACTAGTCTGAGCAAATTCATTTATTAAGACTTCTTTCCGTTTACCTACTTCAACACCGGCGTCTTTCAAATTGAGCGACTCTGTATTTGGTTTTCTACCAGTTGCAACAAGTAACTGTTCAGACTCAATCACTTTTTTCTTTCCAGCGACCGTGACATGGACCTTCTTAATATCTCCTTCTTGTTCCACATGATCAAAAGTTGCTCCTTTTACAAGGTTAATCCCCTGCTCTAATAATGCTTTTTCTACTGCTTCTGAAATCTCGGGGTCGTATTCTTTTAAAAGACGCTCGCTTCTTTGCATCAGCGTCACTTCCGAACCTAAGTTGTGAAACAATTGACCAAGTTCCATTCCAATATATCCAGATCCAATAACCGTTAACCGTTTAGGAACTTTCTTTAATTCAAGTAATGTAGTGCTTGTTAAATAGTCCACCTTTTCAAGACCTGAAATTGGCGGTAACGATGGGGATGCTCCCGTTGCTATTAAAAAGCGTTTTGCTGATAACTTTTGACCATTTACTTCAAGTGTATTTTCATCAACAAACTTCGCTTCACCCTCAATTAAATCAAACCCGTATTCATCGATTAAATCTACATATTTTTGATTCTTCAGCTCACTAACCAATTCATTCTTTTGTTTAATTAAAGGAGCTAATTCCACTTCTCCTGCAGATGTTTGCAGTCCTGTAAATGGGTTAACTTTTGCCACGTGATTGATTTCCCCCGCTCGAAGGAGGGTTTTTGATGGAACACAACCGATATTTACACATGTTCCTCCAACTGTGCCTCGTTCAATCATTCCAACTCTGGCCCCGTATTCGATTGCTTTAATTGCAGCAGAAAAAGCCGCTCCTCCTGAACCAATAATTAGTAAGTCGTAATCTCCTTCGTTCCCTAATCTTACCTCTTCTTGCGATGAAACTTCCTTTATTTCTCCAGGCTGATATTTTGCTTCATCAACTGCCTTTTTAGCTGTTTCAACATCTACGTTGTCCGGAAGCTCAAATACAGCTTCACCTCGGCGGAAATTTGCCTCAATGTTTTTAGCACCAGCATTTTCTAAAGCAACGGAAACATGTTCTTCACACCCTGTACAAGTCATTCCTTCAATGTTTAATTTGAATTTTTTCACGTCTTAGCCTCCTCCTGTTTTATTTTTCCTCGCTTCTTATTTCATAACCCAGATCTGTGATGACTTTTTTCACTTCTTCTAAACTAATTTTAGATGGATCATAAGTAAGTGTTGTTTTTCCTGTTCCTTCAACCTCAATATGTTGAACACCCTCTTTATTAGAAACGGTGGACCTCACCGTAAAAGCACAGGATGCTCAGGTAAAACCATCTATATGAAATGAGACCGTTTCAAGGGATTCTGATTGGGCTTCTTCCAATGTAACATTGCTTTCATTAGTCGTATTTCCACACCCTGAAATGATTAAGACCCATCCAATAATGAATACATAGATAACTGGTTTCATTGTGCCCTAAAACCCCTGACTAAATAATGTATAGAGAAGTAAAACACCAGAAATAACTGTACTTATCCATAACAATTTTTCTGTTTTCTTTGATCGTTTATTTTGTGTCCATACAAGTATGTGAGCGACAGCTAGCATCATTATTGTGATTATAATAAACCACATTCTATAAGGCGCAAAAGCTACCGCAAGTGTTCCAGCTAAACCACTTAGACCAAGTGGTATTAAAATCGCTAAGCCAATTCAACAAAAACTTGCTAAAAAGGCTGTAAACATAGAAGCAACTGCAACAAATCTCCCTTTCATCCTTACGTCTCCTTTTTTGATTGTTCAAATTTTGAATAAGAATAATAAATTAACCCAAGAAATACAACTAACACTGGGATTAATATATAATCTAGGTACCCTGTCATAGCCCCAAGTCCAACAGCACCTAGTAAAATGACCAATATAGGTGTTGCGCAACACAAAAGCACAATGAGCGTTCCAACTATACCCGCGACAAAGGTCTTTTTATGTTTCACTTTCATCACTTTCCCTTTTTCCATCTATCAGCACTTCAATAATGGGACATGCATGTAACTCTTTTTCATCAGGACAGCACTTTTTTAAATTCTTTAACATCTCTTCTATTCGCTTTAAATCTTCAATTTGTCTTTTTACTTCTATCTCTTTTTTTGAAACAAATTCAAACATATCTCGGCAACGAACTTCATCTTTATCTACAATACCTAGTAGTTTATAAATTTCATTTAATGAGAAACCAAGATCTTGCATTCGTTTAATAAACCCTACTCGTTTCACTTCATCTTCTGAATAAATCCGGTAACCAGCATTTGTTCGAGTGGATTCTTGTAATAAATCTTTCCGTTCATAATATCGAATGGTTTCTTTATTTACACCACATTTCTTTGCAAATTCACCTATCTGGTAGCTCATCTCATTCACCTCACTTAAGATTATAAACCGTGTACCATAGTACACAGTCAAGTACCAGTGTGAACTTTTTCTTTTAAATTTAATACTGCGCATAATACACATAGCCACTAGCCTTTACATAGAAGCCATCTCCAGGAACGTAAATGGCACCGCCAAACGTATCATATGTGGATGTCGTAAATCCCGGTTGTTCGACACCTTCCCATGTGAGCCCATCAACCGATACATAAAGCATACTTTCTTTAAAGATAGCGAACTTTCCCCAGTCTGCCATCCAAATGATATTCTGTGGGTTGGGAATATTATTATCAGCAAGATCTCCCACATGAGTTAAATTAGATTCTGTTAACTCAGTAGCGCTATCATTCATAACACAAAGTTTTACATCATAGATTCCATTCACGTAACGGTACTTCATTACAAATAGCTTATCGTTAACAGACCTAATGAACATATAAGAAGTTTCATTTAAATCTTCAGGAATGGTAGTGGTCCATGAACCTGGTGTCGCTGAACTAGCAACCGCAATCGATTTGTCTCCACCCACTATGCCTACAAAGTTCCCCTTGTGAGTAGTCATGTATTTAAAGAAAGGAACCGATGAACCATCAGAGCCAACTAATGTCCAGGCTGTTCGTTCTAATAGTGAATCAAAACTGTAGTACAAAGGAGATTTATAGTACCACCAGCTGACAACTCCTGAACCTCTTTCCATATCATAAGCGCCCGTTGTCATCGCATTTTGGGCATTTTGACAGTAACCACTATTGTTCCAAGTGATGCCATCAAAAGACGAGATGATGTTGGCATAACCGGTTATCTTAGCTATGAATACACCCCCGCTTGAATAAAGGATTTCAGGTTCACCATAATTCCACCAGGTTACATCTGACAACGTCCATTGACCAGTCGTCTTATTATAATAGGACATGTATGGTGTTTTTGCATGATACACAGCTATCTGAGCGTTGCCATTGTCATAGACATTGATTTGCTTTTCACTGTTATATTGCGTGTAACCAAAGCTGCTGTATGTTTTCTTTGTCCAATTCAAGGTGGGGATAGGAAGAACGAGGCCACCCCTGCCACCAAAGGCAGTCCAGATGGCTAATGTATTATTAAAATTTCGATCGTAGCTCATCCTTATCCCACCACCCTATCAATTGCTGTAATTCTTCCACTGCTATCTGTCGTGTAATTATAGCTTGCTGTTTCTCCATCTACGTAGGTGACATCAAATTTTGCAACATCTACCGTCAATGTAGAAACTTCTTTTAGTAACAATTCCGAGAAAATTTCTTCTAGAGTAATACTTGTAATTCGTCCACTGGTGTCAGTGATGTAGCTGTATTGCGCATGATACTGTTGTGTATCGCCCTTTTCTACTTCATAAGTTACGTTAATAAAACTAGTATCTATCGAAAGGCTTTTAACAATAGTATAAGAAACTCCTAAATCATTTACTTGGGTCTGAAGCCCATCAACTGAACTACCGACCTGTGTTATAGAGGTTTCTACTGAATTCATCGAACTTTTAATTTGATAAAATGTATCCGAAATACTTGGTTTGTACCGCCCTACTTCTACTCGAATGTCATAACGATAGAAAGGGTTATATTCCAAAGATATAATTCTCGTTTTCACATCAATTCCAAGTGGTCTAAACACAATGTGTACATTATCTCCAACTGAAAGGCTTAATAGCTTAAAAAAGGAAATGTGATAGGAAGATGCATTTTCCCTTGAATCATGGGAAACCGATACATCTGTAACGTTTTTGGTGTCCATAACCAACTTGTATTCACTATTTCCTCGATGACTTCTAATGTTAATTTTATAACCATCATATTCGATTTCCCCACCCAAGATGGCTATGTACTGCATAAGAGCAGACCTTCTTGTCACCTCTTGGTTGATTTTCATCGTGCAACTTTGTGTAAACTCTACAATGCCAGCTGAAAAAGGAGTTCCTGATAATAGCTGGGTCAAACCAGCAGCCGGATCTCCTGTAAAATCAAACGTATCAATTTTATAAATATCATCATTTAAGATGTACGATACATGCTCACAAGTTACCGAACAAACCGGTAGACTTCCTTGCAGTGACTTTGTTATTTGTACGATTTCAAAATACTGATCATTTATTTTGGCTAACTGTTTCGTCTTTAAAGCGAGGGCAGATTTGGCAAGCACAGTAAACGATAGTGTAAATTCCCCCTCAATTGTTTCTCGCAAATTGGCGGACATCACTTTTCGAATGGTCTGTATTAACGTGTTTCCTGCAAAAACTTCTATCATGACCCCGCAACTCCTAAATTCCTCACCGTTACAGTATTTTGATTCCACTGTAGCTGAGCTATAATCCGAGTTAAAACTGTTCCATCAATGGTAAGTGGAATCGTAACATCTAATAAAGAGCCATTAGCTCCATTAGCTGAGGCATTGATTTGACTGTTTAAATCCATGTCAAAATCGGTTGGAATAGCTCCTTCCATATCTTTTTCCACACCTCTCATGGCATCGGTGAAACCAACACCAATTCCAGCACCCATGTTTTCACCGATTCCAGCAAATACTTTTGAAGGAGAGTGAATGCCAAGAACACCCTTTACATTGCTCACAATTCCACCAACAAAGTTACTCACTTTATCTCTTATCCACCCAATCATTGAAGAAATTCCATTCCAGAGTCCTCGAACAATATTTACTCCTATTTCACCTATCGAATAGACCGCTTTTCCAAGACCAACTAAAAGTGCAGAAACAATCTGTGGTAATTGAGCCACTAATTGTGGAACAGCTCGAATAAGCCCCGCTGCTAATTGAATAATTAACTTAATCCCCATCTCTACAATCTTAGGTAGGTTCCCTGTGATAAAATTAATGATTGTTGAAATTATGGTTGGAAGGGCTTCTATTAAACTAGGTAATGCATTTAATAACCCGATTGCTAAACCTTCAATAATTTTAAAAGCTGCATCTAATACCATATCGAGATTATCTATGAGTGTTTGAACAATTAAAATCACCGCTTGAACAATCGATGGAATGAGGTTCGGTAATGCTTCACCAATTCCTGTTGCAAGTGTTACGATCATGGTTAAAGCAGCTTCAATCACTGCTGGAAGATTGGCAATAATGCCATCTACCAAAGTTAAAACAAGATATAGTGCTCCTTCTGTAATTTGAGGTAGAGCCTCAATCAAACCCTGAAGGAGAGTGGTTACAATCTGCATGGCTGCATCAATTATGGTCGGCAGATTATCAATTATGGCACCAGCAATAGACATCACAATTTGCAGTCCTAAGGTAACCAATTGAGGCAACTGCTCAGCGATAATTTCTGTGATGCCAGCAACTGTCTCCCCAATAACCTCTGAAATTTTATCGAAATCTCCATCAGCTGCATTAATACCATTAGAAAGATTTGAGAATAGATCCGTGATTCCTGACGACACTTCTCCTACTGCTGGTAAAAAAACACCTTGTAAAGAACGTTTCACACCCTCAATACCATCAGTCAGATTATCGTATTTCACTTCAGTTATTTGGGCCAATGCATCACCGCTGGCTAGTGTACTATCCTTCATATTGGCGAGAACAGGTAGAACATTAGCCTCTAAATCTTCAAATTGAGTACCAAACAGCTGCACACCAACCGTATTTTTTAGCAAGGGATCCTTAATTTCCTGAAGTCTTTGAACAACACTGTAAAAAGCATCATTAGCAACTTCGCCACCCTGAGCAAATTTACTGGTCATCTCTTCAGCATTGAGGCCTAAAGCAGTGAAAGCTTCCATGCTCGTTTTGCTTCCATCTTTTGCACGGATATTGAACTCTTTAACGGCATCTCCGACCTTATCGATACTAAACGCTCCACTTTCTGCACCATTTACTAAACTAGCAATGAACTCATCTGCGCTAAGCCCGAGCGCTGAATATTGAACAGAGTATTCATTAAGCGTATCTAATAGATCACCATTTTTATCGGCTCCATTTTGGGCACCTGTCGCAATGATATTATAGGCTTCCTCTGATGAGATACCGAAGTTTTTCATTAGAGCACTTGCTGCCCTGGCTGACTCCTGCATTTCAAAACCAAAGGTATCCCTTAAAGCAAAACCGGACTCAGTGGCTTTTTCTAATTCTTCACCCATGAGTCCAGTAACCTTTTTAACCTCTGAAATACCTCTAGCAACCTCTTCCAAGTTTTCACCAAAATTATGCTTGTACACGTTTTGAGCAATCTCACCTAACTCTTCAAGTTCAGCTCCTGTAGCCCCGGTTGAAGCAGAGATCTGATTAACCGCCATATTATACTCATCACCAAGCTTGATAAGGCTAGCCCCAGTTGCAACAGCAGCTGTTCCAATAGCGGTTACTGCAGCACCTATCGTCACTCCGATTCCCTTTAGCACACCACCTGCTTTTTCAAAGCGGTTAGCTGCGTCTTCTGTTTGCTTTGCAGCATTCTCAACTTCATTAGCAAACTCTCCTACTTCACCTTCTGCAGCATTAGCACTATCACCCATTTCATCAATCGATTGATTAGTTTTATCTAATTCCCTCTCCATTTTGATTAAGTCGGACTTGGCGTTATTAAGTTGAATTTGCCAGTTTTGAGTTCGCTTATCGGTTTCTCCAAAAGAGTCTGCAGCATTTTTTAGTGCTTTTTCTAAGGTACCGATTTTGTCTTTCTGGGCATCAACCTTCTTGTTTAACACATCACTTCTAGCGGTCAGGGCCTCCATCGATTGGTCCTGCTTATCAAACTGTGAGGTTACTAGATTCATTTCACTGCCTAAAACTTTGAAACTGCGGTTGATATCTCTTAGGGAATTCTTAAATTCCTTTTCACCCTCAACACCGATTTTTAGACCAAAATTATCTGCCACGATTCCACCTCCTTCCCTCAAAACATAAAAAGACACCCATTCGCTGAGTGCCTTCTCCTATATTCCTATTGGTATCACATCGTCAATGGATAAGTCTTTCCTTGGTTTTACTATTCCGTTAAACTGCTTATGGCACTCCCATAAATCCATCAAGTATCCAAGTGGCATCAACCAAACTTCATCTTCCCTACGATTTAATAATGCCGTTCCATAATAAATAAGTCGGATAAACAACTCTTCATCACTTACCCGACTTCTCCGTTTTTTGATGGTTCACTCTCGATATGTCGTTTTGTGCCTTTCATCATGCTAGCCATAATCGCATTCTTATACTCTGCTAATTCAAATGGAGTGGTCAATAGTTCGATTTCTTCTTCCGTCAGCAGGTCTTTCTTAGCGTCTTTATTTCGTAAGTTATGGATCAAAATCGATTGATTCGCTAACAAAGTAATCAGCCAAACTACTTCATCTAAAGCTAGCTCAAAGTCCTTAGTATTCATCAGTTTGTTTCCGAGATTCTCAAGACCGCCATACCGCTTAGCAATTTCTTTTGTAGCCTTCGTGGTCAAAATCAACATATAGTCTTGTCCACCTATTTCTATCACAGCACTTCTTTCATCCGCTGCAGGATCAATCTCCAAAGGTTTAGCTTCTACATTTCCAGTTCCCATTCTCCCTCATCCTCTCCAGCTTAAGATACCGTTACCGTAGCCACAGTCGTTGTTACATCACTAGCACCAGTTGAACTCAACACACAGTAATAATAGTAAGAACCAGCAAGAAGATCTGTTGGAATATCAAAGCTTGCAGACGTTTCACCATTGATAACCGTTCCACCAGTAGTGCTATCCACTGTATTTTCATACCACTGATAGGTTACTGGATAGCTTGTATTAGTATCTGCTACAACGGATAGGCTTCCAGAAATACTACCTTCCGTTACATTTGTTATGTCAGCTGGTTGTGTCGTAATCGTGATTGTCGGTGTTACTGGTGTAAAATCCGGTTCATAAACAGTGCTAAACCAGTTGGTAATAGTATCTTGAGCAACGCCATTGTCTCCCTCAGTAACTTCAGATTTCCAAGGATGTTTACTTTCTGCATCCAGTTTATTTCGTCTAAACACTGTCCCTTCTATGGTGGGACTACTAAAGGTAATCGAATCCCCTTTTGTTGCAAGGCTCGTTGTAGGAATACTAAAAATAACTCGGTATAGCCAAAAGTAGCGGTACTTTCCATTCGATTTTTTCGCACGAAAGCCAATTGCAACCGGATTCCCTCCATCCTCACTTCTTGATACAACCACATTGTTGCTATCAATCTTTGAACCTGTTAAATCCTGCGCCACGATTGAGCCAATATCATCAATTCCAAGGCTTAATGTTCCACTCTTAAATTCCTTTACCACTTCAGATGCGCCATCATCGGCATATAGAATTGCTTCAATGAGCTCAACACTTAATTCAGCTGTCATGGCTTTAGCTAATATTTTAGGTGTTCCATAACTTTCAACACCATTTGCATCTTCGGTGATTTGGGCATAATATAATTGATCAAGTCCTATTGTCGCCAACTAAATCCCCTCCATTTCATATTCTTTCATTACGTCAATAGCGTAATGGTGATATTTTGTATCATTCTCAAAACCGATATATTGTCGATCTGTAATGATTATTTCTGCCGCTAGAAGTGTGTTTGTCAGTTGCTTTTTAAGGGCTGAATAATTTTTCTTAGAAAACAAGGACAGTCTTGCTTCCGCAATAACGGAATGAGCTTGATTATCCGCATAAAATTCTAGCCTATCTGACATAGGTGTTATCACTACATACTCATCAGGTGGTTTTCCTGAGAACACTCCTGTTTCAATTGGGATGCCGATGGGCTCTAGTAGGCTATTTAGTTCTTTTAATAAACTCATAGTTTCCCAATCTCCTTATCCAACGCTTTCTCCATTGCTTCAGTACATGCTTTTCTTGTAGCCGACTTTGTTGGTTTCAGCCAAGGTTTAGGCGGTTGACCTGATTTTCCATACTCCAAAACAGCTGCTTTTAAAGCATTTGATACGCCCTTACTATCTTTAGTAGTTGGAACTCCAACACGGAGAGTCCAGTTACCCTTATGATCCAAAGCAGGCTTTGTTGTTTCTAAGGATTGGACCAGTTCTCCTGTAGATTCAGAAGGTTCCTTTGTCCCTTCTCCAATCCTAGCAGTTAGATTGCTTTTTGCTTTCTTAATAACAGGATCTGCACCAGCTTGTAAAACTCTTGGTGCAATATTGTCAAATTGGTTATTGAGTTTAGATAGCTTTTCTAAAAATTCATCCGGCATTTTAAATGTAGCTCTAGCCATCCTATCACCCCTTTGAACCTGTTACTTTTTCAGCTAATACTTCTATATACATCCCTCTTTCCTTCAGGTCCTCAACACTCAATATGTTGTATTGCTCGTTCTGGCAATCAATCTTCATTTCAGTTGTGACCTGGAAGCTTCGAGGTTTTCTAAAACGAAAAAGCGATGTAGCAGATGAAAAACTTGCTCGATTCTTCCATGCTTCGTTCCCATGTCTATCTTCTTTATAAGCACGTAAGGAAGCTATAACAGTATCTTCTTCAGTCGCAAAACCTTCTCCATCTTTCATAATCCTAGTTTCAACAATGTCTATTAGAGTTCTCATTTTCCCAAAACTCATATGACCACATCCCTGTTTAACCGTAGAAGCATATTCACTACATGCCATACTTGCTGGCTGGCCTCTACTTTATCTGCAAAGAAGCCACCTGTGCTACCGTCCCGACTTTCATAAAAGTGAGACGATAGCATAATGACTGCTTGTTCGGTCGTTGGATGCATGGGATTGCCATCATAATAGCCATCCGACTTCTTTTGATAACTTTCTGCATAAGAAATGGCAGCAGTGATGAAGCCAGAAAGCAGAACATCGTCTTCATTGTGATCCAGAATAAGGTTCTGTTTTACCTTTGATAACAATTCCTCCATCACCGTCTACCCCCTTAGACAGATTTCATCAGTCCTGCTGCTTTCAGTTTTGCTATTAGGTTATTAAAGTCAGTAACAAGACCAGCTACATCTGCAGCAGTACTATCTGCTTGAAGTGCAGCTGGACTTAATGGTGTTCCATCAAAAGCTAATTTACCTTCTGGAGTTATATCTAATTCCCCACCGATAACAGTTCGCTCTCCACCTTGTTCAGTATAATTTTTTACATTACTCATGATCTACCACCTACACTTTCTGTTGAAGTACTTTAATCGCTTCAGGAAGAATTAACTTTCCATCCACCCGTTGTGTTGCCTTAAATCCAACTTGACCCGTTGCAGCATATAATTCATTTAATCGTTGGAAAGAACGTCCTTGACGATCCGCGACCCAGTAGTATCCGAAGTCACCGAATGCAATTGACTTAGTCCCCGCTGCAACAGTTGGCACATAAGCTGAGGTTTTCACTGGCCGATTTAAAATAGTATCAGGTTGCCCTGCTTGGACTGAAGGCTGCCATAAGTATTGACCACTTCCGTCTTTTAACTTTCGAAGTAATTTGACTGTTGCATCATTCATGACGAATACAGCCTTTTTACGGTATGGCGATTTCAATGAATAGAATAAGTCCATAATCTCATCTACTGAAACAGCGGTTGCTGAAGTCGCAGTAACCCCAAGTTCCGCTCCACCCGTTGCATTAAAAATGCCAGTCGGTTTTCCGGTACCATCTCCAACAAAGAAAGCTTCTTCTTCTCTGGCACCAATCCGTCTGGCAAATTCTTTTGCAATATACGATTCAAGGTTAAACACACTGTCATTCAATAATTCTTCCGAAACTTTAATCATGGTGGCGAGCTTATAGGCCCCAATTGAAACCTGACCAAAGCTATCATCTGATTCTGGAATCAACCCTTCTTCATCAACCCATGATGCGGTTCCTTTTGAAGCTACAACCGGAATTTTTCGATCTCCTGATGAGGTTGTAATAACTTTGGCTAATGAGCGGAAGATATTTTCCTCTTCTAGGGATTGAATCAATGTTCTTTCAAACTCATCCGGAGCTAGGTAACCACCTTCTGAATCCGTCCCAACATGGAGTGCATTCTTTACATCATAACTACTTTTGTTTCTCATCACTTTCCAGAACGATTCTCTGTATTCATCAGTAGCTCTTCCTGTTTTTTGTCCTTCAACACCCGTTGGCTTGGATGTAATTGGTTGGTTAACCGGCTTGGATAGTTCTAGGTCAATGGCCTGTTGTCTTTCCAATCGGTCGATTTCCTTACCGAGATTAACAACTTCTGCTTCCATCTTCTCATAGGTAGAAGTATCTTCAGCGGAAAGGATCCCGTCTTCTCCTCTTTTAGAATCAAGAAATGCCTTCGTTTGCTCCCATACTTTTGCTCGTTTTTCACGCAGTTCTAATACTTTACTCATTCAAATCTCCTCCTTAAAATTTCAAGAGGTCTAGCCTCTTGTCCAATATGGTGATGTCTGTTCCTGTTTTCTTTTGTGGCAGTTTGTGTAAAAAGGAATTCACCACCGCCATTTTGTTATAAATAATCCCTTCATCCGAAGAGTCTTTCTCGCTTTCGTTTTGGAACATGATCTCATCAGCAAAACCTAGCTCTACAGCTTTTCTAGAATTAAACCAGCTTTCATCATCCATCATGTGCGAGAGCTTGGTCCTTGAAAGACCCGTCTTCAGTTCATAAGCATTGATAATACTTTCTTTTACCTCACTTAACATCTGGATTGCTTTTTTCATTTCTGCTGTATCTCCAAAAACAATGGTCATCGGATTATGGATCATCATCATGGAGACGGGTGACATATGAACTTCCCCACCTGCCATCGCAATAACTGAGGCAGCACTAGCAGCTATTCCATCAATCTTTACAGTTACATCTCCTTTGTAATCCATAAGCATGTTATAAATTTGACTCGCTGCAAACACATCACCGCCGGGAGAATTAATCCAGATAGTAATATTACCACCATCATTGTTTAGCTCTAACTTAAACTGTTTTGGAGTCACTTCATCACCAAACCATGATTCTTCAGCAATGACACCATCAAGATAAAGTGTCCTGCCATCTTCGTTTTTTACCCAATTCCAAAACTTCTTCACGATTTATCCCTCCTTGTACTTTTCTGTCCAAGCTCCCGCTTTTGACATATCGACAAAGTTTCCGTTAACTAAATATTTATCTCCACCTTGTTCTTCTGGAATCATGTTCATCTCTTCTAGCTCTCGGATATCATTCGCTGACATTACTCCGTTTTGTCGCATGATTTGATAAAACTGTGCTCTTGACCCTGCATCTCCTCGGAGCCTTCCATTCAGATTAAACTTGATAAAGTACTCCTTCTTATCTGTTTCACTTAACAGAGCCTTCTTCATGGACTGTTCAATTCTTGTCACCCAAGGCATGATCGTATTATCGATAAAGCTAATTGATTGATGTTCAATATTACTGAAAGTCGCTTTATCCAAATTAGCTACTAGATGAGGTGGAACCCGAAAGATTCTACAAATCTCTTCTGTTTGAAACTTCCTTGTTTCCAAGAACTGAGCTTGTTCAGGTGGAATGCCAATACTTTGAAATTTCATCCCTTCCTCAAGTACTGCAATTCGATGGGCATTGCCACTTCCTTGGTAGACCGCATTCCAGCTTTCTCGAATTTTCGCAGGATCCTTGACCACACCGGGATGTTCTAAAACACCACCGGGGTTTGCTCCATTAGCGAAGAACCTGGCCCCATATTCCTCGGTTGCAAGCGCCATTCCAATCGCATTTTTAGCCATAGCGATCGGTGAATACCCCACCAGACCATCAAAGCCAAGCCCTGGAATGTGAAGCACTTCCTCACTTCGAAGGATGACTGAACCCGTGTCTTTTCGGTATTCATAATAAAGCTCACCGGTTGAGGTTCTATCTACCGTCATCCGGTCAGGAAGCAAAGGGTAAAGAGAAAGCACATTCCCTCTGCCGTCCCGGATAATCTGCACATACGCATTTCCCCATAATAAAAGATGACTCATCAGTGTTTCTCTAAACACGAACGAAGTCATCTCGGCATTTGGCTCATCATGGAGCTTATAATATAAATTGTTTTCTACTGCTTTTTCTTTTCCATTATCAGTGTATCTGTATAGATGAATTGGGAGACTTGCAATCGTTTCTGCTAGAATTCTCACACAAGCATATACTGCGGTGGTCTGCATTGCAGTTCTTTCATTAACAGATTTCCCGCTAGTTGTACTACCAAAGAAAAAGCTATAGGTGCTTCCTAAAAAACTATTTTTTGGACTAGCTCTAGATTGAAATAGTCTTGACATCAGTGGGATTTTCATGATCTTCACCTCCAAAATTGGGCATAAAAAAAGCACCCACTTTTCAGCAGATGCACGAATTGATTATTTTCTTGTTCATAGAAAAAGGAGCAAACATGTAGTCTTGCTCCTCCCTCAAATAATATATAATATTAAGACACTGCTCCTGTCTTCACAGGTTTTACTATACAACATCGCCAGTTTGAATTAGATACTGAAGAGCTTTAGGTAGCACGCTGTTTTTAACCAACTGTGCATTTTCTCTAAAAAACATCGAGCTCATTTGACGAATATTTTCGTCCACATTATCTGCAATTTTAATTGATTGTCTTTCACATGCATCATTTACAACATTGCATTCAACAAAACGATTCTTTTTGTTTCCATGAATTAACATGAAGTCAAATAAAACCTTACCTTGCCCTATACTCACTACGCTATCCAGCTTCGCCAAATCACTAAGGGAGCTACGATAACTTGTCGCAATCAACAAATACTCATATGGGGCATTATTTAGTTGAATCACATCAAAATTAGTCATAATAACCACCTTCTCCCTTAGTTATTTTATGCTGTAATATACGTATATGTGCGTTCAATCAAATCAATGACTTCGTTTACAATCTGATCTGCTTCTATTTTATCCTCTAAAATACGAGTAGTAAATATTATTTGTTCCGAATGAAATAAAGTATGGCGATTTTTCTTCAAGTAATTATAAACTTCCTCAAGTACTTCTTTGCTTTTATGATTAGATAATCTATCGACAGTGTCTTTCTTTAAAGCGTGTGAATCATTTCTTTTTATATATCTATAATGACTACCATATTGCTCTCCATATTTATGCCCAATTACGATATTCTCTATACTAAATATATGCATTAGATACCCTTCTAAAGCGCGTAGTGCTGGAAAAGCGTAACAAGAATAATCTTCCACTTCCATTCCCGCTTTTCTTAGCCCAATTGCAGGCGAAAGAATCTTAAATAACGTGTCATCAATCTTTCCATATGTGTTTGGCATTAACCTTTGAAGTTCGGTTCGAGTATCTTCGACTTTTACATCCACTTCATGAAAAGAATTATTAGCTTCAACAACGTCATTCATACTGATTTGCGGGCAGTATGATAGAAATGACAATGCTTCGGTATAAAGATAAGCCGGTTTCCCTTGCAAAACAACTTTACCTGTTTCATAAATATTTATGTTTAATCGGTCACCTTTGGTGCTCATAAATTTACACTGTTCATATTTTGGATTTTCATGCTGAACGCGGTCTTTTTCAGTATTTTCTAATCCTTCTAAAAAGTCCACAAGTTTATATGCCCAATCATGATTCACCCTAAACGTATGGGATTTTGAAACACCAGTATCTTTATAATCACTCAACTCAATAATCCGCTCTTTAAGTACGGAGGAAAATTCCGTATTTTTACCAGTTGGACTCATCGTTGTTGTCCCATTATTCTTACAATGAAAGTTTAAAGAGCACGCCTTGTTATTTACTGTGAAATTACACTTATTTACGTTGCCCTTCTCTTCTAGACATATGAAATGAAAATCATCATTCCATTCTTTGTTTCCAGCAGTCTTAATAAGTTCTATTAAATCGGAAGAGTCTACATAAATCCCAATATTTTTTGGTTTTTCGGAAATAATATTTACTGAAGTCTCTTTAGTTTCTGCTTGCATAAAAGCTTCTTTAGCTAATTTATCTGCCAAATCGTTAAACTCATCACCAGAGTGGCTTTTAACCTTAACAAATTTAACATTCACATCATTTTTTATACTTTCAAAATATCGTTTGTAAGCAATAGTACCTGTTTTTTTGGCTTGCCACTCACCTGTACACCATTTTGAAATGCCTTCGTAATCATGATAAATTATCAGGCTCTTTGCTTCGTTTTCAACAGCAAAAGCCATAGCTCTTTCAGAACCCTTAATTTCACCCGCAACATTTCTCATGGAAACTAGGTCAGGGTCACTAAACTTTTCAGCAAAATGTGATTGCTCTCCTTGATAAAAAATAACTGCACCGTAAGAAAACTCAGAGCTCTCTTGATTGAAACTACCATCAACATAAGCTACAACCTCAGCTTCTACTTCTTTTGTACTATCTTTTTGGGGATGGGCAGTTTCTTGTGAACCAGTCAAATAGTCTTCAGCCTGTACTTTACTGGTAAAGCTTTTATATTCTGCACCTGGGTACCCGTGTACATTTTGTTTGCATTCATCCCATGTAGTAAAGATCCCAGTTCTTTTGCCTTGTTTTACTGCATAGTATTTTTTAGCCACATGTATCACCTCTCCTGTAAGTACAAATTTCTTAAAAAGTATATTAATGAAAAAATACGAAAAAGTGCCTTACAGAATGGAGATTTAAGAAAATCTATCTTTAAACAAATAAACAACCAGTTTCTAATCAAAAACTAGTTGCCCAGGCACAAATGAAATAGTAATTTCTGTCTATTAATCTGTCTATGAATCTAAACTTCTATTATTATACGTGATTTAAGGGTAGTTTGCAATGAAAACAAATACAATGTATGATTCTGAGCTCATAGTATCAAAATCCCTCGACCATCATAAACACTATCTCTATTTTCATTCCTAATTGCACGATCCAATGCCATAATCAAAGCAACCGCTCCATCAATGCGTTCTGTACTTTTCTCTTTATCAGGTTTAATGTTCCCTGCTGGGTCGGTTTTGATGAAAATGTTATCCATCATCCATCTTAAAACCGGATTACCACCGTGAACGATTCTTTTCTCAAGCGTAATTTTCATCAATTCTTTCGAGGCAGGCGACATATCCTTGTAACCTTGCCCAAACGGAACAACGGTGAAGCCCATGCCTTCAAGGTTCTGAACCATTTGTACAGCACCCCATCTATCAAAAGCAATTTCTTTAATGTTGTACTTTGTTCCTAGTTCTTCGATGAATGCTTCTATGAATCCATAATGAACGACATTACCCTCTGTTGTTTTGATATAGCCTTGCCGTTCCCAAATATCGTATGGAACATGGTCTCTCCGCACCCTTACTTTCAGGTTGTCATCTGGTATCCAGAAGTAGGGTAAAACAATAAACTTTTCATCATCTGTTCTTGGTGGGAAAACCAATACAAAAGCGGTAATATCAGTTGTGCTAGAAAGGTCCAGCCCTGCAAAACATTCTCTTCCTCGAAGACTATCTAAATCAACCAGATCATCACAAGCATCCCACTTCTCCATTTGCATCCAACGAGTCGATTGCTTCACCCATTGGTTCAATCGCAGCTGCCTGAAGATATTTTCTTCTGCTGGATTTTCTTTCGCACTGATAAATGCATTTTTAACTTTCTCTATGTCAATGGTATGGTCCAATGATGGATTGGCCTTGTACCAGTTCTTTTCATCTGTCCAATCATCGTCATCTTTAATTCCGTATATGACCGGATAAAATGTAGGATCAATTTTTCTTCCTTCCAGAATATCTACTGCTTTTTGATGTACTTCATAGCAGATTGAATTTCGATCTGTACCAGCTGTCGTGATTAAAAAGAACAGTGGCTGAAGCCGGGCATCCCCAGAACCTTTTGTCATTACATCAAATAACTCGCGGTTTGGTTGAGCATGTAATTCATCAAAAACAACGGAATGAACATTCAGACCATGTTTTGTATATGCTTCTGCCGAGAGTACTTGATAAAAACTATTTGTAGGTTTATAAACTAATCTTTTCATTGACATGACTGGCTTAAATCTTTTCTTTAAGGCTGGTGATTGTTCTACCATTTCAACCGCAACATCAAATACAATCGATGCTTGTTGCCTATCAGACGCACACCCATAAACCTCGGCTCCCCACTCGTTATCACCACAAGTCATAAGAAGTGCTACTGCAGCTGCAAGTTCACTTTTCCCATTCTTCTTTGGTATTTCAATATAAGCAGTGTTGTATTGACGATAGCCATTTTCCTTTACCGTGCCGAAAAGATCCCGAATTATTTGGTCCTGCCATGGAAGGAGGTCAAAAGGTACCCCACGCCACTGACCTTTCGTATGTTTTAAACAGTTGATAAAGTTAACAGCGTGTAAGGCTTTTTTCTCGTCATACACCTTAACCACCACCTTTAAAAAGCATAAACTCCATTGGATCATTTGCATCCGTGGGTTTATCAGCCGTAATTCGACTTCTTGATGAAGGGGTTAATCCAAACTGCTCACAGAAACGGTTCATGATTTTTAGATAGCTTTGAGCGATGGAAACCTGTGGCACCTGTTGCCAGTACCCTGAAGGAGTTTTTACAATCGTTCCATGCTTGGAGATAAACTCTTCTGCCTCTTTCCACCTTGCAAAAGCTTGGCAATATCCTGCAAATGCAGCCATGTCTACTTCTGTCAGAATACCTAGCTGTTCCAGTTGCTTAACCATTCTACGCCACTCCTTCTTGGCTTCAGGTTCTAACCAAGTTGGGCATCTCGGTGCCTTCTTTTCAGGTTGGGGCTCTTTCAGATTAAGGTCTCTCTTCCCAGGATTACCTTCTAATTGTTTAATGGCTGTAGGTTTTGGTTTCCTTCCACGTTGAGCCACAGGCGCCACCTCCTTTCCAATTTGGCATAAGAAAAGAGCCTACCTTCTGATAGACTCCGATTGTTTCATTTCTTTTAGTTCTTCCAAAATTCCATCTTGAATTCGCCATCAAATGCTAACCATCGAACTTCTCCATCTTCAAGTTGTAAGACTAGCATGCCCGGTAATAAATGTATTTCATTTTCTTGGTATCCCGCTTCTTTCAATTCTCGCTTTTGCTGAAGTAACAGTTCCATTCCCCTCACCGCATCAACGTTTCCTTGTAACATCTGAACCCTATCTCTAATCATAGAAACAACCTCCCTGTGTTTTTGTATGTCTATACATCACTCTGAACACAGGGATTATCAAGTTAATTGTCGCCCTTAATTCCTTTATAATTGAAATTGCCCTTCTTGATTTCCTCATGGTCAGCTTTTACCGCTTCACCATAGTCATTTCGCTTGGATTCCCTATCCTTACAGCTTAAGCAAATGCAATCGGTATTGTACATGGACATGATCCGTCCGCCTTTCAAACTACCGCCACAGCGGTCACAGTGCCTTTGTGTGAAGAATTTATTCATTCGGTTCAATCACCTTTCTAAAGGCTCCGCTTCCTTCAAGATTTTGCAAGAGTGCTTTTCTCGTGGTTTTGTATTCAGGTCCATTCATTCCGAGTCTTATCAGCCAAGTCCTAAAGGCATATTTCGGATTGTCATCCTGAGCTCGTTTGAAAGTTGCTCGCTTTTGCTTTTTGGCATTTTGGTTGATGAATGCGGCGAGGTCTTGAAAGGCTGCAATTTTCTCTGAATTCAAGTTTTGCGCTGCTAGTTTGATAGTGAAGGTTTCATTTTCAAAATTGAAAGCTAAACCTGGGATCCTCTGAACTCCAAGTTCATCAAGTGTCTTCTTAAACTCCTCAAAGGTACTCGATTCTTTTTCACCCAAAGCCTCTGGTAAGGTTTCATCCATCAGCGGCTCGTTTGTTTCAAACGCCATCATGATCAGGTGCTGTTTGCTATAAAGCATGTTTACTAGATTTCTTAATGTGTTTCCGTTGTGACCCTCAAGCGGGATCGTTACCTCAATCCCATCCAAATCAAGAACCGCTGGCTGTTCCTCACCTGTTTCTTCTTCAGGCTCTGGCGGATTTGTTATCTCTTCAAAGGTTTTCACTTCTCCGGCTGAGTTTGTAATCGCGCCCTGCCTGTCAATGGTGTAAATTTCATCCTCGGTTATAATTTCGTAGGCAAAGGTTGGAACGTTTAGATACTTGGGTTTCACTCCTAAAAATTCTCCTAGCTTTTTTACCATTTCTTTTCGATCCATTTTCACTACCTCCTGTGTTTTGGTGTAGTACATATATCACTCTAAACACAAGGAATAGCAAGTCATTCCTGATCAAAATGCGTATATTTATAGTCCAATAGAAAAAGGCCCCTTATGGCCCCACTCTAGTCGTTTTCAATTGCTGTGTATCTTGGATAACTGTAACCTTCGCTGTTTACTAAAACTGTTTCACCAGTTTCTTTATTGATGACTCTAATGCATCGAGCCTCTCTATCCGTATTCACTCCGCCATCTTCTCGTGTGATCCAAGGTTGGTCGTTAAAGAAGTCTCTTGCAAAGTTATGAAAATCCTTATCCTCTAACTCCACTTCTTTTGTTACGATGTATGTTTGACCTCCCTGTCCTTGCTTAATGGCTGATTCCGTAATTTCCTTAAGCTCCGCTAGATTACTAACTTTCCTTCCAAACAATGCTTTGTGACTCATACCAATTCAACCTCCTATGTTTTGTTAATACATATATCACTTAAAACATAGAAAATAGCAAGTTCATCAAGCACTTTCATTCCCTAAAATAGAAACAGCCGCCTTATCAAAGTGGCGACTGCATTTTTCATATACTATTTTTTTAATCCATACCGGAGCTTCAGGAGCATCATTAAGCCTCCCAAATTCTCCGAACATTAATTTTATCCCTTCATTTCTTGCTTGAACTGCTTCAATAAAGTGGTGAAAGTACCCTAAGTGAATATCATGTTGAGAAACTTTTATCCTCGCCCGATACTTTCCTCTTGGTTGATAAAAGCTTACACCGGTTACACCTGAAGTGTTATTTACTTGCAGGGGTTGATTACATTGATTTTGTTGATGAGTACATATCCTTAGATTGCTACGACAATTATTCAGTGGATTTAAATCAATGTGATCCACTTCAAAGCCTTTAGGTGGGTTAAGGAGAAACTGATGAAGTTGTTGCCCTTTACAATCAGTAACATAGATTTGACTTGATGATTGTGATTTTCTATTTGGGTACCACGTTTTAGACTTAATTTTATGATAATCATTCTTATCAAATAAAAACTCGATTCCACCTGTCATCATACCAACCATCGTTTTTCCATCTTCTAATAGACGAAACTTGTTATCCTTTCGGCAACCACAAGATTTTGTCTTTCCACTTAATAGATTACTGGCACATACATCTCTTTCCCTACCACAAGCACATTTGCACCGGAAATATCGGTATCTGTTTTTCCTTGGAAGTTCGTAAAGAATTGTCCACTTGCCAATTACACTACCTGGTTTAGCATCCACAATCACACCTTCCCCCTAAAAAAAAATTATTCTACCCTTCCCTAACAACTTCTTTCACTAGATCGGAATAAGGAATTTTCATTCCATCCCTTTCAACAAATACTCCTTCATCGGAGCCGGTAAACTCTACATATCTACGTAATGCCACGCTGACATATTTCTCATCCAAATCCATACCAAAACAAATTCTGTCAGTCTGCTCGCATGCAATCATGGTAGACCCAGAACCAAGGAAAGTATCCATAACAATTCCGTTCACTTGGGATGAATTCTTAATTGGATATGCTAATAGTCCGAGAGGCTTTTCTGTTGGATGACTCTCATTCTTTTTCGGTTTATCATAATTCCAAACAGTTGTTTCTGACCGACCTGTGTACCATTTATGTTTACCACCCTTTAGCCATCCGAAAAGAACCGGTTCATGGATCCAGTTATAAGGGCTTCTGCCAAGCACCAATGAATTCTTTTTCCAAATACAAACACCACTTAAATGAAATCCTGCATCTACAAATGCCCTTCTAAAGTTTAGGCCTTCAGTATCTGCATGAAATACATAAATAGAAGCTCCAGCATCCATGTTCTCGGCCATACTTTTAAATGAAGCCAAGATAAAATTATAGAACTCCTCACCTTTGAGATTGTCGTTTTGAATAGTTAACCCCGTTCCACCTGTATAAGAGACACCATATGGCAAATCAGTAACAACCAGATTCACCTTCCTACCAGCTGTAAGTTGGGCTACGTCTTCTGAATTTGTAGCATCACCGCACATTATCCTGTGCCTACCGACAGTCCATATATCACCACGTTTTGCAAATGCCGCTTCTTCCAGTGCCTTGGTTAAGTCAAATTTATCGTCTTCTTGGACGTCCTTATCATGAACATCACTAAATAACTGATCAATTTCTGGTGGCTCAAAACCTGTAAATGAAATATCAAAGTCCGCTGACTGTAAATCCTTAATGAGGTCAGCTAGAAGTTCCTTATTCCATTCCCCACTGATTTTATTCAGAGCAATATTGAGTGCCTTTTCCTTTGTCTTATCAATGGCAATGACTACACAGTCGATTTCTGTATAACCTAAAGTCTTTAAAACTGTAATACGCTGATGCCCACCAATAACCGTCATATCTTTGTTAACGATTATTGGTTCTACATAACCGAATTGCATGATACTGTTTTTAATCTTTTCAAATTCACTATCTCCAGGCTTTAGTTTTTTCCTTGGGTTATAGCTAGCCGGAACTAAATCTTCAATGGGCAGTTTTTTAAATTCCATCTACTTCACTCCAAAATCTAGATTTGATATAACAATCATGGCTGCAGAACTTTCGTTTCTTATTCCCGTAGCAACTGAACTCTTTCTCACAATGCGGACAGGTATAGTTGTAAATAGCTGTTTCATTTTTATTTCGTGCCTGAGGATTTTCTTTCCACCACTTCCGGCGACATTCATCCGAACAGAACTTCCGAGTCCTTCCACGACCTTTTTGGTTAATTGGGTTCCCGCAGCAAGTGCAGAGTAGATGATTGTTCATTTGCTCTTTCACATTTAATGCAACAGCTCTGGAATCACCAGCAAGTCCATTCCTTTTACAAAAACCACGGATGCTATCTCTGGATTTCCCCAAGACAGCTGCAATGGCTTTGTATCCCACTCCTTTAAGCCGAAGATCATATATCGTCTGTTTTTCTACATCATTCATCTCTCACACCCCTTTCTGCGTAACCCGTATTGTAAATAGCAACAAAAAAACGCCTTAATCAGCTATTTTTCAAGTGATTACTGGCGTTTAGCTATTATTTCTAATTTAATTAAAAAAGTTGCTTCAACCCTAGTATCCATAAGGCTTGAGCAGTTTTTGTACTACTTCTTAAATAAAACCTCTTCGCAAATTCAAAAATAGTTGTAACCCTTGCGCCTATTGAGGTTTAATATCTTTTCCAACCTTTGAGGGATACCCCCCTTATTTAATTCCGCGAAAATTCGCGTGAAGGGGGCGCGCGGTCGCCATATAAATGGTTGTAGAGATTTTACCTCCCCTAGGGGGGCGTTAGAAATTGTAAACTGGATACTGATCTTCTGTTCTTGTCTTTCTGTCGTGGCATCTCTTACACAATGGTTGCCAGTTGCTTTCATCCCAGAACAGTCTCTGGTCTCCTCGGTGAGGTTCAATGTGATCTACTACCGTTGCTTGAGTCAGCTTTCCTTTCTGTTCACATCGTTTGCAAAGAGGGTGAGCGTTTAAGAATCGTTTGCTCGCTTTCCTCCAGCGGTTATCATAACCACGATCGGTGGCGTTTGCTCTATCATCTACATGAAGCTTTGCATGAAACTCACAGTACTTGTCGTCCGTTAACAAAGGACAACCGTTATGTTTGCAAGGCTTCTTTGGTTTCGTTGGCATTGCTCTCAACTCCGTTTAATCCAATTAAAAAAGCCCCGAAGGCTCGTCCTCCAAGGGCTGTTGTTTATTCTACTTCTACAGTTTATACTCTAGCACATTTACAGGGTGGCTTATAATGGCTTTTCATGGCCTCTTTTAAATTTAACGATTAAAAAGTTATCCACATAGAAGTGTGAATATTTTGTTAATAAGTAGTATTCTTTACAACAAATGCATAGAAAAACCCTTAAAGGTTCCATCCTTCAAGGGCACTTTGTGTACTCTATCTTTTTCATATGCATTCCACCGATTTGTTTTCTAATCGTCCTGTTGCTTCTTTCAACGCTTTCCGATGCAACCGATAAACCCAACGCACATCATAACCCATGATGACAGCTACTTCTTCCCATGTACTACCGCTAAGATATCGTAGTTCAAGTAGTAAACGGTGTGAGGAATTCTCCATTTCGGATACAAAAGTTGCCAACTCACGTTTTAAATCAATCAATTGATCAACGTCATTATTGATTTCTTCTTCGAGACTCATTAACTTAACAAGAGCAGTTTCCATCGGAGATTGCTGTTTTGTACTTTGAACCTTATCATCCTGAAGGACGGATGTTGTTTTTAACGCAAGGTCTCGTAACATGGAAACCTGTTCTAATTTACTGTTTATTCTTTGGTCAAGCTGAAAAGCCTGGGATAAGTATTCTTTAGCATCCATCATCGATTCCTCCCGTCTTTACGATCCATGTAGCAATCCCCTTTTATATCGATTCATTCTCGCTTTTACCGCTTCAATGAGAGCGGCTTGGCTCACATCTTTATCATCCAACGCTTTCATTACTCGTTCATCAATCGTGTCTTTTGCAATGATGTGATGAACCACGACTGTTTGTTTCTGGCCTTGTCGCCACAATCTTGCATTGGCTTGCTGGTAAAGTTCAAGGCTCCAGGTAAGGCCAAACCAGATGATAATGTTCCCACCAGTTTGAAGGTTCAGTCCATGACCAGCTGATGCTGGATGAGCTAGAAGAACTTGAACTTTCCCTTGATTCCAATCCTTAATATCTTGATCTGTTTGAAGGGGCCTCGGCTTTAGTTTCTTTAAATGATGTAAAAGCCTTTCCTTGTCATGCTGATACCCATAAAACACAAGCACTGGCTTTCCGCCTGCTGATTCAATTAATTCATCCAAGGCTTTTAATTTTTCATTATGAATAGGCTTTACTTCTCCAACTTCATCGTAAACAGCGCCATTAGCCACTTGTAATAACTTATTGGCTAGGACTGCAGCGGATCCAGCTAAGACATCGGATTCTTCAATCGATAAAATCAGTTCCTTTTCTAATCGGTCATATTGCTCTTTCACCTTTTTCGGTAATTCCACTGGTATCACATTGTCGATTCTTTCAGGTAACTCAAGATAATCCTTGGACTTCATACTCACACAGATATCAGAAAGTTTTCCATAGATTGCATCTTCCGCACCTTCTTTTAACTTCCAAGTGTAGACGAGCATTTGATTTCGTTTATCAGGAAGAAAGTATTTCTCTCGGTAACCTGTGACTGTTTTACCCAATCGCTCTCCACCATCGAGTAAATAAATCTGTGGCCACAGATCGATTAATCCATTCGGTGCTGGTGTTCCAGTAAGTCCAACCATCCTTTTAATAAACGGCCTCACCTTTTTTAATGATTTGAACCGCTGGGCCTTTGAAGATTTAAAGCTAGATAACTCATCGATAACGACCATGTCAAACGGCCAATCTGAATCAAGTCGTTCTACAAGCCAAGTAACGTTTTCCCTATTGACGATGTAGATGTCAGCCTTTTTATATAAAGCGGCTACCCTTTGCTTTTCGGTGCCAAGCACTTTTGAAATTCGAAGGTCTTTCAAATGGTCCCACTTTTCTATTTCTTCCTCCCAAGTAGTGCTTGCTACTCGAAGCGGGGCAATGACAAGAACCTTTGCCACATCGAAGTAATCATACATAAGTTCCAAAATCGCCGTTAAAGTTGATACTGATTTTCCCATCCCCATTTCAAGAAAAAGAGCTGACTTCTTTTTGTCGATAATCCACTGGGTCGCATATGCTTGATAATGGTAAGGTTGATATTTCATCAAACCATCTCCTCTAGCATTCGATCAATCGCCTCATAGCTATCAATCATATAAACCTTAAAACCAAGTGCATCTAACTGCTTCTTCCTTTTTCGTTGCAAAGCTCGTAGCTTCTTAGCTGGTGCCTTTAATTCCACAAAAGCAACTTTTGAACCGTTAAAGAGTACCAACCTGTCTGGCACACCTGCAAAACCAGGTGATACAAGCTTTAATGCTAGCCCACCATTTTCCTTCACTTTCTTTTTTAGCCTTTGTTCTACACTTGCTTCATTCATCTATCGGTCACCCCAAAATTTATTGTTTACGTCCAAAACCCTGTATCCACAAGGCTTTAACTCCTCTTCGTAAACAAGTAAACGTAAAATTAGTTAAGCTATCATATAAGCGTATTAGAGGGTGTAGGGTATATATAATATTCTCTATACTCTCTATTTCTTCTTATATAGATATATATGTTTATCATGTTTACAAGGTATATAGAGTAAGAAAGACAAGAGGTTTGATGTAAACAATAAAAGTTTATAAAAGTTTACTTGTTTACAAATTTTCTCTTTTAAATCCTCTTTGTGTCCCATAACTATTATCAAATCGAATGGAACTAACTCTTTTCCAACCAGACGTGTGTTGGATTATCATATTAATTTCCTTCGAATCATATCTGGTCATGATAGATACATCTTTTTGGAATAATTCTTCCCACACCATCTGGGCACAGACCTTATTCAATTTCATTTTTGGATTTGAGTCGTCATCGGGATGGTCCATATGCAAGTAGGTTCTTCTCATACCAATATCGAGTTCATACCAATTTGTAGGAACCTCGGTTTCTAAATACGTTCTAATGCTTTCTGCAATCGGATTTTCTTGTGTATGGGCAGCTTGAAGTTCACGAGCTTTTTCTTCGATGTCTTTGCTTAATGCTAAGGTCTCTCCCTTTTCATACAGGACCTTTGCCTCCGCCCATATTTGGTCTACTTCATCATCTGTTAAACCATTCCACATGTTTTTACTCCCGCCGCCATTAACCGTTATAGGTAGGAAGCGACGATTTCCTGTTGGATCATTTAAAAAGTCATAATCATTGGTTGTTCCAAAGAACACGCACTGCCGTTTGAATGTTTCATTATGCCTTCCATATGCGACACGAAAGGTATCCTCTGACTTTGAAATAAAATGCTTTACTGCCTCCACGTCTACCTTCTTCGTTGCCGTAAGTTCCGCCATTTCCAAAATCCATGCACCTTGAAGTTGTTCATAGGCTTCCTTACCCTTTACAGTAATCAGGGAGTCCGAGTGCCATTCTTTGCCTAAAAGCTTAATAATGTAACTCTTCCCAACACCCTGAGGGCCAACAAGAACCACACAGTAGTCAAACTTCGCACCTGGACGATAGATTCTTGTCACTGCTGCAAGCATAATTTTACGAGTAAACGCTCGGACACAGTCATTGTCATCAGCGCCAAGGTAATCGACCATTAAGGTTTCAATCCGATCTCGACCATCCCATTCAAGTCTGTTTAAATAATCTTTAATAGGATGGAAGGCATGATTGATTGCTACCTCACTCCATGCATCAGCAATAACACCCGCTCCTTTAATACCATAAATTGAATATAGATAATTACGTAGGCTGGCATCGTCCATGTCCGACCAATATTCACCACGTTCGACACTTCGCCAAGGTAGATTCCCTTTGATCACAACTCGATGGACAAAGTCGTTCATAGCGATTCGGTCTTTAAAAGCGGGATCATTTTCAAGTATAAGTATGACATTTGGAGCACTAGAGACGATGTTTCCCTTCTGGTCTCGTGTGAGTTCTACCAGCCACTCCATTTCCCCATCTTCAAAATCTTCTGCTGCAAGACTTAACTGTTCTTTACCTAATGTTAGTTTCACCTGTTTATCTTTTAAGGCTTCTTCCACCATAGCTTTATAGGAAGGCAGCCTGTTGATGGGTGTTCCTTCTTTCACTGTTTCATCTAAGTCACCAAATAAGTGAATACGAACTAAATCAAAAGCATTGCATAATCGCCCACCTATCGGGTCAGTTGAGTGATGAGAATAAGCAAAGTCACCATTTTCATAGATGACTAACCCACCAGCAGTGGAACCAGCTGAATACGTATATCGGTTTGGATCCTCGCAAGGAACGTAAACATCACTTAAATATTTATCAATCACATCGGTGACAGTGTAAGTTCGGCAAAAGGCACCGACCACACCTTCTTTGGTTTTGGGATCACCTTGTTTATCAGCCAACTTCTTTCGCTCATGAACAGTTCTTGAACTTTCTGGCCAATAAGAAGAGTCTTTCCAATCTGGGTATCTAGCAAGAACTGCATCAGCATCAATCCAAGGCTCGTCCAACACTTGAAAGACAAACTCACCATCTGATGATGTCGATGGCCAATACATTAATCGATGCACTTGATAGGTTGTATCATCGAAAAAATCAATCCCAAGATCAGCGGCAATTCTTCTTGCAATCGGCACATATTCATCTGCGGTAACTGGCCTTGATAATGGAATAACAAGCCTTAATCTCGGATTTTTCGAGTGATGTTTGTGGGTAGAATACATGGCGCACCCATAGCCAAACATGGTCTCAACAGATGCCCACAGGTCCCCTTTCACAAAATCTGCATCAAGGGACACGATTTGTCGCCAAACCACACTGTCATGCTTCCTTCTGCCACCCTTTAAGGTTCCACCAACAAATCCACCCACATCTTTTATTTCGTCTTGCTTTGATTTGGAAAGCTTTTTATATTCCTCGTAAGTTTCATGGGTTCGAACCGTGCTGCTTAACTTCTGAACAACCTCAGACCAAAGCAAATCTCTGTTTTTCCAAATTAGTTCTTTTCTGTTTCGTCCCGTTGCAATGGTGAGATTACCATCATGTTTTAGTTTGTGATCTTTTCTTTCACTGGGCTCTTTCACATCTACCAATCCTCCTGCGTATCACCTTACGAATGCCTTTTCTGGCTCCTTCCAAATCACCGGAAAGAGCCTGGCCTTTAAGTGTTTTAATGGTCTGCTTTGGTAGTACATCTCTATACTTTTTTAATTGGGATACAAATTTTACAGTTTCCATGTCAGCCAATCTCGACACGCCCCTGCTATGCAGATTTAGTAGAACGTTCAATTAACGGCACTAATCCTTTTTCTCTCTTAAGTAACTCATAAAGAAACAACCGTCCCTTTTGAGTCCAATAGGTGTGCATTACATTTCTTTCAGCATCAATGGCATGGGTTTTTGATTGCGTGTAGCCCATATCCGCATATTTTTGATAAAGCAGCCATGTTTTTCCCATTTTGAATTGAACGCCTACCTCATGAAGAATGGCATTCAGTTTTCTTGCAGATAGACCGTAATCCTTCGCAATAATGCTTATTGGTACAACCGATTTATTCTGAAGAACCAGATCATAATACGACGCTTTCGGCTGCAACTCACCGATAATTTGTTTCTGTTGGGCATTAGCAAGCTTTAGCTTTTTTGCTTCTTCTTTAGCTTCCTTATATTCCGTAAAAAGCTTAATACCAAGATCCGGGTTTTTAAGAATGTCATCAAGTAATGATTCGGAAGCGTACATTCCGTGTTTTCGGATATCTGGTAGCACTTCATCGAACACCCAATGTTCGAATTGCTCCGCTACCGGAAGTTGCGATTTCACAATCAAACGATAAAGATCACCTTCAGGGATGAAATTCTTCTGAATAACCTTTTTTTCGTTCTGCGGATGAGGTAGGTCGTGTTTCGCTACCCACCGGCAATGGCGTTTGATAGCATCTTTCGTATTGGAATAACCAAGCATCTTTGCACAATCCGTTGCAGGAAAATATACCTTACCATCCAACTCCATTACCTGTAACTTTCCAAAAACCTCATTTGAAACTACCTGTAATTTATTCATTATCAATTTCCTCCTGTTCAATTTAATCTTTCTTGTAATAGAAAGTTTCAAAGCTATCCGCACCTAACGGAAGTCCGGGTGCCCATTCAACTGGTTGTCCCATTAATTCTTCAACATGTTCCAAGGAGCCCGTCCCAATTGGTACATCAAGAACCACTTCATCATGGACATGAAAATTTATATGATATCCCGCTTCATCCAATCGAATCATGGAAACAGCAAGACAATCTCTTGCAATCGCCTGAATAATATTCTCCGTCAACTTCCCTCCATATGTCGGGATCCTTCCCCACTGCTTGGAACCTTGCTCCGTTCCTTCATAAGTTAGTTGTTCTTTACCAAACCGCTCATCAATCCCGATTCTAGGCCTGACATAAGCAAGAGAACGCCCAGATGGTAACTTGATAAATAAAATCCCTTTGGTGTAATGGAAAGTCAGTCCATACTGCATCTTCACTACTGCTTTTTCTTTCACAGCTTTAATAGCTGCCGCTTCAACTCCCCACCAAAGCTTCACGATGTTCGGATTCGCCTCACGCCATGCAGAAACTAACTCTGGAAGTTCATCTTCAGTTAGTCCCATTTCTATAGCTCCCATTTGCATCAATGCCCCTTTAGAGCCACCGTAGCCAAGGGCCAACTCAGCAATTTTCCCTTTCTGCCTAAGCGGGCTACCTTTATCGATGGTTTCAATGGGCACTTTGAACATCTGTGCAGCAGAGGCTTCATAAATTTTTCCGTGGGATTGAAACACATCCATTCGCCAACGCTCTCCTGCCAGCCACGCGATTACTCTCGCTTCAATTGCTGAGAAATCAGCAACAATAAAACGGTGGTCTTTCGATGGAATGAACGCAGTTCGTATTAATTGCGATAAAACGTCAGACACACTTTCAAAAAGAAGTTCTAGGGTTTCATAGTTTCCAGATTTCAATAGATCTCTTGCAACCTGTAAATCATTTAAACTGTTTCTTGGAAGGTTATGAATTTGAACAAGTCTACCCGCCCAACGTCCTGTGCGATTCGCTCCGTAGAATTGGAGTAGTCCTCTAATTCTTTGATCAGGACAAATGGAACGTTCCATGGCTTCATACTTTTTCACTGATGTTTTGGACATTGCTTGTCTTAATTCCAACAGCCGCCTGACTTCCGGGTTTTCCACTTCACCCATTAGAGCTTCCACATCTTTCTTGGTAAGACTATTAACTACTAACCCTTGTTTTAACAACCAACCTTTGAGCTGCGCTGGACTATTCGGATTCTCGATTCCTGTTAAACGCACAGCTTCTTCAAAGAGCTCATCCTGAGATGCCTTATCTGCCTGAATCGCATTAGTGACTAAGTTATCATCAATAAGAACACCTTCATCATTGATTTTTTGGTCCAACTCCCAAAGCTTCTGTTCGACATTGGGAATTGGGAATGAATCTAGCTTCTTCCGAATTTGTCTTTCAACCTCAACGTCCTGCTTACAGTAATCCTTAAAAGTAGCCCATTTATCCAAGTCATGTTCTGGCAGATTACGAGTTCTTCCTCCGTTCACTTTGGTAGGTTTACAAGGAACAGAAAAGTAACGAATTAAGGCTTTCCCTTCCTTCATTTTCTGTTCTTGTAATCTGAGACATTTTGCTACTCCATCAAGGTAACCAGGTAAGCTAAGCATTAAAGCATGAACTGATGAGCACCGCCATTGTTCAGGCGGCATCGGTTGATTAAAATACTTGGCTAAACATGTTCTTTCAAAATTTGCATTATAAGCTGTTTTTATGACTGTTGGATCAAACATTGCTTTCACAATATCATTTGGTATCTTTTCATCAGAAGCTAAGTCAATAATCTGAACATCTTCATCATCTACCGCATAGGCAAAGAGGAGAACTTCAAAATCAGCTGATTCACAGTACGCATAGACCCCTGTTTTAATAAGGTCTATGCTACTGTATGTTTCTATATCAACGGCTAATAGTTTCATAGATATCAACCTAAAATATCATCATCTTCACTATCATCAGAAAAGTCAGCTTCAGCACTACTACGTCCGCCAAGCGGCTCTCCATCATCTGTCTTCATAATGTTTTGAAGCCCTGCAGCAATCCCGCGATTTCCATTTACATTGAAGCCATAAAAGGTTAAACTTACTCGTCCATAGCAGCCGGAATAAAACTCACTTTGGTCCATGATTGGATTTAACTCAGCATCGACAATCCCTGGTTTTATCTTGCTGTTGGCATTAATGAAATAGGAATCTGCATAAGCCTCGTCATCTTCACGATCCACATCACCATCACGCAGAGGTGTCTTTAGATTTGAAGGCACCTTACCACCAAACTTGTCCTTATTTTCTTGAGTGGCTTTTTGAATCGCATCTTTTACTTTCTTAATTGTTGCCTTATCTGATTTTGGGATAATGATACTTACTGAATACTTAAGGTCACTTCCATTAACGCTGACTGCTTGATGTACATTTGCATAACTGAACCGTACTGGGTTATCATTTGTTCCAATCGTAATTTTTACCATGATTTATTTTCCTCCTCGTTATTGAAAATCCACTTCTGGTGAAGCTTTTATTTCCGGTCGCTTGTCCTCTTCTGGCACGAGCTTTACTTTCCCCGGCGCTTTTGTAATGAGAGAGCCAAGCAACTCTTGGAATGTCTTTTTACCAAGTTCTTTTTCCAGTGTTGTAATCGTATTAAGTGATTTCTTATAGATCACATCACTGCCGTATCCTGCAGTAGTAAGTGCTTCAACTATTGCATTTTCATCACTATATTTACGGCTGCCTCTGCCTTCGACCAATTTCATTCCTGGCCACTGCTTGTTTTCATCCATTGCCATGTTTAAAGCATATTCTTGTACATCTTTTGCCCAGCTCATCAGCTGATCCATAGATGTTAAAACTTCTACTACTTCGTCATCCTTCAGTAACGGTGGTTTCTGAAAATCCATACAGGCCAGTTTCAGATTTTCTTCCGCTCTCGCTCTACAGGTCGCTTTCACCTTGCAAAAACGGCAATGCTCGCCGGCCATGAAGTCACCTTCACCCTTAAATGCTAATTCCGCCCTTGGCTTGACTACTGTTTCTGCCCATTCCAATAATTCATCGACTTTCATTTCATCCGTGGAGATATTGTCTAATCTGGGTTGCACAACGGTCATCAGTATTTTCTGAGTATCATAGAGTAGACCAAAGTTGTTTAATGCGCCCAAAGCGTACAGTCGCATTTGTGGATTATCAACTGCTGAAACCTTGACACCTTTCCCACCCTTAAGGTCAATAACTTCTAATCTATCACCATAAATCAAAATAATGTCGCCCGTACCGAAAGCAGCTGGAACCCAAGGACTAAAATCTACTTTTTCCTCAATAAGGATGAGTGGATCCTTGCTAGTTGCCTTAGCCTCATTCATTTTTTCAGTTGCAAAATCAACATAAGTTTGTACAGCTTGTTCGATTTCTTCGTTATAAAATTCATTTTGTTTCATCTGCTTCAGCTTTTTGTTCAACTGAGCTTTTGTTATCTGCTTTAATTTGTATGACAAGTAAAGTTCTGACAGCTCATGCATGAATGTACCTTCTTTAGCAAAAACACTTGTTGTTTCTTCATACTGCTCTGACAGCCGAACACTTGGTGGACAAGCTAACCAGCGACTCGCACCGGAGGCACTTAAACTTGCATGGGCTCTTTCTGAATGGTTCATAGAATAGTAGGAACCTCCTTTTAAAGCTTTTCCGCATCTTCTAATAGTTCAGGATACTTATCCACTGGGATATCACTTAGTTTTTTTGCACCAAATCCCGTAATCAGCTCTTTCACTTGTACCTGTTTTCCATCTTGAGAAAGCGCTGCAAGTTTTGCCCTGACATCCTCCAAAGTAGGTAGCTTAGCTTTCGAAGGTTTTGGTGATTTCTTTGATTCCTTGTTTTCTATCGTTTCCTTTTTCTCAACAGGCGCTCCAGATTCAGATTTGTTACTTTCTAATGCAAATACTAATGTTTCAATACTACCTGCTAGATTTCGTAAGTCAGTCACTACATCAATAGCGAGTTTCGTTTTGCTCATTTGCTTTTTCTCCCTTCTTTTCATTTTGTTCATCAAGTTGGCTTAGCCGATTCGCTAGTCTTTTAGAAACAATGCTGATAGCTGTAAGGACGCCAATCATTTCTTCCTGTATGACTTTGTTGCCCTCTTTTGGCTTAACTTGTGTTGCCAATTAAAGGTCACCTCCTTGTGATTAATAATGTCCTTCACTTATTAGCCAACGGGGAGGGTGGTTTGGAAACCAAAATTACAAAAAATATTTTCTTCAATACAGAAACCAACATTAGACAATCACAGCACCACCTTTTCTACACATAAAGAGCACGCTTTTTACAGCTTCTCTCTTTTGGAAAAATGGATACTATAGTTCAATAGTTAACTTTGTGATAAAATGTTAATTTGTAAGGTATATCCAAATGGCCACTTGTCATGTTCCTTACAAGTAAAATAGTACGATATGAAACAACCAAAGTACTTAATCTCAATTTGACCCTTTTTTGACCCGTTTTTTTCTGAACACAGAAAGGAGGTTGCTGATGAAAAGGCTAACTTTTGCAACATATGTAAAAAACCTGCAAACAGGTTTGCAGGCGCCAAATGGGAATAAAGATGTAGTTGAATTGCTGCTATTACCAATTACGAGCAAAGATACAGTAAGGAATCAAAATGGTAGCCATATTGACATAAATGATACATTCGTCAGTAATCTCTTAAAGCAGAAAAAACCGGTTCCGGATGCAATAAAAAGTGCTTCAGCTGATCCTAAAGTCATATCTGAAACACATTCTTATTTTGATAGTGATATTTTGCCTTACTTAAATCCTCACACTAAAGAGGACATGTTAGAGAATCTAACAAGGATTATTAAAAATAGTGATGTCTCAGTAAAAAAACAGGATGAACTACTATCTAAATATTCTTCAGGAGATACCGCGGAGTTTCTAGCCGACTCTTTTCTATACGCCTTGAATTTACCAAATACTGTGATAGATGCACCGGTAGATGAGAATGACTTCTATCTTCTCTCAGAAGCGCATCACACATGTCCTCAATGCGGCAATCAGTTAGTTAAGACTAAAAATGATATTTCCTTAAAAGAATATGAGATCGTCAACATTTACCCAACCAATTTAACTAAGAAAGAAGCCGCTATTTTTGAAAATGTAAGAAAACCTAGTTCAAATTTGAAAAGTAATGCAAATAAAATACCACTGTGTCTAACCTGTGCTAATGAATACACTGCGCACCGAACTCCTGAGGAATGTCAAAATCTTATTTATAAAAAAGATTCCTTGGTCCGCAATTATAAAGCAATGGAAATCACTGAAGGTATTTATTTAGAAGAGCAAATTGAAAAAGTTCTTCGACAAATATCCAGTGCTGATTTGTCTTCTGCTTTCGAGCAATTAAGTTATAATGCTCTCAAGGTTAGAAGCAAAATAACAACGGATAATGTGCCATTAATTCTTAAGACTGAAGCGTATGTTCTTGGTTATCATAACTTTATTGAAACGACTTTTGCAGAGCTACAAAGAGAAGGCATTCTCGATTTCGAGGAAATTGCAATGACCGTTAGGTTATGCTACAAGAAATTAGCCAAACAAGGTCTATCACAGGAGGAAGTCTGCAATCATCTTACAGATTGGTTCAAACAAACTGCAAATACAACATTTATTTCAGCTTGTGAGGTAATTGTTGCATTCTTCATCCAAAATTGCGAGGTGTTCGATGAAATTACCCAATAAAGTAATCGCTTATCAAGAAAGTATTATTGCGAAATTCCCTTTAGTACTTTCTATCCTAAAGCAGGGTGATTTATCTATAGGGGATTTATACATGAAGATCAAATCTGAAGTAAGCGATGTAGGCGAATACTTAGAGATTTTAGATAGTTTATATGCATTAAGGAAAATTGACTTCATTGAAGAAACGGAGGCGCTACATTATGTTGATTGAAGTCAGATGCGATGAGTTTAAAAGTCATGGAGAAATTAGACCTCCGATTAAATTACATAAAGGATTGAACACTGTCATTGGTAGTAAGACTGGGTCCAATTCTATTGGTAAATCAACCTTTTTAATGATTCTTGATTTCATATTTGGTGGGGACGATTATATAAAAAAATCTACAGACGTGTTAAAAAACGTTGGAACTCATAAGATTTATTTTACTTTTGAGTTTTCTGGTATTATGTACTACTTCTATCGTTCAACTGATAATCACCAGGAAGTAGTACAGTGTAATGATAACTACATGCCTGTGGAATCCATGCCTATTGGGGCTTATCATGACTTCCTCTTCAATCACTATGGAATAGATTTGCCACTTACATCATTCAGGGGCGTCATTAGCAGATATTTCCGTGTGTACGGAAGAGATAATCTTTCAGAGAAAAAACCTTTGAATATTGTTCCTAATGAAAAGACTGAAGATGCCATTCGAGAACTCATGAAGCTTTTTAATCTATATTCTACCCTTGCAGATTTGTTAAAAGTATATAAGAACAGTAAAAATGAACATTCCACATTTAAGAAAGCACAATCATTTGATTTTATACCACGTATAACAAAAAGGAAGTATATACAAAATGAAAAGCGGATTCATGAATTAGAAAAAGAATTAGCATCTATGGCGGACGAGAATAATAATGCTCTTTTGGGGATTGATTCTCAAGAAGCCGATGAAATTTCTAGTATCAAAGGACATATAACCATATTAAAAAGACAACGTTCTCGTCTAATGTCTCAACTAAATGCTATGCGGGCTGACTTACGCCCTGAAATAAAGCAATATGGTGCAGACTTTTCAAAATTAGCAAATTTCTTTCCAGATACGAATTTAAGAAAACTAGAAGAAATTCAACAATTTCATAAAAATATATCCGGAATATTACAATCAGAATTCGAAGAGAATCAAGCAAAGTTACAATCAATGATTGATTTAACAACCAATGATATTAATTCGTTAGAAAAACAAATTATTGAGTTGGGAGATACTGCAAAGCTATCAAAAGTTGTTCTTGATAAATATTCAGCAATTGATAATGAGCTTAAGACTTTAATTGCTGAAAATAACTCTTATGATAAACTGAACACGTTGAAGACCACGGAAAAAAGTTACAAAGAAAACTTGGATAATTTACAACAAGAGTTATTAATTGAACTGCAAAATGAGATAAACATCCAAATGGAAAAGATAAATGATAAGATATATGACGGAGAGAAAAAAGCCCCTATCCTCAATATTCCGAATGCTAGTAACTATACGTTTATGACCCCAGATGACTCTGGAACAGGAACTAATTATAAGGGTATGATTGTGTTTGATTTATCCGTATTAAGATTAACACCACTACCCGCAGTTGCTCATGATTCATTTATTCTGAAGCAGATAGGTGATACTCCCTTCGAAAACATCTTAAAAATATATTCTTCTTATGAAAAGCAAATTTTTATCACTATTGACAAAGAAGATTCCTATTCGGAAAAGGCACAGGAAATGATGGAGAGTACTTCTGTTCTTCATTTATCAGAAGGTGGTAATGAATTATTTGGCTGGGCATGGAATGAAAAAAACGCAAAAAGACCAGGTTTTTAAACGTAGACCTAGTCTTTTTCCACTTATTAATACTATAGCAATAGTCGAGGCTTTATAATCTTCTTACTGCTCAGTATTTGGTAATGTAGTCTTCTCGAATCCACGATAGTGGTTTAATTACTTCACTAATTTCCTTATCAATGTTACAATATCATCCTTTTTCATCTGCTTTTCAAAGGATACGTTAAGTCCATCTTCCTTTAAAGTTTCAAAGAACTCTTTTGCTGATTTTATTCTCATTTTTTCTTCGTCTCTTAATCCACTATCTTTTTTTACGTCTTTTGTCTCGACAATGAAATTAATAATATGCTCACCACTTGGTTTCTTCAATACATACATAAAATCAGGACTAGTGGTTCCACCATAGTATAAAGGAACTCTTATACTACTCCTCGGTATTTTTCCAAAAACAACAACTTCATCAATATTACTGTTCTCAATTGTCTCACGTTCTTTTGGCGAATCATAAATAAAGCTATCATATAGAAATTTCGATGGTACTGATAGACTATCTGAACGCATTATTCCTACAGAGCCTTGTGGTATGACTTCTTTTACATTGCCATCGATATCAGTTAAAGTGGTTTCTGTAGTACTTACCTCAAGCTTTTTATAGCTGAATTTTTTAATAAAACTTGATTCCAGCCATTCTTGAAATTTTGCAATGAAATTTTGTAAGGTAGTCTTATTGAATAACTTTGTATTAATCGTACTCTTTGAGTTGTATTCCACGATTTTTCTGTGCAAGATCTTCATAGGAATGCCTGTTGCAGACTGTATTCGTCTTAGAAATTCACCATATGGCATTGTTGAATTTATTACATGGTATCCTGCTGTTGACTCTTTCATTTCAACTAGTCCATCTTCACCCTTTGTTGTCCGCTTTTCTTTTGCATGTATTAACTGCTCTTCAAAAATATTGCTCTCAAGAATCGCAGTTACCGCACTTCCCAATTCTTCATCGTCTATTTCATCTAGCATTAGATAATATTTTTGGTTAATTTTATCCCAGAGTTCTTTGATTTCAGAAAATCGCTCTTCTCGGATTTTTATCTCTCCAAGTTTTTTCTTGCTAGTGTCAATAACTTTGCCTTGTTGTAAGCCTGTGTTAAACTCTGGGTATTTATCCATCATTTCAAGACGCATATCTTCTATTATATTTTGATCCTTATCAACGTACCCCCCAATAAGTAGCTCTGCGAATAATACATTCTCATCCACGCCACGGTCTTTTGCCACTTTTGAGAGGACATCTCTGATTGAGGTAATCGTTTTTACATCAGCATTGATTTCATTAACCAGATTGTCTGCGAACTTTTTCTCTGAAAAATCGATGATATAGTTTAGGTAGAATTGCTCCCCGGAAATTCGATTCCCCAATTCATCAACCGGCAATCTGAGACCTCTGCCTACCTCCTGTAATTTACTTATTTCACTACCACTTGAACGGAGCTTAGCAATTGTAAATACATTAGGATTATCCCAGCCTTCTCTAAGTGTCCATTTCGAGAAAATAAACCTCATCGTATTCCATTGATTATCTTCACCCTTAAATGAAATCAATGATTCTTTGTCACGAAGAATTTTATCCACTTCTTCTTGAATATCTTCATCCGATTTTGAGTTGTCCTCTGAAAAATAACCACCGTTCGTTTTTTTAATATCCTTCAGTGAAGCTTCTAGATAATCTTTATAATCAAGTATTCTACGTGACATTTTATCTAGTTGGTTAATTTTACTTATTTCTTCTTTGAGCTTTTCTGTTAATAGTTTTTCAAAAGCTAGCCTGAGTTTTCCATCATTATTAGAACCTCTATATGAATAGATACTATCAATAAAGAATAGACTCAAGGTTTTTATTTTGTTTCCTCGAAGGAAGTTTTCTTTTTCTCTAATAAAATGAGCCTCTATAGCCTGTTTCATCATTAATTCTTGATAGGTCGTTCCATATATTGAAGAATAGATAATATCTCCAACGGTAATAACATGCCCATTGGAAAGAGTTAAGCCATTACTTACATCGCATTCATCACTTTTCCCAATACTTTCTACGCTAATTCCTGAGAATGATTCATCAATAATGCTCAAACTGTCTCCTGGTACCAAATCAAATGTTTTCTTAGTCTTTTCATTTCTAAATACACACGATTTTGGTCTATGAGAAACTTTCATTAATTTTATGTTGACATCATCAACGTCAGCATCTTCTAATGTTTGAACAGCAACACCCTTAACTAGCTGTTCATTAAACGCTTCGCATGCCCCAAGATTATAAACTAGATTATTATAATCCTTCTCTTCACTTTTTTCAGCATAAGGGAAAGTTGCCCCAAACCGAATAACACACTGAGGTTTAATTTTATCCGTAATACATTGATACGCTTTATTCTCTCTTTTGAATCTATGTGGTTCGTCTATGATAACAATTGGTCGTGTTTCTTCAATGGCTTTATAAGGCTGCGTAAATTCACCAAGAAGCGTTTGATCATAATCATCCTTTTCCATTGTAGCCTTAGACAATAGCATTTTATCAGTAGTAAGCAACACATGAATTCTGTTTTTCTCTAATCTAGTCCCTCTTGCATACTCAGCTATTGCGCTAGGGAACATTTTTCTCCCAGATGATTTATTTTTCTGTGCATTTAACACTTGAAGTTTTAATGACACATTCGGATAAATGTCTGCAAAATGCATCTTCGAGTAATTAGCTTCTATAAAATTCTTTGTCCCTTCTTTTATCGGTGTTGATGGAACAAGAAGAATAAATTTGTTAAATCCATACTGTTTATTTAATTCATACATAAGCCTTGTATATACATACGTCTTTCCGGTACCAGTTTCTAATTTTGCGTCAATTCCAAGAATCCCATCATCTACAGTCCTTTGCATACTTTTAGGAATTGGATTAAAATCCTCAATATCACCATTCCAAATGTCTGTAATGTTGGTGGAAATAGTCTCATCCTTCAAGTCTATAATTGGATTTTGATGAATTGCATTAACTCTAGAAATTTGAACATCTTTTAATACTTTACATATTGCATTGATAGCATTAGTTTGATGAGGTAAATGTTTTAATTGTATTTGCATATTAATACCTCTCAATCACTGTAATATTCTTGTTTTGTCTTAAGTTTGCTATGTTTTTCTTCAGCTCATGTGACTGATTAAATGGTAAGGAATACGGATAAACAACTACTCTTGAAATAAGTAATTCATTATTC
>NZ_JBIQOE010000092.1:0-3741 GCF_047739415.1 Mesobacillus sp. | reverse complement strand
ACGCTGGCCAGATCAAGACTGGTGCACCATCACGTACAGACCGTGTAGCGAAGTACAACCAGCTTCTTCGCATCGAAGACCAGCTTGGCGAAACAGCTCGCTTCAACGGAATCAAATCTTTCTACAACCTTAAGAAGTAATTTTATGAGGTGAATTCGCCCAATGCGGCGGTTGAACCCGTAACATAAGGACACCGGAAGCATGACGATGCTGCCGGTGTTTTTTTTTGTGGGTAAGTGGACAATTCAGGTTGAAGGTACCTTCAAAATGTTTAATAAAAGGGCTGTTATAGACATTTTAGGTGGACGAGTTGACCAAAATGTCTAACAAAAGGGGTTTAATAGACATTTCAGAAGGGCGTGCTGTTCAAAATGTCTAATAAAAGGGTTTTAATAGACATTTCAGGAGACCGAGCTGTTCAAAATGTCTAACAAAAGGGTTTTAATAGACATTTCAGGAGACCGAGCTGTTCAAAATGTCTAACAAAATGGGTTTAATAGACATTTCAGGAGGGTGTGCTGTTCAAAATGTCTAATAAAAGGGGGTTAATAGACATTTCAGGAGTACGAACCGATCAAAATGTCTAATATAAGATTTCTGAAGCTAAGGTTTTAACACAAGATTTTGTGAAATTCTTCATGACGGACAGAAAAAGGGGAGGATCTCGAATTTTTGTCCATCATAAAGGTTATGACGGACAGAAAAAGGGGGAGGATCTCGAATTATTGTCCATCATAAAGGTTATGACGGACAGAAAAAGGGGAGGATTTCGAATTATTGTCCATCATTAAGGTTATGACGGACAGAAAAATGGAAGAATCACGATTTTTTGTCCATCATCAAGGTCATGACGGACAGAAAAAGGAGGAAATCTCAAATTTTTGTCCATCATCAAGGTCGTGACGGACAGAATAAGAGGAAAACCTCAAACTAATGTCCGTCATCAGTCATAAAAAAAAACATCACTCCGCCAGCCACACCACTAGTAAAAATAGCCATCCCTCTATCCATGATATAAACTGGCTGTTAATCCACAATACTATAGCTAAACTCAACTTAGATAGGAGCCGGTTGAAATATGAAAAAATATCTTCTTGCCGCTATCTTGATTACGTTTACTATATCTTCATCAGCTTCTGCACCAGCTCTTTCAGCAACCAGTCAAAACCCTACAGCAGAGTCATCAGCAAAAAAGCCTAAGCAAGAAGCGCCTTCCTCTGTAAAACGTGCAAAATACGAAAAGACTGGCTATGTGTTCTGGGATCTTCCCGTGGATGAGAAGCTTGTGGCGTTTACGTTCGATGATGGGCCTGATCCGACCTTCACTCCGCAAATCCTTGACGCTCTGAAAAAGTACGATGCCAAGGCCACTTTTTTTGTCATTGGCGAAGAGGCAGAAAGATTCCCGGAAATCGTTAAACGCCAGGCAGGCAGCTGAAGGGCATGAAATAGGTAATCACACCTATAGGCACCATTTCCGGGACGGTTATTCCCCAGTAATTCTCAAAAAGGAATTGGATAAAAACGCGGAGGTCATCAAAGACCTGACTGGGATCAAACCCTCCCTGTTCCGGCCCGGCCGATTGCAGGCTTTTATGATAAGGAAATCATCGATACTGCGGTTGATGGCGGCTATAAGGTCATTCTCTGGTCATGGCATCAGGAAACTCGGGACTGGAGCAGGCCGGGAGTGGCAAAGATTACGCAGAATGTCATATCCGATACTCGTCCAGGCGATGTAATTATTTTTCACGATGCTGGGGGAGACCGTTCGCAAACGGTGAAGCCGGTGGAAGACATACTGGCAATCTTATATAAGAGCGGCTATCAATGTACAACCGTTTCGGACCTTCTATACAGATCATATTCACTGCTTCCTCCACCATTACGTTGACAGTCGTGGAAATCAAAGTACCTGCCCAATAAAATTCATAACAATTCAGACAAGTATTGTTTCATTCCTGAAAATGTGATAAATTTAAAATACTGTTAGCAGTTTTATCGGGAGGTACGTCATGCATACATTATTAACTGTTCTTTTAGTGATCGTCAGCCTTGGGCTGATTGGAGTTGTTCTTCTTCAATCAGGCAAGAGTGCTGGTCTATCCGGTGCGATTTCCGGCGGCGCTGAGCAATTGTTCGGCAAGCAAAAGGCAAGAGGCCTTGACCTTGTCCTGCACCGTGTCACGATCGTGTTGTCTGTTTTATTCTTTGTTTTGACTATTGCCGTTTCTTATTTCGAACTATAATACACACAATGACCCGGCTTCAATAGAGGCCGGGTTTTATTGTGTTTACATAAGCAAAAACCTCACATAATTCCCGATAATATGGGTATTTACATATATAAAGGCTTTTGATTGAATGTTACAAGCATGTTTGTTAAAACTAAGGAAGATATCTGATAGAGGGAGTAGGAAAATGAGAAAGTTAGTGCCAAGACCTTTTACATTTAAAGCTGGAAAAAGAGCGGTATTGCTGCTGCATGGATTTACCGGCAATTCTGCGGACGTCAGGATGATGGGCCGATTTTTAGAAGGAAAAGGATATACATGCCATGCGCCTGTTTTTAAAGGACATGGTGTCCCGCCTGAAGAACTGATACATACTGGTCCTGAGGATTGGTGGCAGGATGCGCTTGATGGCTACGAATTCCTTAAGAGCGAAGGCTATGAGGAGATTGCTGTAGCTGGTTTGTCGCTGGGCGGCATCCTTTCGCTGAAACTCGGATATACAAAGCCACTCAAGGGAATCGTGCCAATGTGCGCACCGATGCATCTTAAGACGGAAGAGTTAATGTACCGCGGTGTGCTTGAGTATGCGCGGGAGTATAAGAAGATGGAAGGCAAACCTGAGGAGCAAATCGAGGCGGAGGTAAAGGACCTCGAACAAAAATCGATGGCTACCCTGAAAGACCTCCAGGAACTGATCAAGGAAGTGCGAGGAAGCATCGACCTGATTTATACGCCGACCTTTGTTGTCCAGGCGCGACATGACATCATCATTGACCCTGACAGTGCGAATATCATCCATGACAGCATCGAGTCTGAACATAAAAAGTTAAAGTGGTATGAGGAATCAGGGCATGTGATCACACTTGATAAAGAACGTGATCAGCTGCACGAGGATGTTTACGAGTTTCTTGAGTCATTAAATTGGAAAGAATAAAAACATAGAAAAATTTATTGTGTTGTTTTTACACCAAGAACGCAACAAGATTACGAAAATAGCCCAATAAAGGAGGGATTTATTAATGGATGAGAATATTAAAGGCCATATAGACAGGCTATTGCATTATATGAAGGACGAAGCTTATAAGCCCCTTACAGTTCAGGAACTGGAAAGTGCCTTTGGGATCGAGGACTCCTCGACATTCAAGGATTTTGTTAAAGCGCTAGTGGTCATGGAGGAAAAGGGGTTAGTCGTCAGGACTCGAAGTGACCGATATGGTCTGCCTGAAAAAATGAATCTCGTACGGGGACGGTACAGCGCCCATGCTAAGGGGTTTGCTTTTGTCATCACAGAAGAACAGGGCATGGACGACATCTTCATCCCGCCGAATGAAACGAGCAATGCGATGAATGGTGACACAGTACTAGTGCGAGTCTCATCGGACAGTTCTGGCCAGCGTCGTGAAGGGACAGTTGTGCGTATTCTTGAAAGAGGCGTCTCACAAATTGTTGGTACCTATACCGAAAGCAAGCACTATGGTTTTGTGATACCGGATGATAAAAAGTTCAC
>NZ_JBIQOE010000091.1:0-20241 GCF_047739415.1 Mesobacillus sp. | reverse complement strand
ACAAGCGCACATGCAGCGATGACCATATCATTCGTTTGATGAGGATATGCGGCATGTCCCCCTTTCCCCTCAAGGTCAATGAACAACTCAGAAGTATTGGCAAACAAGAGCCCTTCCCTTGTTGCGATTGTTCCCACTGGATATTCAGGAGCAATGTGCAGAGCAATGATCAGATCTGGTTTCCATTCCTGCATGATATCTGTCTTGAGCATTGGTTCAGCGCCACCCGGACCTTCTTCCGCCGGCTGAAAAATAAACAGCAAATGATCATCAATCGGGTTTTCAACAAAGTATGTGATCAGCCCGAGGGCGATAGTCATATGGAAATCATGTCCGCAAGCGTGCATCTGCCCTTGATGAAGGGATTGGAATTCCAAACCTGTTGATTCTGTAATCGGCAGCCCATCGATGTCTGCCCTGTACCCGATCGTCTTTTCGGGATTCATCCCATGAATTTTGACGAAAACCCCTGTTTTCCAAGTCTTTACTTCAAGTCGGTCAACGGAAAGACTTTTCAAATAATCAAGGAGATAAGCCTGCGTCTTGAACTCCTTGAATCCGAGTTCAGGAATCTGGTGCAAATCTCTTCTAATTTTAATGAATGCATCCCAGTTCATATCGTTCTCTCCTTATAAAAGAAAGCGCGGACCAATTATCCACGCTTTCTGTCATGCTTTCTATTAAAGCTGGCGAAGTTCCTGCTTGATTTCAGTTTTTGATTTCGTTTTTTCGTCGATTTCCTTGATGACACGTGCTGGGGTTCCAGCTACCACTGTATACGGAGGCACATCATCGATGACAATTGCACCTGCAGCTACAACTGCACCCTTGCCTACAGTTACGCCTTCAAGGACAACAGCGTTAGCACCGATTACTACATCATCTTCTACTACTACTGGCTTTGCTGAAGGTGGCTCGATAACACCAGCAAGAACAGAACCTGCCCCGATGTGGCAGTTCTTTCCGACTGTAGCACGTCCGCCCAGAACAACATTCATATCGATCATAGTACCTTCGCCTACAACAGCGCCGATATTAATCGAAGCACCCATCATAATAACAGCATTATCGCCTATTTCCACCTGGTCCCTGATAATTGCCCCTGGTTCAATACGAGCCTTGATATTCTTCATGTCCAGCAATGGAATAGCTGAGTTTCTGCGGTCATTTTCAATCACATAATCTTCAATCTTAGCCTGATTCGCTTCGATAGCCGGATTGATTTCAGCCCACTCGCCGAAAATCACGCCTGTGTTGCCTGTGATGAACGTCTTGGCGTTCTCGCCAAAGTCGATTCCTTCCAGGTCACCTTTAATATATACCTTTACCGGAGTGGCTTTTTTGCTATTTTGAATAAACGAAATAATTTCATTAGCATCCATCATTTTCATAAACTTTACCTCCAATTATGTATGTATTCTCAGCCTCTTCCCGTTAACAGGTTGCTCTTACATAGAATTAATGTGCTAAAGCAACAGAGTGGAAACAGTCTTTTCTAAAAATTACTTTAACAAACAAAAGTTTTTAAAACAAGAAAAACTATTTATCTGTTTTCTTGGATTCAACAATATGTTCTTTGACGATGTCAATGAAGGCCTGGACTTGCTTTAACCGGAAAGCTGATTCATAGCCAAGAAGCCAGGTGTCCCTTCCCAATGGTTCATTATTTTCGTCGTGCAGCGGTACTTTAAAAATGTCCTTTTCCGCCCCATTAAGTGTTATTGCCGGAAGGATTGCGTAGCCAATGCCGTTGAAGGTCATTTGTTTGCAGGTTTCAATCTGGTCTACAATGATTGTCCTTTTGGGCGCTGTCTGGAATTGCCGTAACCACCAATCCTGGATTTCCTGATAGTAGTTAGAATCGCTTTTAAACTGGATAAAAGGCCGGTCTGTATCCAATACTTGTTCAGGACTTGTTATTTCCGTGTCGACCAAATACAGACTGTCCTTGAATAAGTGAATTTTGACACCCTTCCAGTCTGGCGTGCCCCTGATAATTCCGATGTGGACCTGGTCTTCATAAAGTGCCTTTGATATTTCACTGCTCCACCCAGTAACAAGCGAAATTTTCGCCTGGGGGTAACGGTTTACATATTTTTTCAATACCTGTGGCAGCCAATTTTGACCGACAATCGAAGCGACAGCTATTTTAAGGGTTCCATACACCTCGGAATTTAATGCATGGATTGATTCCCTGGCTTTTTCTTCTCTAGCAATTGTCTCATTGACAAATTGGAGTACGACCTCTCCCGCAGGCGTTAATGTCAGCCCTTTTTGCGACCGGAGGAAAAGCTTGGTACCCCAATCCTTCTCAATTGATTGTAGTCGCTGTGACAGAGCAGGCTGTGATACAAACAGTCTCTCCGCGGCCTTCCTCATATTCATTTCCTGCGCAAGCACAGATAAAAGATGAAACTCTGAAATAGATGACATAACTGAACCTCTTGATAAGATTTTCTTATATTATAAATGAATTTTTTTCTTTTTACATTATAGAAAAAACTGCAGATCACTCTGCAGTTTTTTCCTTTTTAGGCAGGAATAAGATGAACAGCAAACTGACAATAGCAAAAATGAATACGACAATGTAAACCGAATGAAGTGCATTTGTCAGCGCATCCTGAAGGATTGTCTTCAACTCTGCAGGGAGCTTCATTCGCTCTGATTCATTGAGCAGAACATTTGCTGTATCTATCGTGAGATCCTGTTCTTCTGCTCCGTTCTTTTCCATATAGCTCAAGATGCTGCTATTAAGTACTCCACCAAGCAAGGCAGCTCCAACTGTATTGCCCAGGTTCCTCATGAACATATTGGCTGCCGTTGCTATGCCTCTTTGCTGCCAGGCAACTGTACTTTGGATTGAAACAATGAATGCCGTACTAGTAAGCCCCATCCCGACTCCAACGAAAAACGACCCTGCTGCAGCCCATAATGGACCTGCTTCTGGCTTCAGGGTGACGAATAGAATACTTCCGAGAATCAATGCCGCACCACCAAATAGAGAGGTCTTGCGATAGCCGATACTCAAGAGCAGGCGACCGCTTACAGCCGCTGCAATTGGCCATCCTATTGACATGGCCGTCAAAGTGAAACCAGCCACAATCGGGGACCTCTCCATGACTCCCTGTACAAAGGCAGGTAAAAAGCTTGAAATACCAATAAGCATGACACCGGTTGTCAAGGAAGTCATATTCGCAATGAATATTGACCGTTCACGCCAAATATTAAATGGCATCATCGGCTCTTCTGCCCTTCTCTCTTGAAAAATAAAGAGGATCAAGGTCAGAACACTTACGCCGATCAGGCCGATTGTTTTTGGGGATGTCCATGCCCAATTTGCCCCCGCTTCGACCAGGACTATCATCAGTGAACTTATCGCCACAGTAAGGAGTACTGCTCCGGGATAATCGATCTTATGCTTCTTTTTCTCAATATCTTCATGAAGATAAAGCCAGAGACCCACGATTGCAAGGATACCGAGTGGGACATTGATCCAGAAAACATATCTCCAGCTTGCATATTCCACTAGCAAGCCTCCAAGCGCCGGTCCCGATACTGCTGAAATCCCCCATACACTGGAGAGATACCCCTGTATCTTAGCTCTTTCTTCCCTTGAATAGATATCCCCGACGATTGTAGTCGCAATCGGCATGACTGCACCAGCTCCAAAACCCTGTATGAACCGGTATAGAATCAGCATTTCCATTGTTTCGGCCGTCCCCGAAAGAATCGAACCGATCAAGAAAATAATAATTCCAAATGTTAAAATTGGTTTCCTGCCAAATAAATCCGATAATTTACCGTAGATAAGAACAGTAACAGCATTCATTAGTAAGTAGGCAGAGAAAACCCAACTATATAATGCAAAACCGCCCAGGTCGCCGACGATTGCCGGCATTGCAGTAGAAACTATCGTCCCTTCAACAGCTCCCATAAACATGGCGAGCATGACTGTTGCCAGTACAAAAGAGCGTTTTGTTTCCTTCTTGTTTTTTTGTTCAGCTTGTCCCATTTACACACCTCTAAAAGAAAAGCGCAAGCGCCTTGCTCAGCCCAGACAAGCGCTGGAGCTGGCCAGTAATCAAAGTATTCAAGTTATTCTTTCTCATAAAGTAAAAAATTCAGCCCCCGTATCCGGGAGCTGCCTTATGATCTATTTCTTATTATACCTTTTAACTTGCTTGCTCAATTTCAGCAATACGGTCCGTCTTGTCAGAATACCTTCAAATATTCCTGAATCATCTTCTATACAGAGAAAAGGGTGATCTACAAGAAGGTCTAAGGAGGATTGAAGAGTTGAGTGGATGTTGATTCTTGGTATTTTCGAATTCATAGCTTCTTCGACTCGTTTTTTCTCAAGCTGCTCAAACTCGATTCTCTCCAGGCCGAGAATTGAATCCATTATAATAGGTGTACTGATTAAACCCATTAGACGATAATGAGGATCAAGGACAGGAATCGCAGTATACCCACTCTTTGTTAACACAAGAAGAGCATGCTCAAGGCTATTTCCGACTTGGACATGGGCTACGCGTTCAGAAGGTATCATCACATCTCTAATTGACACTTCCAAAAACTCACCGCTGTAAAGACTAATCATGGCGAAAACTCCCTAAAATGGATTTCTTTCCATTACATTTTATCACAAAATGAATGAAGGCGCTTTTATTTAGTTTGCTTCAAGAAACTGAGGATATTAACCACAGAATTCAAAACAAAAAAGGACCACAGATGGGTCCCATTGTTATTGAAGATTACTGAATAAGATCAAAGATCTCGATCGTAATCATATCAATATTGTCGAATTGATATTTCTTAGGCTTTTCCTTGTCAGTGTATACTTCCAATTCGTATGTTTCAGTTTTTGGATGGTATGTAACCTGGCATTTACGCTCTCCATTCACTTCAAAAAAGCGTTGAGCAGGTTCTCCTCCATTGGACTGCTCTTGCAGATTCTTTAAACGAGTGACTATTCCCTGAAGCTGTGACATTATGCTCCCTCTCCTTTCAAAACAAAAACCAATAACTTATAAATAGATTTTGCAATTGGCCTATTTATATCCATGTAAAATGATTTCAGAATTTTCTATACACAATTCTTTACATGTCAATATTAACAGAATAAAATAATGTCAGACGATGTACAAGTAAAAGCTTCGAGAAAAGGAGTGATTTTTTGAAAAAACCATTGCAACTATCCGAACATGTCTTTCTAATCGATGATTTTGATTTAAGTATGGCGGAACGTACCGGTACATATGTTTTAACGGAAGAAAAGATAACGCTTATAGAAACATCCGCAAGCCCGTCAATTCCCTATATACTTGAAGGCTTACAAACACTAGGTGTATCTCCGGCCGATATCTCATACATAATTGTGACACATATACACCTCGACCATGCAGGGGGAGCGGGGTTGATGCTCCAGCATTGCCCTAATGCCAAAGTAATCGTACACCCAAAGGGTGCCAGACATTTAGCTGATCCTTCAAGATTGATTATGGGAGCAAAGGCTGTCTATGGTGAGAAGTTTTCGCAGCTATTTGACCCAATCGTTGAGATCCCCGAAGAGCGCCTGGTGGTAAAAGGCGACGGCGACACACTAAAAATCAGCGAGACACTGACACTTGAGTTTTTAGATACGCCAGGCCATGCAAACCACCACTTCAGTATCTATCACCCGCTAACAAATGGGATTTTTTCTGGTGACACTGCCGGTATTTTTTATCCGCAGCTTGATCGCGATGGCATCGAATTCTACCTGCCTACGACATCACCGAACCAGTTTGATCCGGAAAAGATGCTTCATTCCATGAGCCGTTTCAAGGAACTCGGGATAGAACGAATTTATTTTGGACATTTTGGCATGTCAGAGAACCCCTCTGAAGCATTCAGGCAAGTGGAGAGTTGGCTGGAAGTTTTCGTTGAAGAAGCAAAACAGGTCGTCCTAGAGGAAAAGCATCCAGATAAGCAAGTTGAGTACATTACACAAAGACTTTATGCTAAAATTAAAACTCAACTGACCCAGCTGGGACTGCCAGATCAGCATCCGATATATGAACTTCTATATCTCGATGTAAATGTGAGCGCCATGGGACTAGCCCATTATTTAAACAAGAATACCGGAGGAACCCATTAAAATGAACGACATCATTGTGTACACCCAGAACGATTGCCCTCCCTGTAAAATCATTAAAATGTTCCTAAATGAATTCGGTTTTGCCTATACAGAGAAAAATATCAACCAAGATGAACAAAGCAGGCAGGAGCTTACGAATACTTACAACTCCTATTCCACACCAACCATCGTAATAGGCGAAGAAGTCATCACAGGCTTTGACCTCGAGAAGTTGAAAAAGGTTCTGGATATCAAAGAATAAAAATTAAAGCGTGAAATCTATTATCAGATTTCACGCTTAATACTTTTTATAATAACCCGAACAACAATGTCCTGCTCTCATTCTTGAAGATTACACCTAACTCTAAGAACGTCTTCAGCGTTGAGAAATTCGGTCCAAATACCATTTTCCCGGTCACCGACTTTTCTTCATTCTCAGGGTTTGCATCCTGTTGCTGCTCCTTGGCTTTTTCCGGATAGGCTTTATTGATTACTTCCTGTGGTACCTTATCATACAGGTAATCAGCTACCTTCCAATTTCCACTCTCTTTAACAAGCTTCAAGCCTTCATAATGGTCTTCGTAGCCTACAGGTCCTTCCGTATTGCCAGGGAAAAACTCGACTACATAAATTTCATTCTCCATTTCCACCACTTTTGTTTTTTCTGAAAAGGCGTAAAACGGAATATAATATAGAGCAAAGTCCGTTCCATAAGTCTGGTACTCATTTTCCTGTCCTACCACATTCTCTTCTATAAATCGGGACTTATAGCCCTCTGTAAAATAAGGATCCAGTACTCCTTCAATTTCATCCATTGTCCTGCTTTTTTCACTTAAGGAAACCTGTGAATCAAACGCCTTTCCGAGGAATTCGAAAACTTCTTCCCTTCCTTGCAATTCCGATTTGGCATATGCATTGGCCGGTACTAAAAATAATAAAACCGATAAAATCAAAAATAATAGCTTTAATTGCTTGTCCATTTTCTCCCCCTCCTCCATGATGACTAGTAAATACAATTTTACCAACATTTACCCTATTTGATTACGAAATTCATTCGTAAAATAACATCAACATCTGACAGAAAAACTTGTTTTACAATATCAATCTACCCTTATCTGGCTCGAACTAACGCATATGTTAAAAAAATTGTAGTTTTATCAGGTCGATTTTCATTTTTACCAAAAAAAAAACCTCCGTTTGGAGGTTAATATCCAGTTCCTGTGGTCACCGCAAAATAAACGACGAACAACAGGGCTATGGAGAGAACGATAATATATGTCAAAAAAATTGGGTTGCGGATATAAGCGTGCTCCTGGACAGCACCAGGGACCTGGGAATCCAGATTGCCATGAGCCCTTTTCTGTCCCTTTCCGAAAGTCCAGGTATAGAAAAGGCCAGCAAGCAGCACCCCTGCACCTGCCAGTAAAAGCATTGTCGTATATATGCTCAAATTAAATCCCCCTTATAGAAGGCTGTATATATAAATTGTGCATATTCCGTTTTACTATGCTCTTTTCGGCTTGTTAAAATAACCCTTCACGTTGATTAAGAAAGGAGGCGCTCAAATCAACAAATAAAAATTCTGTTCCATTTAAAGGAAGCGAAAACGTCCGAATGACCTCCCCTGTTTCAATATCACTGTAGCGGTCTGACAGGATCCCTTTTTTTCCTGTCCTCATTCTAATGATATTCTCAAGGAAGTAAGGTCTCCAACTCCAGTTTTTACCCTCGTATTTTGGCTGCAGCAGCCATTGATCTGCTGTTTTATAAAGGTTCGGCGATAACTGAAAACCATCTTCGTCACATATATACATCCGGAAGGCAATTCCATCAAGGCTGTCTCCAAGGGACATGAGAAACTCGCTTGGATTTTGCCATTTTTTATTGCGGTTAATCAGTTCCTGGAACTTTGTGTGCAACTCGATTCTCAAGTCAAAAAAAGAATGAAGCCGTTTCTTCTCGGATAAAATAAACCCATGTATTTCTGACTTTAATTTTTCCCTGAGGATCTCCTTTTCCACTAATCCCCTTTGAGGTTTAATCAGATAGAACCCTTGATAAAACCTCCCTCCGTTCTTCCAGGCAAATTGCAACTGGTAAGGAGTTTCGATGTTTTCAAACAAAAGGGTTGCGCCAATTTTCCGGGCAAGGATTGATAAAGAATGGAGGACATCGAGATAAGCAGGGCCTGAGTTATTGGACCTAAGGGAGGACATATCAATTTTTAGGATTTCAGGTTCAATACCTGCTATACGCTCAAAATAGCTGCTTTCATTTCCGACTTTATCGATCGCGATTTTAATCCCAAAGGACTTGTAGTAGTTGATTAGATGCTCTATATGACTTTGTTCATTACGATCTGAGATTTCAAGAACAATATGCTCAGGTTTGACTCCCTTTTCCTGGTACGAAAGGATCAATTGTAAAAACCCCTCTCCATCATCCATCATCAACAAACCTGCATCCCTGTTGACAAACCATAAAAGCTCCTGATCCCCTGATTGAGAGGCTACATCCATCGCTTTGGTAAAAACGACATTTTCCACTTCGATTCGGTACTCTTCTGGGATGGTATCATCCTGAAAAAAAGACCCAAGACTTATATCCTCTTTACCGTTAATATACCGGCCCAATATTTCATACCCAATAATTTTATGCTCATCTGCGTTAAAAATGGGCTGAAAAAAAGGAACGACTTGTTCGAGGTTGGTTAAAATATCCAGAGCATCCAATTCAAACGGAAACCTCCCTTCACAATGCATCTACTTGCGAAACGTCAACAATCATTTTTCTACCCATTAATGTGATATGAATGATTTTACCATAATATGAGTATTCCCACAGTTACACTGTTTCCATTTTCCTCATGTCATAAAATCATCGTAATAACTAAAAATAAAAATAGGCTTATGGAAGGATGATGACATGAAAACGTGGCATTTCATCGGCATTCTTCTTCCATTGCTTGGATGCAGCCACGGCTCGCCCGCCGAAAATGAAGCACAAATGCAGAAAACCTTAAATGAACCCATCATCACGAATGAAAGTCCTGAGCCAATTCAGGAAATGGCGGTCCCCAATCCTATTCAAAAACAGGAAAAACAACAGCAACAACAAAAAAGCAAAGCGTTAATGAATGTACCCTTAATCAAACAAAATCCAGAGTTAAAATACGGTTGTGAAGTAACCAGCCTGGCGATGATGCTGAAATATGCCGGAGCTGATACTGATAAAATGAAGCTTTTCAAGGAGATAAAGAAAGATAATGATCCTTTGAAAAGATCAGCAAACGGGGATATTTTGAGCTGGGGGAACCCTGCTGAAGGTTTTGTTGGGGATATGACCGGAAAGCACGCCGGTTACGCGGTCTTCGATAAACCAATGATTGATTTAATTAATCGGTATTTATCAGGCAGAGCCGTCAATTTGACAGGCAAAGATTTTAGCGAAGTACTTGATCATGTATCTGCTGGTTATCCAGCCGTTGTATGGACTACGGGCGATTATCGACTGCCCGATCGCTGGGAATCCTGGACCCATGGCAATGAGGTCATTAAAACGCCACTAGACCTTCACGCAGTCGTCCTGGTCGGATTCAATGAAACCACGGTATATCTGAACGACCCCCTATCTGGCAGAAAGCAAGTGCCAGTAAACAAAGATCGCTTTATTGCATCATGGAAAGCGATGCAATCAAGAGCAGTCAGTTACCGTTAAACTATGGGATAAGGCTGGAATTGGTTCCGGCCTTGTCTTTTTTATCTGTTCAAAGTGCCCGACTCACGAGCGGATCGCCCGGAGAGAAAGCCGATTCAGGCGGAAAGCAGGCAACAACGAATATAACTTTTAGTTCTCTCTCCGCTTTTTTTCAAGTGATCTGTGAAGCTTTACAAGCGAATGTACGATGGTCCTTTTCTTATTAAAACCTTTCGCGGTAGCACTTTCGCCATTAAAGACAGCTACTGCATTCCCCCACGTTCCTAAACGATTAAAACCATAAATAAAAACCTTTATATATCCATTTTTTGCGGGAATAAATATCATTTCCATCCTAATATCATAATCATCCATCAACAACACCTCGAATTTCATTTACCTTTAAAGGGTTTGTCATATTTTCCTTTCTCTTCCCTTCTGAATTTATTTAAAAACATCATGAATATGGACCTTTCCCTAAAATGGCACTTCTAATTTCCTTGTTTGTTTGCTAGTATAGTAGAGAAAATTCGGGAATAGGTTGGTATTTTTCATGTCTGAACAAATCACTCGGAGGACTTTTATTAAAAGGGCAGTTGGAACTTTATTGACTGCTGGAGGACTCGGCACAGGGGGCTATTTTTATGCCCGTGAAGTCGAACCCCGCATGCTTGATATTACGCGTCATACTATTAAAAAAGCGGCATTGCCATCCGGGTTTGATGGAGTGAGGGTCATTCAGTTCAGCGATACCCATATCGGATTCCAGTATACAATGGAACAGTTGAAGCAATTGATTATCAAAATAAATAAACTGAAGCCTGACCTGATTGTTTTTACTGGGGATTTACTTGACGATCCCCGACATTTCACTGAAAAAAATAAGCTTATTTCCATGTTGAGCAACCTGGATGCTCCGCTAGGAAAGTTTGCCGTGTATGGTAACCATGACCATGGAGGATACGGGTCAGACCTTTATAAACAAATAATGGAGCAATCAGGATTCACTTTATTACTGAACACCTCAACTGCCATCAAGCTTCTTGATGGCAGTTCGATATGGATTGCCGGAATCGATGATGCTATATTGGGTAACCCTGATTTGAACGCGTCCATGGCCAAAATACCAACTAACTCATATACCATCCTTTTATCCCATGCTCCAGACAAAGCAGAAGAGGCAGCACAATATCCAATTCAAATGCAGATGAGCGGACATAGCCATGGAGGACAGATCCAAATTCCCTTTTACGGTCCATTGGTTACCCCGCCTTTTGCCGAAAAATATGTGGAGGGCTTTTATACTGTTGGCCCCAACGACGGCCTGACCCTATATGTAAATCGCGGTCTTGGAACGACCAGACTTCCGTTCAGGTTTTTGTCCCAGCCTGAACTTGCGATTTTTACCTTAAAAAGCGAAAAAACAAGCAGCTGATCAGCTGCTTGTTTTTGGTATCAGAATGAACTTTTCCTCTGCTTCCTGCGCTTTTAATGGTCTAGCAAAGAAGAACCCCTGTGCTTTTTCACAATCGGCATTTGTCAGGAAATCAACCTGGCTCTGCTCCTCGACCCCCTCCGCAATCACTTCCATGCCAAGACTGTTGCCCAAGTGGATAATCGTTGTTATGATTGCGGCATCCTTGCCGTTATACTTTATATCTCTTATAAAACTTTGGTCTATTTTCAATACATCGATAGGAAACTGTTTCAAATAACTAAGCGATGAATATCCAGTCCCAAAATCATCTACCGAGATTTTGATTCCTAAGTCCTTCAACCGTTTCAGGATTGGGATCGTCTCCTTTGTATCCTGCATCGCGCCCTCAGTAATTTCGATCTCCAGTAGAGATGGGTCAATATTGTACTTCTCTAAAGAACTCTTGATGACCCGTACTAAATCCAATTGCATGAATTGCTTAGGAGAAATATTAATAGCTATCCTGATCGGCTTCCCTGTCTTCTCCGTCCAGTCCTTGATTTGTCGGCACGCCCTTTCAATTACCCAGTTGCCAATTGGGATAATCAATCCAGTATCTTCTGCGAGTGGGATGAATTCCGCTGGTGAAATAAATCCAAATTCACTGTTGTTCCAACGCAGCAGAGCTTCAAAGCTTGATATTTCATTTGTAAGCAGATTGATCTGCGGCTGATAATACAGTTCTAGTTCGTCACGTTCGATCGCTTTTCGCAAATGAGCCTCGAGCGCTAAGATATTTACCCCCGTAGACTGCATGTCAGAGCGATAAAATTGATAATGGGCCTTACCTTTTTCTTTCACGATATATAAAGCTTCATCAGCATTTTTTATCAGCGTTTCAGCATCCTTCCCATCATTCGGAAAAAGGCTAATTCCAATACTCGGTGTTATATAATACTCCTGGGAATTAAAATAAAAAGATTCATTGAACCTGCATAATACTTTTTGCGCAAACTCCCCTGCACTTTTTCTGCCCGTTTTTTCAAGTACTATGATAAATTCATCGCCGCCCTGCCTGTAAACAGTACAGTTTTCTTTTTGGATGTCGATCAATCGATGTGCTACCTGCTTCAGTATCTGATCACCAACAAGGTGTCCAAGTGTATCATTCAAGTACTTAAATCGATCTATATCCAGAAACAGAAGGGCAAATTCAGCTTTTTGCTTTTTTTTATTTTTTACCAGACTATCCAGTTGATCGAGGAGGGCTCGCCTGTTTCGCAATCCTGTCAACTGGTCATGGAAGGCCATGTACTTAATCAGTTCTGTGCTTTTTGCCTGCTCGGAAAGGTCTCGGATAATGATATACATACCCTTTATTTCAGAATGAATGACGATCGGAATTGTCTTTAAATGGACCGTCAGGAATTTTCCTTTCCGGTGTATAAACCTACAATCGAGCGATTCCTTTGCGTTACCCATTTTTGTATCGGATAAGACTTCCTGAAAGGGGGGCAGATCACTTTCACATATCAAGCTAGTGATTCTCTTCGATTTAAGCTGTTTGACAGTATATCCTGTCAGTAATTGAGCTGCCGGATTGACATCAAGGATCTTCCCCTGTAAATCAATTGAAAAGACAGCATCCAGATTATGGTCAATGAGCGAACGATATCGTTGCTCGCTATCAATCAATCTATTCTTTTCTTTATTATTCTCTGTTATATCTCTGGTTACCGCTACAACATATTGAACTTCTCCGTCTTCATCCTTGATGGGGGTCAATAGTGTCTCGCCAAGGACCTGATTGTCATTATCCATGTCTACTTCATCATGGAAAACAACTTCCACGCCCTCTTCCACTGCCTTAATATATTGTTTTTTCAATGGTTTTAGATGGTTTAGAGTTAAAACCTCATCCATCGTCCTGCCGATATCACTAACAGCCATCCCTGCATGGAGCAGACCATTCTCATTGGCAAATAAATAACGGAATTGGTAACCCGGTTCGACCTGCATGATAAAAACAAGATCTTTTACATGTTTAAAGATGATATCTGAAATCATCTGTTCTATTTTTGTTGAAGCAGAAACGCCTCTTCTTTTAGTTAATCTTGATTGCTTCATCTGATTCATCAAACCATCCTCATTCCAGAAGTACAATAGTACCTGGTCCATGATTGCGAACTAGTTTTATATTCCTATTTTACCCTTTAAAATAAGGAAAAACGATACTATTTTTTAAAAATTTACAATATTTCGCTAAAAAACGACAAACAATGCTCGAAAGGTGCCCTCTCCAATCAACCAGCATAGACTGCATTAGAGGAGGAGATTCCATGTATCACATTGTTAAAAGAGGAGAAACGTTAGCGGTGATTGCCGCTAATTATCGCAGGTCGCTTCAACAAATACTTGCTGCCAATCCTGGTATCACGAATCCTGGACTAATCTATCCCGGCCAGCGAATCGTAATTCCGGGACTTCCAGACCCAGCTTCTATTCCCTATTCAATTTCCGTTTCACTGGGCAGTAAAAAGCTTACACTTTTTCGATCCGGCAGGCTGATAAAATCCTATCCCGTTGGCATCGGGAAAATGCTTACGCAAACCCCGGTAGGCGATTATGTGATTGTGAACAGAGAACCTAATCCCGGCGGTCCATACGGCTCCATGTGGTTGTCATTATCAAAACTTGGATATGGTATTCACGGAACAAATAATCCTGCGTCGATCGGCAAGGCCGTTTCGAAGGGATGTATACGAATGCATAACAAGGATGTTCTTGAGCTGGCACGGCAAGTTCCCAATGGAACTAGAGTCACAATCACTCGATAGTTCCTATTAAAAGGCTTCTATTTCTCAATCAGCCAAATTAAGGGTATAATGATAATAGGTTAAAAAAGACTTTTTTAACAAAAATGAAAGGAGCCTATCCCATTGAATAATGAAAGGAACAAGATCCCCTCACTCCGTCCAACGATCGAGAACCTCTCACAAGCAATCTTCACTGTGAACCGTCATGCCAAGACTGCTCCCAATCCGAAATTTTTATATCAGTTAAAACATGATGCGATTAAAAAAATGCTTGCTGAAGGCAAAGCTAAAAAAACAGGACTCCATTTTTCTAACAACCCGAGAAACAGCCAGCAGCAATCAGACGTACTAGTGGTTTGCGGCGACTACACATTCCATATCCCGCCGACTAAACAGGATTTTGAGCAGCTTCCCCACTTAGGAAAACTCGATCAGTCAGTGAGGAATCCCAGGGCATCTATTTCCTTGACCAGCGCAAAAAAGTTATTGTCAGCCTACACAGGATTGAAAGAATCCACCGAAACGGCCGGAGCAGGCAAGACGAGGAAATATGTGAAGCCTGTTTTCAAGAAGCTTGGAGAACGGTACCCTTAAAAGAAAGCTGAAACCAGCTTTCTTTTTTGGTTACAATTTTTTATAAAATCAATTCATCTATTTTCAGGACCAATTCACTTATCTCTGGCTTGCTGATCTGGGCATCTGCTCCCACAACACTTCCCTTATGACGCAATTCATTTGTGATAAGCGAAGAAAAAATAATAACAGGAAGCTTTTGCAGTACCGGGTGCTCTTTTATTCTCTTTGTCAGGTGATGTCCATCCATCTGCGGCATTTCTATGTCGGTGATCACAAGCTGTACTGCCTGTGAAAAAACGTCAGCATTCTCTGCCAGGTGTTCAAGATACGTAATGGCATCCTGTCCATTCTCAAAAAATTCCAGGTACTGGAATCCAGCTTCACTCAAAGTGTCATGAAGCATCTTTCTTAACATTGCAGAGTCTTCCGCAATGACGATTCTTTTCAAAGAACGTTCCCTCGGACCAAGTTTCTTAACATCGCTGACCTTGATTCCAGAATCAGGGTTGATCTCAAGAAGGATTTTTTCAAAGTCCAGGAAAAGTATCATTTCTCCGCCTAACTTGATTACTCCGATTATTTGGCTCTCTTGTCCCTGATACATTTCTGACGGCTTCTCAATTTGTGCCCAGGAGATGCGATGGATTTGAGAAACGGTTTGAACATGGAAAACTGTCTTCATTTGATTGAATTCGGCGACGATTAACTTGTCCTGCAGTGGATTTGTCGACTCCTTTAGGCCCAGTGCAGCAGCGACATTAATGACCGGCAGCACTTCTCCCCTAAGTTCCATGATTCCCTCAACAAATGGATGGGCGTTCGGAATTGCTACTACAGGTACAGGATTGAGGATTTCTTTTACTTTCATGACATTTATCGCAAATTTATTCTGGCCAATGCCGAACTCGACAATTTCAAGTTCATTCGTGCCTGATTCTAATAAAATACTACTATCATTCATAATGCTCTTCCTTCTTTTTATAAAATTAGTACTATATACCTCTTATCGGCACGACTATTTAAACTGTTTAGTTAAAGACTTGAGAATAAAGGTGCTTGAAACTAAAAATGATCTATTGTCATGAGAATGGCAAAAGTTATACAGGGAATATCCAAATTCAAAATAAAAAAGCAAACCGAAAGCTCGGTTTGCGCCTCTAATTTATTTTACCAATGTCCTGCCTAATACGGCATCTACTTGCTTTTTATGATGGAGGTCGTGCTCGATAAAATCGACCAGATATGAGCCAACCGTCATCTGGTGATCGGAAATTTTAAATGACACAGCCAACTTGTCATCATCCATTTCTTCAAGCATCTTATGGAATTCTGCGCGAACAGCAAGGAGTCCATCAATAATTTCTTCCTTTGCTGCTGTATTTTCTGCGTATTTTCGTGCTCGTTCGTTGACACTTTGAAAATCAGGGTAGGAAGGCAGTTCAGCTCCTTCTTTAAAATATGGGAACCTTTCCTTTAATGAGTATTGATCCCAGAAAAGCAGATGGGACACAACTGCAGCAACCGACCAATTCCCATCCCCTAAAGGCTTATTCCATTCAGTATCTGTCAATCCCTTGAGCGAACGGGTCCATCCATCAAATTCTTTATAATGTTGTCTTATCTCTTCCAAATTCAATTGAATCTCTCCTTTTAGTTTTTACTTAACTAATATTCGCCGCTAATTTTAAATAACCTTTTTGCCTGGGAGGACGAATTTTACATCTTTCTCATTCATCATGGTAAAATAGTGATATTTAATCGGAGGGATGAAAGACGTGGAGCATTTAATTAACAATAGAGTGAAAAATATAGAAATCTCGGGAATCAGGAAATTCTTTAATATGGTTGCAGATGTGAAAGACATGGTTTCCTTGACCATAGGCCAGCCTGACTTTCCGACACCGGAACATGTCAAAGAAGCTGGCAAGAAAGCGATAGATGAGAACATCACTACATATACCCATAATGCTGGACTTATCCAGCTAAGAAAGGCTGCGGCGGATTTTTACCTCAAAAAGTATAATGTCGATTATTCAGCAGAACATGAAGCGATTATAACTGTAGGAGCAAGTGAGGCTATTGATATAACTTTCAGGACCATTCTTGAGGAAGGATGTGAAGTCATCATCCCGGGGCCTGTTTACCCAGGGTATGAACCAATTATCAAGCTTTGCGGTGCTATACCGGTCTATGCGGATATCAGGAATACACAATTCAGGATGACTGCGGAGTTGATTGAAAGCCTGATTACGGAGAAAACAAGGTGTATTGTCCTCCCATATCCTTCAAACCCTACCGGGGTAAGCTTGACTGAGGAAGAACTAAAAGAAATAGCCCAGCTGCTCAAGGACAAGGAGATCTTTGTCCTGGCGGATGAAATCTACAGTGAGCTTGTTTATGAGCAGCGGCATGTTTCAATTGCCCAATTCATGAAAGAAAAAACCATTGTTATCAATGGACTATCCAAATCCCACTCGATGACCGGCTGGCGAATAGGGATGCTATTTGCGCCTGAATATCTGTCAAAACATATTCTGAAAGTGCATCAATACAATGTGACTTGTGCAACTTCGATTTCACAAATTGCAGCTTTAGAGGCGTTGACAGCTGGGATTGATGACGCATTGCCAATGAAGCAGGAGTATGCTTCAAGGCGGGATTATGTATTCAACAGACTCCAAACTATGGGACTTGATGTAATCAAGCCAGATGGCGCGTTTTACTTTTTTGTCAAAATTCCTGTATCCAATATTTCATCATTTGATTTTTGCATGGAATTGGTCAATGAAGCAAAGCTGGCAGTGGTACCAGGAAGTGCGTTCTCAAAATTTGGAGAAGGATACTTCAGGCTTTCCTATGCGTACTCAATGGATACGTTGAAAGAAGGGCTCGACCGTTTGGAAGGTTATTTGCGGAAATAAACTAGAAAGCCGTTCCCCATCAGCAGGAACGGCTTTTTATTATCCCTTGTATTTCCCGTTATTCTTAGAAGCTTTCTCTTTTTTCGCCTTATCCTTATGGATCTTATTGGTTGCTGCACTGCCAATTTCATGTGAGAACTCAGAATCAATTACAGCAGAGTCAAAACCCTTTTTGTTCTTTTGCTGCGGGTCGTTCTTTTTCGTCCTTTTAGCCATAAAAATCCCCTCCTTTAGGTTTTAGTATCTTTACCTGGGGAGGGGTCTATGACTAGAAAATATTATGATTGTTTCCAGTACTTATATAGTGCCTGTGTACCGCTGTTTTCTTCGCCGTTTTCCGCGATTTGCTCATATAGCGACAATGCCAAAGAAAGTCCTGGCACTTGCATGTCCATACGCTTCGCTTCATCCAGGGCGATTTTCATGTCCTTGATAAAGTGCTTGATGAAAAACCCCGGCTCAAAATTGCCATCAATCATTCTTGGTGCCAGATTGGAAAGCGACCAGCTGCCTGCCGCACCCGTCGATATGCTCTTCAATACGGTTTCAGGATCTAGACCAGAATTTTCTGCATAGATAATTGCTTCACACACACCAATCATATTAGAAGCAATTGCGATTTGGTTGCACATTTTTGTGTGCTGGCCAGCACCAGCCTCTCCCTGGTGAACAATATTAGTGCCAAGGATATTGAGCAAAGGTTCTACCTGAAGAAAAGCCTCATCATCGCAACCCACCATGACAGCAAGCCTTGCTTCACGAGCACCGATGTCTCCGCCGGAAACTGGCGCATCAATTGCATGAATCCCCTTCTCTTTTGCCTTTTCATAAATCTCTTTTGCAAGGGAAGGAGTCGAGGTTGTCATATCAATTAAATAACTGCCTGGTTTAGCATGGGCGATGAGACCGTTCTCCCCAAAATAAACTTCTTTCACGTCAGATGGGTAGCCGACAATCGTAAAAACAACATCTGCCTTCTGTGCGACATCACGCGGAGATTCCGACCATACCGCTCCTTTTTCCAGCAAATCAGCAGCCTTATCCTTTGTTCTCGTATATATGGTGAGCTGATAACCCGCTTCAAGCAGATGGCCAGCCATGCTTTTTCCCATAACCCCTGTTCCAATAAAGCCAATTACCGTATCTTCTTTAGACAGCATATGTACTCCTTCTTCCCTTTTCAATTTTAGTTATATTTTAACATTAGCAATAGCAAAAGGCCGAGGATTTACTCCTCGGCCTCCAGAACGATCTCCCATTTTATGCGCAATCTTAGTTTACCCTGCATGCAAAACTTCCAAACCTATTTTTAATTGAGCCTAAACCATTAATAATCGTCATTGAAGACAAATTTTTTACGTTTAACGATTTGACCTTGCGTTCGCAATGTTTTTATACTGTGCTTATACTATATATTCGAGGTGCGGACATGTTTTATAAAGAGCTTTATGTTTACGACAGCAACAAACCAGTAAAAACCATCATCAGAAACTACAAAATAGATGATTTTGGCCAGTTGATCCAGGTACAAAAGGAAGCCTTTCCGCCTCCGTTTCCAGAAGAACTCTTGTGGAATACCGAACAACTGACCAATCATATTAGCTTATTTCCGGATGGTGCACTCTGCGTGGAAATCGGTGGCAGAATCGCCGGCTCCATAACTGGCTTGATTGTTCATTTAGACGATGGTGACGAAGACCATTCCTGGGCAGAAATAACTGATAATGGCTATATACGGAATCACGACCCGGAGGGCAATACTCTATACATTGTCGACATTTGCATAAGCCCTGCTTATCGCAAACTCGGTCTTGGAAAATGGATGATGCAAGCTATGTATGAGACTGTTGTGCAATTGGGGCTCGAACGACTTTTGGGCGGTGGCCGGATGCCAGGATACCACTTGCATTCCGCCGAACTGTCCATTGAGGAATATGCAGAAAAGGTGCTTCAAGGTGAATTGAAGGACCCTGTCGTTTCACTGCGCTGCGGCCGCACACCAGTCAAACCCGTAGCAAATTATCTTGAGGACGAAGAATCCTTGAATTATGGAATGCTGATGGAATGGAAGAATCCTTTTAAAGATTAAAAGCTGCCTGTCCGAAGTTGCTCTTTCTTCTGACATGTTTTCTTCTTTTTCCCTTAAAGCTGTCTGTAATTGCTCTTTCTCTGACGGCTTTTCTTATTTCTCTCGTCTTCCCCACTTTTTCAGATTGGCTTTTAAGCACAAAAAAATGCCGGCTGATAAACAGCCGGCCAAATCTGGGGGAAAATGAGAATGATTAGCTTACTTTCAGTCTAACCAAAGTGCTTACTCATCTATACCCGCCCTATATAGGTTAAAACATTTTTTATATTACAATTATGTTACAAAGAAATTGCCTGGTTTACTGCTTCCACTACTTCTTCTGTTGTGCTCATGTTCAGCACGCTTGATGCCAGCTTTTCCATATCTGCTTTGTTCAAGTTCCTGATCAATGAGCGTGCTTTCAGGATCGAAGACGCACTCATCGAAAACTCATCTAGTCCTAGGCCAATCAGGATTGGAATCGCTGTTTCGTCTCCGGCCATTTCTCCGCACATTCCAGCCCACTTGCCTTCTTTATGTGCCGCATCAATGACCATTTTTACAAGACGAAGGATTGATGGGTTGTATGGCTGGTACAGGTATGATACTTGCTGGTTCATCCTGTCCGC
>NZ_JBIQOE010000090.1:0-21988 GCF_047739415.1 Mesobacillus sp. | reverse complement strand
TGTTTTATAATTAATAAAGACTGTAAGTCCATCAAAAAAGATGAATTAAACAGAATAAAAAAGCTTGTGGAAGAAAAAAATAGTACCTTTCTCCACAAGCTGAGAGCAGATATCTGCTCTTTTTAATTTGTTTCCTCTTCTGTTTCATCCTCGGCAGGTATGTTTTCCTCGCAATACTTTTTTATTTGGATGACTTCATCATCCTCAAGTTCAAAATCAAGAACCTTTTCTGTTTCCTGTTCAATGAAATAGCTCTGCAGGATCCGTCTTTCTTCTCCATTATCCAGGAAAAGCACCTTCAAAAGCAGGCCTTTATCAGTATAGAGCTCGTCCTCTTCGTCTACCTCGATCGTTAAAAAATATTCATATCTATTCCCTATAAGAAGTCCAAATGGATCTTCAAGGAGCTCGACAGTATGTCCGATAATATTCATGAATGCTCATCCTTTTAATTTTGTCACCTCTATTATATATCGAAAACATCAAAAACAATCAAGGAATTCGCAGCTAAGAGAAAGAATGCAGGATAGAGAGCAGCTATCAGGACTTATGAAAACGGGGTGTATGTGGAAAATGAAACCCGAAACTTATTTTTTTAACTCATCCGTTTAATGTGCTCGGACAGAAACTGAGAATATAACCGGTCTTTATAGCCCCTTTGCATGCGCTGGGATAGAGACAAATACCACATTCGCGATTGTAAAAAAGAAAATCCAGTGCTATTGTGACAGCTTTTTAGGATACGAGGTCAAAGCTGTCAAGAAAACGTGGTTATTATGACAGGTTTCAGGATGAAGAGCTCAAAGCTGTCAAGAAAATGTGATTATTATGACAGGTTTCAGGGTGTATAGCTCAAAGCTGTCAAGAAGACGTGATAATTGTGACAGGTTACAAGGGTGAAGAGCTCAAAGCTGTCAAGAATCCGCCGTTATTGTGACAGGTTTCAGGGTGAAGAGCTCAAAGCTGTCAAGAAAACGTGATTATTATGACAGGTTTCAGGGTGTATAGCTCAAAGCTGTCAAGAAAACGTGATTATTATGACAGGTTTCAGGATGTAAAGCTCAAAGCTGTCAAGAATCCGCCGTTATTGTGACAGGTTTCAGGGAGTATAGCTCAAAGCTGTCAAGAAAACGTGATTATTATGACAGGTTTCAAGGTGTAAAGCTCAAAGCTGTCAAGAAAACGCCGTTATTGTGACAGGTTTCAGGGTGTAAAGCCCAAAGCTGTCAAGAATCCGCCGTTATTGTGACAGGTTTCAGGGTGTAAAGCTCAAAGCTGTCAAGAAAACGTGATTATTATGACAGGTTTCAAGGGTGAAGAGCTCAAAGCTGTCAAGAATCCGCCGTTATTGTGACAGGTTTCAGGGTGTATAGCTCAAAGCTGTCAAGAAAACGTGATTATTATGACAGGTTTCAGGATGTAAAGCCCAAAGCTGTCAAGAATCGGTTGTTATTGTGACAGCTTTTCAGGATACGAGGTCATAGCTGTCAAGAATCGGTTGTTATTGTGACAGCTTTTCATGATATGTGACGTCCCAACACCAGGGCATTCTTTTTCAAAGGAAAAGCTTCAACGCTTGATAGCCAAAAAACAGGGCAAAGCCAATTAATGATAGTCCGGATATAAGGGAAATGAAAGTCAGTAACCTTGTTGTAAGTAGCTTACGGAAGCTGCTGGAAATAGCGGCCATAATGATATCCCAGAGAACAAGGCCTAGTATGATGCCAAAGCTGTAAATGACAAGTTCGCCAGTTCCATAGGAGGAAGCTGTCTTTGCAAGGACAGACCCGTAAATTCCCAGCCAAAATAAGATTGTCAGTGGATTGGAAATGGACATGATAAACCCGGATAAAAATGACTTGAAACCAGAATCCTCACTTCGATTATCCATTACGATTTTTCCAGAACTCATGATTGTTTCTATGCCTGTGTACATCAAGACAAAGAATCCAAACAACCAGAGGAAAGATTGCATGAACGGAGTCTCGAGATATTTTACAACTCCAAGATAGACAGTCAACATATAGATAATATCTGCTGTCAGGGCGCCTAGGCCAAGAAGCCATGCCTGGAAAAAACCGCTCTTGATTCCTTTGTCCATCTGCGCTGCATTTACTGGCCCAATCGGGGCGGCGAGTGATAATCCAAGAAAAATATAACCTAAGAAGACATTCACTTTTAAAATACCTCCAATAGTCAAAGCGTAATTTGCTTGTACTATTTCTATTCAGACTTCTGAAGGCGTACAACCTATTTTTGTATAAATTGATTATTTTTTTAAAGCAGTCTTAATAAATTCTGGAGGGAAAGAATATACTAGTAACTGTTGCGCAGGCACTACCGGAGTGTCACTTTTGGTAAAAATAAGAAAGTGTGGTAAAATGGAATAGATATCAACTTTCGGATCATTCATTTATTATAAAAAGTTACATTGCCAGCTTTTTATAATAAATGAATTTTTTTATCAATCGAACGGATGATAAGGTCTTTCCGAATATTTTGTTGCTTGCACAGTTTAAAGATCCTGATAATCAACTGGATTGTGTTGAAAGGCTTCGAAATTGAGAAGAACCATAACTAAACCTATAGGAGCGTGAGGAAATGGCATTTGGAAGAAAACCGCCTGAAGAGATCGTAACCGCTGAAACGAAAGTATGGGTATGTACTTCTGATGATTGCAATTGCTGGGTTCGCGACAACTTTAAAAGCAGCAATGTCCCCGCTTGCCCAATTTGTCAAAGTGATATGGAGCAGACAACTAAGGTTCTTGAAGTGGTTAACAACCATAGCCAGAATCTAATCGGATAATCATAAGGTGAAAACAGTCTGGATGGATATCCAGGCTGTTTTTTGCTTTTTCCAAAGGTTGTTTCCCTCAGGCTTTGAGGCTCTGTTCTTCTGTTCTTTACTCTCCATAAGTGATTAGGCGTAAATATTTGTGTTTGCTAATGGCGGGGAAAGAAACAGAGTTTACAAAAAGAGTTTTTTAAACAAAAAAAGTGCCCATTGTATAGGCACCTTTTCTGTATGCGGATGAGAGGACTTGAACCTCCACGGTGTTGCCACCACTAGAACCTGAATCTAGCGCGTCTGCCGATTCCGCCACACCCGCGTATTTATATAAGAATTATAGCATAGAAACTATGGAATACAATTATTATTATCTTTCAATCTATCTTTTAAAAATTGGACAGGTAGTATTAGGATTGGATTCTCAAACATACAATGTACAAAGTTTTTGTGTGTTGGGGGACGAGGTCTTGAGTGTCAGTTTACTAGTCAGTTATATTTTCCTTGGATTAACATTGGCAGCCCCGATTGGTCCGGTAAATTCAGCCAGGTTGGATAAGGGGATCAAAAATGGTTTTTGGCATGCCTGGATTGTAGGGACAGGTTCAATGATTGCCGATGCTATTTTTATGCTGTTAATCTATTTAGGTCTTGTGAATTTTTTGGACATGCCTATCATTCAAATATTCCTTTGGTTATTTGGCGGATTCGTCCTTATCTACTCTGGAATAGAATGTATTGTAAAGGCGAATAACATTGATCTAGCTTTCAGCCGTGGTAAAGAATCGATGCTAAAATGTTTCCTTACGGGATTTATCATGTCGATCAGCAGTCCTTTATCAATCCTTTTCTGGCTAGGAATCTATGGTTCGGTACTTGCAAAAACAGCCAGCAACTATGGACGTACAGACCTTTTGATTTATAGCAGTATGATTTTTCTTGGCCTGGCATTGTGGGATATTTTTGTCGCGGCGATAACGACCGGCTTCAGGAGGTTTTTGAATTATAGCAGTTTGAGGGCTATTTCAATATTGTCTGGCCTCTCTTTGCTTGGTTTTGGAGTTTATTTTGGATACCAGGGTATCAAGGCGTTAATATTATAGGGACACTATTGAGAGAACCTCCGTTATGGAGGTTTTTTTATTTTCTGATAACTGTCAAAAACATTCGCGAAAACTTCAAATTTGATTAAAAATGATTGTTTTTGAAAGAAAATGATTGATTTTTGAAATCGATTACATTATGATGAAAATACGAAGCAAATAGGAGGAATGGCTCATGTTAACACCTGAGCGCCACCAGCTCATCTTACAAATGATTAAAGAAAAACCAATAGTAAAAATACAGGAAATAGTTGATCTCACTGAAGCTTCTGAATCAACCATTCGCCGCGACCTGACAATTCTTGAGGAAGGTAAGTTCCTGAAAAGAGTGCATGGCGGAGCAGCCAGATTAAGGGGCAAACTCCAGGAGCCAAGCATGGATGAAAAGTCCACCAAATTCCTTCAGGAAAAAAAGCAGATCGCTCAATATGCTGCAAGTCTTGTAGAAGAAGGTGACAGTATTTATCTTGATGCCGGATCAACTGTTTTCGAGATGATCAGTTCTCTTCAGGTTAAAGATATTGTAGTGGTCACCAATGGTCTCATGCATTTACCGAAGCTTCTTGAAAGAAATATTGAAACATATGTGATAGGCGGTTATGCCAAGCCAAAAACGAATGCGATCATCGGAAGAGGAGCTCTGGCTAGCCTTGAACAGTACCGCTTTGATAAATGCTTCCTCGGAGTGAATGGTATCCATCCTCATTCAGGGTATACGACACCGGATCAGGAAGAAGCAATGATCAAGCAAAAAGCGATGACTTTATCTCGAGAATCCTTTGTTCTTGCTGATGACAGTAAGTTTTCAGAGATTACATTCGCGAAAATAGCAGACTTACATGAAGCAACGATCATCACCAATACAATTGATGAGGATCATAAGGGGCAATATACGAGCAAAACTTCAATAAAGGTTGTGACAACATGATATACACTCTTACTCTTAATCCATCAGTTGATTACATCGTTGAAGCCGATGAAATCCAACTAGGCAGTTTGAATAGAAGTGCAAACGAAACAAAGCTTCCGGGCGGTAAAGGGATTAACGTTTCAAGGGTCCTGCGTTCCCTTGGTGTTGAAAGCAAGGCAACAGGTTTTATTGGAGGCTTCACCGGCAAGTATGTCGAGGAGTTTCTTAATCGGGAAGGTGTGCAAACAAGATTTGTCAATGTTGAAGGTGATACACGTATTAACGTAAAGCTTAAGGCCGGAACAGAAACAGAAATAAATGCCCGCGGCCCTGAAATCTCAACAATGGCAATAGAGTCATTGAAGGAGCAGATTATGTTGCTTGGAAATGGCGATTTTCTGATCCTTGCTGGAAGCATTCCCTCCAGCATGCCTGATTCCATATATGAAGAGATAGTCCAAATCTGCAAGGATACAGGAGCAGAAGTGATTGTGGATGCAGAAGGTGATTTGCTGAAAAACATTCTCGGCCACAGGCCTTTTCTGATCAAGCCGAATCATCATGAGTTGGGGCAGTTCTTCAACAGGGAAATTACTGATGCTGAGGAAGCCATTTTTTACGGAAAGAAACTTGTTGAAGCTGGTGCTAAAAATGTCATCGTTTCATTGGCTGAGAAAGGTGCCGTATATATTAATGAAAACGACGCCTATAAAGCTGATGTTCCTCAAGGTGAAGTCAAAAGCTCAGTGGGCGCTGGCGACTCAATGGTGGCTGGTTTCGTGGCGCAGTATCTAAAAACTGGTGATCGAAAAGAAGCATTCCGCTATAGTGTTGCATCCGGAAGCGCAACTGCGTTTTCAATCGGATTATGTACACCTGATAAAGTTGAACAACTTCTTCAAGAAGTAAAAATACAAAAAAACTAGTAAGGGGGAGAAAACATGAGAATTACAGAACTGCTGACTAGAGAGACGATTCTGTTATCCATGAGTGCTGAATCAAAGCAAGATGCAGTGAATGAGCTTGTAGAAGTTCTGGAGCGGGCGGGGAAAATTACAGACCGCAATGCTTTTGAAGAAGCAATCTTAAAACGTGAACAACAAAGCACCACAGGCGTAGGGGACGGGATTGCTATTCCACACGCGAAAACTTCAGTCGTGAAGGATGCGGCAATTGTATTTGGCCGGTCAGAGGCTGGAATCGATTATGAATCGTTGGATGGACAGCCTGCACACCTGTTCTTCATGATTGCAGCACCTGAAGGCGCGAACAATACTCATCTTGAAGCACTTGCGCGACTTTCCTCTATTTTGATGAATGCCGATGCACGTGAAAAACTTCTCGGGGCAAAAACGGCTGATGATGTCATTGGCATCATTAACAGCTATGATCAGGAAGAAACCGAAGAGAAGGTCGAAAGGAACAATAAAAAATTTATCGTAGCAGTAACTGCATGCCCTACTGGAATAGCTCACACTTATATGGCTGCTGATTCATTAAAAGCGAAAGCGGCTGAAATGGGCGTTGATATCAAAGTTGAAACGAATGGCTCTGGCGGAGCAAAAAATGTCCTTACACAGGAAGACATTGAAAACGCAGAAGCAGTCATCATTGCGGCTGATACAAAGGTTGATATGGACCGATTCGCAGGAAAGCCATTAATTGATGTACCTGTAGCGGACGGAATCCGCAAACCAAAGGACCTCATTGAAAAGGCTGTCAAAAAGGATGCTCCACTATACAAGGCATCAGGCAATGCAGCGGCAGAAAAGAAAGAAAGTCGGGGCGGAGTCTATAAGCATCTGATGAATGGTGTATCGAATATGCTTCCTTTCGTTGTCGGAGGCGGTATCTTAATCGCAATTTCATTCATGTTTGGCTATAACGCCTTTAATCCAGATGATCCATCTTATCACCCGATTGCCAAAGCGTTGATGGACATAGGCGGAGGAAGCGGTGCGTTTGGATTACTAGTGCCAATTCTTGCAGGCTTCATCGCACTAAGTATTTCTGACAGACCAGGTTTTGCTCCGGGTATGGTCGGTGGATTGCTTGCAGCAACTGGTGGAGGTGGATTCCTTGGCGGATTGGTAGCCGGCTTCCTTGCTGGTTATCTCGTCTTGGGACTAAAGAAATTATTCGCTGGATTGCCTGCTTCACTAGAGGGGATCAAGACAATTCTTTTGTATCCATTGTTCGGTATTGCTTTAACAGGATTCATCATGTTGTTCTTGGTAAACAAACCAGTCGGTGCCCTGAATCAGGCAATCACAGACTGGCTTTCTGGATTAGGAACTGGGAATGCTGTAGTGCTTGGTATTGTTTTGGGTTTAATGATGGCATTCGACATGGGCGGACCAGTTAATAAAGCAGCATACGTTTTTGGAACTGGCTTGCTTGCAAACGGTGTATATGAGCCTATGGCCGCGATCATGGCGGCAGGTATGGTGCCTCCACTTGGGATCGCACTTGCGACAACTTTCTTTAAAAAGAAGTTTAGCAAGCAAGACCAGGATGCAGGAAAGGCCAACTATATTATGGGACTGTCTTTCATTACGGAAGGTGCTATCCCATTCGCAGCAGCAGATCCACTGCGCGTTATTCCTTCAGTAATGGCTGGATCAGCTGTTGCCGGCGGATTGACGATGATGTTTAACATTGGACTGAGAGCTCCACACGGCGGATTGTTCGTAGTACCGCTCGTTGAAGGAGGATGGCTGTTGTACCTGGCAGCAATTCTTATCGGTTCTGTCGTTACGGCAATCTTGCTTGGAATATTAAAGAAACCAGTTACAAAATAAAACGTAAGGCCTGCAGAGTAAAAAAGTCTGCAGGCCTTTTTGTTTGACCATGAATATTTACATTGCTTTGCATATAAGCTTTTATGAAGTGATTTCTGAAGGAGGAAAAGGGGATGGAGAGGGATTTCAACAGTGCTGCCCTGTATGAGCACCGTTTTTGGCTACAGGTTCTTGGTGACCACGGGAGATTCCTGCATGAGGCGCTGGTGCCTGTAGAGCAGGAGGAAATAGAAACGGCAAAGTACTTTATTAATACTTTTGACAGGCTGCTGCAAAGAGTGGAAACAACCGATCTCATTCACTTGAGCATGAGAGCGGACGAAGAAGCGAAGAAACTCAGGCAATTTAAGCTTGACCTGATAGAAAAAATGCTGACAGGCAATGTAAAAATTCATTTTGGCCCTACTTTTATCAACCATATGGTCAATGAGGTTGAAGAATATATTCAGAGTTCTTGAGTATCTTAAAAGGGGTGAGGTACCCCCGGTATTTCACGAATTGCACCATCATACTGTCTGGCTGCTTGATGCGGCAGGCCATGCAGGTGCAATTCAAAGTAACCTTGATCAGGTTGAAAAGCGTCTGAAAGCAAAGAGTGAGAAATATATGAAGCATTTTGAGGATTTCTATTTAAAAGCAGTGGAGATGACTGGTTACCTGCGAACGAATTTAACTTCCTTTCCAGCTTTGCAAAGAATGAATCAAGAGGTATCATTGGAAATTCAACTGTTCATGAAATTTCTTGATGAGTTAAAGGAGCTGGAGTTAACTGAACAGGCATTGGGAAGCTTTGCTCCGCTAATGGCTGACCATATGTTCAGGGAAGAATGCTATTATTTATCTAAATTCGCAGAAGCGGCCTCTATGAATCAACCGGACTGTGATCCTGGCAAGCCTAGATTGAAGACAAACTGAACCTGGCGGATACTAGATAGATTCCATTTCTTCTAGTATCTTAGCCCTAATTTTTCTTCATAATAGAACGAATGTTCTTATTTTGGACAAGGTTATGTTATACTTAAGAAGCAATAGTCAAATCACAAGGGTGGTCGGCTAGCCCCGCAGGAAGGGGGTGATGCCTTTGACGGTATTCGAGACCTTTATGGCGATGTTTTCATTTGCCAGTTTGATCCTCGCAATCCTAACGTTGAGCCAAAAAAAATAGACCTCCCTTTACTGTAATACAGTGAGAGGTCCAACTGCTTCTTTGCCGATCCTCTAAGGAAACGGCTATTGCGGAGACTGTCGGTGGGCCATCACCGGCAGTCATTCTGTACAAATATACAATACAAGGATACCATACAGGGCTGTTAAAGTCACGAGTATAAGCACCTTTATGCATGAGATGTTTTGCCATTTGGTTATACTGAGGAAGTTATGTTAATCCATGCATAGGGAGTGAATGGCGAGTGACTTTATGCAATTTAGAGTATGGTGATCTCTTTTACGAAGAGATTGGGCAAGGAAGTCCAATTATCTTTTTACACCCACCGGGAATGGGAAGAAAGGTGTTTCGATTCCAAAGGCCACTGAGCCAACGATATAGACTGATCCTTCCTGACTTAAGCGGTCATGGTGATTCAACAGCTGTACTAGAAAGGGTTACAATCCAAAAGTATGCCGAAGAAGTCTTGAGACTGGTCGATTCTATAGGACTGGAAAAAGTCACGTTGTGCGGCTATTCTTCCGGAGGCAGCATCGCACAGGAATTTTCCCTGACATACCCGGAAAGAACTAAATCGCTTATCCTTTCTGGGGGCTTTGCAGAGGTACAATCACCCGCATTGAAATATGAGCATTTGATGGGAATGTATCTCGTGAAAAATTCCCCTAAAACGCTGGCAAAGGTAATTGCAACTGCACATACCTTTGATAAGAATTACAGGACTGAACTTATTGAACATATGTTGAAGGCAGATTTGAATACATGGTTCCACTTTTACAACGAATCATTGAACTACTCTTGCAGCGGAAGACTGAAAAATTTAAATGTGCCTTTGCTGCTTATTTATGGTTCGAGAGATTTCATCAACCAGCACATAAGGGCCTATGAAAGAGAGTTGGGACATTTTCAAAAAGCCATTATTCCAAAAGTCTCACATCAAGTTCCAGTTAAGAAATGGCAGGATTTTAACACTGAGATTGAGAAGTTTTTGGAAGAGCAACCTGACGGGCGTTGAAAAACGCATTGTTCAATTAGACAATGCGTTTTTACGCCTCTTTTTTATCTGGTTTTATGGCAAGAAATGTTGCTAGAGCGGCAGCGATGCTTAAAGTGGTTAGGATAATGAACATTAGTTTATTTGAATTTTTCATCATAAGAGCGATGATGGGAGGACCTGCGGCCACTCCTATGAACCTCATTGAGCTATATATGGATGTGATGGTACCTCGTTCTTCTTTTTCAATACTCTCAGTGATTAAGGCATCCAGTGGCGGCAGGCTTGCACCTATACCTATGCCGGCAACAAGGAACATGGAAATCAAAAACCATAGCTCTCTTGAAAAACTCAGGAGGGCCACTGCTACACCAAGCAAAACTAAGCTGGAGAACGTAATCCACTTCATAAGGACCATATTCTTTTTTATTACTTTACCTGTGATAAATGATGAAAGGCATAGAGCCCCTAATGGCAGGGCAAGAACCAGTCCTTTTTTCAAATCCTTTATACCATATTTGTTCTCCAGAATATCGGACAGATAAAATAAGACTCCAAACAACACGAACATGACAATCGCACCAATAAAAAAGATGGCATACAGCCAACGCCCATTTTCAGTGAAAATCAATTTTATTTTCTTAATAAAATCCTTGAATGGCAATGGTTCTTGTTTCTTTTTTGGACTTTTAACCAGGAAGATCATCATGATTATTGACAGGGCACAGAAAACGGGTATTGAAAAGAACGGGATAAACCAGATGATTCCTGCCAGGAATGACCCTAATACTGGGCTGAGAACCTTTCCAAGTGTGTTAGCAGTTTCGATTTCTCCAAGAGCTCCGCTTACTTCATCATCGTTTTTGAACATATCTCCAACCAATGGCAAAACGATTGGAAAAGCACCGGCTGCTCCAACGCCCTGCAAGGCTCTTCCGATTAAGACAACCCAGTATCCATCGTTCATTTGCCATGAGGCCCACCCTGATATTGTGCCGCCAATTCCAGTGATGATCAGGCTTGGAATTATGACTTTCTTTCGACCAATATGATCAGATAAATACCCGGCTAACGGGATTAAAAATATCGCTACTATTGAATATACGGTTATGATCAGGCTCGATTGAAAGGCGGAAATACCCATCTTCTTCTCCATGACAGGCAAAACTGGAATCAGCATCGAATTTCCAAGTGTCATCACGAGTGGAATGGATGCGATCGAGACAATTGCCCATTTTTGATTATTGGCACTATCCTTCTTTGCATCCTTTTCTTTTTTATTCGAAACTCCTCCGGCTTTTGGAAACAAGTTTTCAATATAATTCATGATCGTAACCTGCCTTTTTTCGTACTATTTTTAGTGTGGACTTAAACAATAGAAAAAACAGATGTCTTTTTATGGGAAAGGTTTTTTCTGTGAAATATCCTTATGGAGTTTTTAGAGTAAAAAGGATAAAATAATTGGAAAAGGCTTGAAGGTTGGTGGAATCATGACCCAAATATTGTACCTGAATGTCGGGAAGCCGGAACTTAGGACCTGGGATGGGAAAGAAGAACTATCAGCGATTGGGAAAAAAGGCGTGACACAAGCGTTCCTATCAAAGGAATCCTTTCAGGGAGATGGCGTGGCAGCGACAGAATTTCACGGAGGACCTGACAGAGTGGTTTGTTTTTATCCTGCAGAGCATTATTCAAAATGGTCTGTTGAATTCGGAAAGGAATTAGCACCTCCAACCTTTGGCGAGAATATTTCAGCCCCAGGAATGTTGGAAGCTGATATCTATATAGGAGATACATACAAGCTTGGAGAAGCTGTGCTCCAGGTGACACAGGGAAGGATTCCGTGTTCAAAGATTTCGAAGAATAACCAAATTGACACGCTGCTGAAAAGAGTAGTCGAGACTGGCTATACCGGCTATTTTTTCCGTGTTCTTCAAGAGGGTATGGTTTATGAGGACTCCGAAATTAATTTCTTAGAGAGGAAGCAAAATAAGTTTTCGATTTTAAGGGCTAATGAAATTTATTTTCACAAGAGGAAGGATTACCAGGCGATTGAAGAACTCTTGGGAATTGAGGAACTTGCAGAAGACTGGAAGGGAAACCTTGAGAAACTTTTAAAGCAGAAAAATTAAAATATTACATTTTTTGTTTGACATTTGCGAATTACCGCTTTAATATAATGAATAATATATTAATGAGCGATGACGAAGAGTAGTAACTGGATCAGGTACTTTAGAGAGCTGATGGTTGGTGGGAATCAGTGTAACTGTACCAGCGAATGGACTTCCGAGCTTCCAGACCGAACCCTTTAGGCAGTAGGCTCTGGCGAAATGACCTTATCGTTATAAAAGGCAGGCATTAAGCATTCTGTGCTCGATGCTGTTAAGTGAGCTGTTATACAGCTAATTAAGGTGGCACCACGGGTCTCTCGTCCTTATTGTAATCAATAAGGATGGGGGACCCTTTTTGTTTTTCCTAATATACCAATAATTTTATTATGTAAACTCGATGAGCAAGAAGAGTAAGCAGGATGATTTCTGTTGCAGAGAGCCGGGTAAGGTGTGAACCGGTACAGAAATACTTGCTGAATGGCCTTGCGAGAGGCAGCCTGAAACAACAGTAGGGCTTGCCCGGGATTCCGCCGTTAAAAGGATAGGGTATAACGAAACTTTTTTAGTTTCCTGTACCTGAAGAGAGGGAGTCTCAGGCTCCAATATGAGGTGGCACCGCGGTCCAATCGTAATCGTCCTCTATACAGCACAATCTTTGTGCATGTATAGGGGACTTTTTTATTTTCTAAAGGAGGATTTATATGAATGTAGAAGCACCAGATGTTTTTATCGAGGAAATTGAGGGAGATACGTTAACTCCAATATCCGTCTATCAAATGATTTCCGGTAAGAAAAAATTCCTTCTGGAAAGTTCCCATAAACATAATGATTCCGGCCGTTTTTCTTTCATTGGCTGTGATCCCGTTTACGAGCTCTTGAATGAAAAGGGTAAGACTTATCTGGCAAGAAAAGGCGTTAAGGAGCGAGTACAGGGTACGTTTTCCGAGGCGCTGAAAGAAATGCTTCCTAAAGTAGTCCCTGAATTTGATATTCCTTTCATAGGAGGCGGTGTCGGTTTTGTAAGCTATGATTTCATCCGCGATTTTGAAGAAATTGGGCCGCTTAAAGAAGATCCTCTGGATATGCCAGAAGCGCATTTGATGTTCTTCAATGAAGTCATCGTATTTGACCATCTTAAACAAAAAATCAATCTGATCGGCATTCCGTTTCCAGGATACAGCACTGACGATCTTATTAAGAAAATAAAGAAACGAAAAAAAGAACTTGATTCGCCAATTAAAAAACAGCCTGTCAATCGATTTTCACTTTCAGATTTTAAAGCATCGCAAAACAGGGAGGAGTTTGAGAAATCGGTCAGGACCGCAAAAAGCCTGATCGAAGAGGGAGAAATCTTTCAGGTTGTGCTGTCAAGAAGGCTAGCAGGTGATGCAAAAGGAGATCCATTTTCGTTCTATCGAAAGCTGCGAGTGGATAATCCCTCCCCTTATATGTACTTTATTGACTTTGAAAATTATGTTGTTGCCGGCACGTCCCCTGAAAGCCTCGTAAAGTACAGGGATGGAACGATGATTGCCAACCCGATTGCAGGTACCAGGCCGAGGGGAATATCCGCAGATGAGGATTTAGAACTGGAATTAGAATTGAAAGAGGATGAAAAGGAACTGGCTGAACATAAGATGCTCGTCGATCTCTCAAGGAATGATTTAGGCAGGATATGTGAAGTCGGCAGTGTCAAAATTGATAAATTCCTGGCTGTAGAAAGGTATCAGTTTGTCATGCATCTCGTCTCGGAAGTGAGCGGGAGACTCTTGCCAGGTGCCCACCCGATTGATGGCCTTGCGGCATGCCTCCCTGCAGGAACAGTGTCAGGTGCACCGAAAATTCGGGCGATGCAAATCATCAACGAGCTTGAAGCTGAAAAAAGAGGTGTCTATTCAGGAGCAGTCGGTTACTTTTCTTCTTGTGGAAGCATGGATTTTGCCCTGGCGATCAGAACAATGGTTGTCAAGGATGGCAAAGGATATCTCCAGGCAGGTGCAGGCATTGTATATGACTCTGACCCGACGAAAGAGTTTGATGAAACAAGCCATAAATTAAAAGCATTGATGGAGGCAGCCAATGATCCTACTGATCGATAATTACGATTCATTCACCTATAACCTTTACCAGTATCTAAGCGAACTGGGTGCTGAAGTGAAAACAGTCAGGAACGATAAGATATCGGTTCAGGAAATCTCACGAATGGAACCTGAGGCAATTGTCCTTTCTCCGGGTCCAGGCAGGCCAGAACAAGCCGGAATCTGTGGCGAGACTGTTAAACAATTGGCGCCATTAATCCCTATTCTTGGTATATGTCTTGGCCACCAGGCAATAGCCCATGCATTTGGCTGTTCGATCATCAAGGCTAAAAAAATCAGGCATGGCAAGGAGTCCAAACTGCTGCATACAGGCACTTCGCTAATGAATAATCTCGAGGAACATCCTGAAGTAATGCGATATCACTCTTTGGTAATCGACCGTATGACGCTTAATGAAGATTTTGAGGTGCTGGCTGAAGCGGCTGATGACCAGGAAATCATGGCAATCAAGCATAAACAATATCCGTTGTATGGTCTTCAGTTTCATCCGGAATCAATTGGAACGAAGAGCGGAAAGAAAATATTATCGAATTTTCTCTCTGAAATAAGAAAGGAGACAAAAGCTTATGAAACATTATCTTGAAAAGTTGGTTGAAGGGAAATCATTGCTGGAAATTGAAATGGAAGATGCTCTCCAGCAAATTTTCACCCAGGATACAACAGATGCCGAAATCGCATCATTTTTGACAGGTCTCAAGTCAAAAGGAGAAACGGCTGAGGAAGTATCAGGGCTGGTAAAAGCCATCAGAAAGCATGCCCTTACTTTTACAAAAAATATACCGAATGTTCTTGATAATTGCGGAACAGGAGGAGATGGATCAAAAAGCTTCAACATAAGTACTACTTCCGCATTTGTTATTGCCGGCGCCGGGATTACAGTAGCAAAGCATGGAAACAGAAGCGTTTCGAGCAAGACAGGAAGCGCGGATGTATTGGAGGCGCTCGGTGTCAGCCTTGAATTCTCTCCAGAAGAAACAGAAGAAATTCTTGAACAGAATGGGATTGCTTTCCTTTTTGCACCCCATGTCCATCCAAAACTTAAACAAATAATGAAGGTAAGAAGGGACCTGAAAATTCCGACGATCTTCAATTTAATTGGACCTCTGACAAATCCTGTACAGCTCGATTACCAGTTGCTAGGAATTTATCGCAGGGATTTGCTCGATAAGTTTGCCCATGTGCTGGCAAACCTGAACAGGAAGCGAGCCATCGTAATTAACGGAGCAGGAGGAATGGATGAAGCATCTCTTGCGGGTGAAAACAAAATGGTCATCGTTTCAGAAGGAGAAATCAAGCACATCAGGCTTCAGCCTGAAGAAGTGAACTTGCCAGTATACGAAAACAGCAGGATCCGGGGAGGGGATGCACGCGATAATGCAGAAATTTTGCTCCAGGTCCTTAAAGGCAATAAAGGCGCACACCGGGATACTGTGCTGCTGAACGCAGGTCTTGGAATTTATACCGCCGGAAAGGCAGAATCGATTCTTCAAGGAGTGGACCTGGCAGCGGAAAGCATCGATTCAGGCAGGGCATTGACCAAACTGGAGAACTTAATCAGCATCAGTAGTCGAAATAAAAAGGCGGTAGGATGAGATGGGGACAATACTTGATTCAATCATTGAAAGAAAAAAAGTTGAGGTGGAAGAGCTGAGGAAGTCAGCCAAGGATATATCTGATATTTCTTCGAAGCCACGCTCATTGCTAAAAGCCTTAAGAGAGGCAAGCAATGTCGCCATCATTTCAGAATTTAAAAGGGCATCACCTTCGAAAGGAGACATCAATCTTTCTTTGGATCCTGCTCAGCAGGCAATACTTTATGCCCGGGCAGGTGCATCGGCTATATCGGTGTTAACGGATGAAAAAGGTTTTAAAGGATCTCTCACTGATTTGAAAAAAGTCAGAGAAGCAGTGGATCTTCCGGTTCTTTGCAAGGATTTTATCGTTGATCAAATTCAAATAGACCTGGCCCGTTCCGCCGGAGCAGATGTCATTTTGCTCATAGCATCGGCATTGTCTCAAGAGAAATTGGCAGAGCTATACGAGTATGCCTCTGAAAAAGGGCTCGAGTGCCTCGTTGAAATCCATGATGAAGCAGATCTGGAAAAAGCTCTCCATATAAAAGCTGAAATTATCGGGATCAATAATCGCGATTTAAAATCATTCGAGGTCAATCTCGTAAACACCGAGAAGCTCGGACCGCTTGTAAAAAAAGCAGGAGCGTTTCTGATCAGTGAAAGCGGCATGAAAACAAGGGACGACATCGTCCGTGCAGCAGCTGCTGGTGCAAGTGGAGTATTGATTGGCGAAACTTTAATGACTTCATCAGATATTAAAAATACTTTCAGCCAGTTCTCTGTCCCTATTGTGGGGGAACTGTATGAAGGTTAAGATTTGTGGCATTAAAACGGTTGAAGCAGCGAGCCATGCTGTTGAGAATGGTGCCGATGCTCTTGGATTTGTCTTTGCAGAAAGTAAACGGCGAATAACAGTTCTCCAGGCACAACAGGTCATTGCGGACGTACCGGAACATGTCTGGAAGGTAGGAGTCTTTGTGAACGAGGTTGCTGCAGAAATAAAGCGAATCGCCGAAACTGCCGGCCTAACACATATTCAGCTTCATGGTGATGAGATCCCTGAAGACTATCGTGCAATAGGGCTGCCGTTAATTAAGGCTGTTTCCGTTAAGTCACCGGAAGACCTAAAAAAAATTGACACTATAATAGCTGACTATATCCTCCTTGACAGCCCTCCAGCAGAATATCGGGGAGGAAACGGCTCTAGTTTTGAGTGGAATCTGGCAAAAGCAATCGGGAAGTCAAAGACAAATATCATTTTGGCGGGTGGACTGGACCCACAGAATATCAGTAAAGCGATCGCAAAAATCAACCCATTGATGGTTGATGTCAGCAGTGGTGTAGAAACAAACGGAGAAAAAGATTTAGGTAAAATAATAGATTTTATAAATAATGCAAAAAAAGAGAGGGAGGAAGATTGAATGACTATTAATACTTATAATTTGCCGGACGAAAAAGGGCACTTTGGAAATTATGGAGGAAGGTTCGTACCCGAAACGCTGATGCATGCTGTTCTTGAATTGGAGAAGGAATACAACAGAGCTTTGGCAGATGAAGAGTTCCATGCCGAACTGCAAAAGTTAATGAAGGATTACGTTGGAAGAGAAACTCCATTATACCTGGCAGGCAACCTCACCGAACATGCTGGCGGGGCTAAAATCTATCTCAAGCGAGAGGATCTTAACCACACCGGAGCCCATAAAATCAATAATACTGTCGGGCAGGCCTTGCTGGCAGTCAGGATGGGAAAGCGAAAGATTGTCGCTGAGACAGGAGCGGGGCAGCACGGAGTTGCTACTGCAACAGTCTGTGCCTTGCTTAATCTGGAATGTGTGATTTTTATGGGCAAAGAGGATATCAGACGGCAGCAATTAAATGTTTTCAGGATGGAACTCCTTGGCGCGAAAGTAATAAGTGTTGACGCAGGCAGTGGGACATTGAAGGATGCGGTCAATGAAGCTCTTCGCTACTGGGTGACAAACGTGCGCGATACCCACTATATCCTTGGATCAGTAATGGGTCCGCATCCGTTCCCGAAAATGGTCCGTGACTTTCAAAGTGTCATCGGGAAAGAAACGAAACAGCAATTTTTTGAAAAAGAAGGGAAGCTTCCTGATGCACTTGTTGCATGTATTGGAGGCGGCAGCAATTCAATTGGTTTATTCTATCCGTTCATTGAGGATAAAAGTGTGTCTATTTATGGTGTTGAGGCTGCAGGACTCGGCCTGGCAACTGATAAGCATGCAGCATCATTATCTAAAGGGAAGCCAGGCGTCCTTCACGGTGCAATGATGTATCTGCTCCAGGATGAGGACGGTCAAATTCAGGAGGCACACTCGATATCAGCTGGTCTGGACTACCCTGGAATTGGTCCTGAGCACAGCTATCTGCACGATATTAATAGAATCACATATGAATCTGTAACGGATGACGAAGCACTTGATGCCTTTCAACTGCTTTCAAAACTAGAGGGAATCATCCCTGCTTTGGAAAGCGCACATGCCATTGCATACGCAGTCAAACTAGCCGCTAAGATGAGCAAAGATGAGTGTATCGTTGTCTGCTTATCTGGCCGTGGGGATAAAGATGTACAGACAATTAAAGATAGAATAGGAGGAATGGAATAATGGATAAGATTCAAAAGGCTCTGACTAAAAAAGGAAAAAAGGCTTTTGTTCCATATATAATGGCTGGAGATGGAGGGCTTGAAACCCTAAAAGAAAAGCTGTTATTTTTACAAGAATGTGGTGCCGATGCCGTAGAAATTGGTATCCCCTTTTCTGACCCTGTTGCCGATGGACCTACAATCCAGGAAGCTGGTATCCGGGCGCTTAGCAAAGGAACTACGTTGAGAAAGGTGCTGGAGAAGGTTCAAACCTTCAAAACTGAAATCTCAATCCCTCTTATTCTAATGACCTATTTGAATCCCCTCGTAGCATATGGGATCAAAAGATTTGCAGAGGATGCTGCAAATGCTGGTATATCAGGCTGCATTATCCCCGACCTACCGCTTGAGGAGGAAGATTTCATTCTTCCAGCACTTGAGGAGCATGAAATTTCTTTAATCAGGTTAGTGACGCTCACAACTCCAGTTGAGAGAATAAAGGAAATCGGCTCCAGGGCAACAGGATTCATTTATGCTGTTACCGTAACAGGTATTACTGGAGCAAGAAACAATTTCAGTGAGGACCTTGCTGCTTTCCTAAATTCAATTAAAAGTGTTAGCAAAGTCCCGGTGCTGGCAGGGTTCGGAGTTTCAAATGCTGAACAAGTCAGAGAAGTGTGCAAGCATTGTGATGGCGTAATAGTTGGAAGCAAAATTATCGATTTATTTGAACAAGGAGATTTACCTGGAATAAAACAGCTCGTGAGTACAGCTGAAGGGGTTAGTTTGACCTAGAGTTATGGAAAGCAGAATACAGTAGTAAAAAGATAAAACTATAGTAAAAAAACGGAAAAGAAATAGCCGCTGCATATCTAGCAGCGGCTATTTCTTTTCAGCAGTGACACATACTGTCAAGACAGGCCTTACCTCAAGATAAGATACTTCAGGGTTTTTGAATCCGGTATTAAGTAAATCTATTTTCATTCGTTCCCCCAATTGTTTTGCTGTCCGAGCCGTCGACCCTTCTTCGCGCGGCTGGACAGTAAGAACGATTCTTCCTCCTTGTTTCAACAATCGGAGTAGGTGGCTTAAGGAAGTCAGTGGCTGGTCCCAGAGTGGGTAATTATTTACAGAAATGATTCTATTATAATTATGTTCTGGTTGAAAGTTGCCAACATCGTCTATAGTCAAATGTACTTTGCCATGTTCAATCCACTCTTTATTTCTTTTTGTCGCAGCGTTCTTCATTTTTTCAGAAAGGTCTATTCCGTCTACTTCTATACCGCGGTAATTTGACATTAAAGTCTTAATGCCATATCCAGGACCGAAGCCAATCTCTAATATCCGGTCATTTTTACGGACCTGGAGCTTTTGTATGCTCCACCTATTAATTTTCCTATTTTCAAAATACATTATCGTCCCTGCAAGCTTTCCAAGTATGCCCCTGGGCTTCTCGAACTGCTTCGCCATCGGATCAATCATATTCAGTCACTCCTGATTTGTTTAACCAGAATTTTTCTGATTTTTTCTTTTATACCAGTTATCGCTTATTTTTAAACTTCATAACCTTTTGATACCTATGAAATTTGGTAAAGAACAAGAGATGAATGCTTTGTAATAAAGACAGTCTATTCTGAAAATTATTTCTCGGGAAAGCGCAGAAAAAGACATGATACTACAATAAGACGATGGTTGATGAAAAAAATGACTGAATTTGTCACATGCATATAAGATATTTTTTTAAAAAAGCGTGCGATTTGTTACAGTACAATTGAATATTTGTTGTATATACTTTACTTAAAGTTTTCGGTGGTTGAAATTAAAAATGACAATCTATTTAGTTACTAATAAAGGAAGTTGAACGAGATGAAAATGTACGAAGCGATTCTCGATATTTTAGAAAAAAAAGGAAATGCGACGATTCCAGTGATATGCCAGGAAATGAGTGAACAAGATCATCACCTTGTTAGTGAGAGGCAGGATAGAGTTGAACCATCATATATAAAAACACTTGTTAGCAGTAATAACGAATTATTCCTGGTAAAAGATGATATCGTTTCAATAAGACCTGATAAAGAACCAATTATGATGACGGTTGTATTGCATGGATATCCCGGCCCAGAAATGAGGGTTAGGATCGATTTTAAAAGGAATATCTTTACCTACTTTGAATGGCATCTAGACTCTAAAGCTTCCGGGCCGCTTAAAGTAGAAACATTTGGCAGCGTGGAGGATTTTAAAAAGAAACTGTATCCTTTGAAGTTATGGGAGTGGGAAGAAGATTATCAAACAGAAGGAATTGTAGTAGATGGTACCAGTTGGTCAGTAAAACTAAAAACAAAAGGAAAAACCTATGAAAGCAGAGGTCTTGACTCCTTTCCGAACCAGTGGAAAGAATTTTGCAAGGCAGTCAGCGTACTAGTTGGCAAAAAGTTTTCTTGTTAACCGCAGACCTTCTGCGGTTTTTTTCTATTCAAAATACGAAAGGATTGTTTGTTTTAAGGTTATAATGGTGAAAACTCTGCTTGTTTTAGGTACAATAAATAAATGTAGTTTCAAACATGCGACCATGGAGGTCAATCGAGAAATGAAGGACATATCAGTACAAGAATTAATTAGCTCAAAAGAATTTATACCAGTCGATGTCAGGGCGCCAATTGAACATCGTGATTCGGCAATACCTGGGTCGGTCAATATACCATTATTCACAGATGAGGAAAGACAAGAGATAGGGACGCTTTATAAGCAATCTGGTGAACAAGCTGCTAAATGGCGGGCTATGGAGATTGTTTCTCCAAAGCTTCCTCACTTGCTTAGTGAAATAAAGGACCTCAAGAAGTCAGGTGCTGAGCCTGTGATTCATTGTTGGAGAGGCGGGATGAGAAGCAGGTCTGTTGCATCCTTCCTTGAATACGCAGGAATCCCTGCATTGCGTCTCGAGGGCGGTTATCGGGCATACAGGGAATATATTTTGGAAAAAATCCCTCAACTATTGCCCGAAAAGGCCATTGTTCTGCATGGAATGACAGGGACTGGCAAAACCGACATATTACAGGCTCTCCAGGAAAAGGGATTTCCCGTTGTTAATCTGGAAAAAATGGCAAACCATAGAGGATCCATTTTTGGCATGATTGGGATGGGAGAGGCACACAATCAAAAAACATTCGATGCTTTGTTGTTTGAAAGGCTAAATGAAATAAAAGGCTCCAACTATTTTATCATTGAAGCGGAGAGCAAAAGAATCGGGCGGGCAGCCCAGCCGGAAGAAATGATCGAGAAAAAGCAGAATGGAATACATTACCTGGTAAAAAGCTCAATACCTAAAAGAGTCGAACGGATATTCAATGAATATGTACAACCTTTTATAGGTGAAGCCTGGTTTGAAGAGGAAGTCAGGGAGAAGGTAACAAAACTGATAAAGCGGATCAATCATAATGTTTCACCATCCCTTTCTTTTGCCCTAGAAGAAAAAAACTATAAAGAATTAATTGAGATATTACTGGTACATTATTATGATCCGCGCTATAACCATGCACTTCTGGAATATGAGGGTCCTTTCAAAGAAATCGATTCAGACGACCCTTATGTTATAGAGAATATTGTAAAAGAAATACAGAAGACATTTTCTGATTCAACAGCGGTTTAAGATAATTGAAAAAAGGTAATTAAAGAAGGAAAGCAGTTAAATGCTTTCCTTCAGCTTGTGGAGAAAGGTACTATTTTTTTCTTCCACAAGCTTTTTTATTCTGTTTAATTCATCTTTTTTGATGGACTTACAGTCTTTATTAATTAGAAAACACAGATCGCCACCATTATCCTAGCTTGGCTAGGTGTGT
>NZ_JBIQOE010000089.1:0-24482 GCF_047739415.1 Mesobacillus sp. | reverse complement strand
AGAAATATATGTTAACCATTGTCATTCCAAATATGCCATCGATGCTATTGCATAGTTATGGAATGAACTTAAGAGAGACTTTTTTAGGTTCAGTTTTAGTCGTTATATCTTTAGGGCGCATTGAAATTGGCTAAATATCGGAACAAGCATTAGGGTGAAGCAGAGACGCAGCAATTTTGTTGAAAAAGCTGTGTTTTAGTAATTGATCCTAAGGGTATGTAAGGGTTTGACTCACCAGCACCTCATGATGCTCTCGTTGCAATGCGTCCATTATAAAAAGTGAAATCTCTTCACGGAAAACTTTCTTTTGCCCCAATTGCCAGCAATAAAAGACATTGAGTGCAAGTGTGAGCGTCAAGTTAAAATGAACAATTTCGCTGATTATTTTTGAACACTTTCTCCATCAAAAATCCTTTGTCTGTTCTTCATTCTATGACTATCGTCTGTGAAGCTTACAATCTCAGCCCGATGAATCAATCTGTCTAAAATAGCTGTTGCTACTCCTACATCTCCAAGCAATTCTGTCCATTCCTTTGGAGATCGGTTAGATGTTAGAATGATCGAGGAATGGTTATATAAATCGTTGACCAGCTGAAAGAAGAGGTTGGCTTCTCTTGGATCCATTGCTGCGTACATTAAGTCGTCAATGATAACTAAATGTGAATCCTTCATCCTTTTTATCCTGGTTTGCGATTTCCGCGTTATGTCCAGCGTTTTCAAGGTGTGAACCAGTTCCCCCATGGAAATAAATGAAACCTTATAGCCCTTTTGAATGGCCTCCAACCCTAGACCGACTGCTAAGTGAGTTTTACCGACACCTGGGGGTCCCAAGAGTATTACGTTGAAAAGCTGTTCAACCCATGTTAACTCCTTCAGTTGATTGAATTCCTTTCGGCTCAATGACTCTTGCTCTTCCAAATTAAACGTTTCTAAAGGAGTAATAGATGGAAAAGAGGCCAGCTTAAGCCTTTTTTCCATGTTCTTTTCATCTCGTTTTTCCCGTTCATGATTAACCAAAGTTTGAAGGAAGGAAAGGTAGCTGACTTCTTCCTTTTCGGCTTTGGCAAGTATGGCCGGAAGCTCTTTTGAAACCTCGGAAAGACGGAGGGATACTAGGGCATCCTGAAGCTGCTGGAGCTGTTTCATTTGACTCCCTCCATGATTTCGACATATTGGTCAAGTGGACGGTGTTTTGCTTCTGCGCTAAGTAATGGCAATGTCTCCACATCGGCAGATGTTGATTGGTATTCAGCGATAGCACTTGGACTGTTCATGTTCACTTGGCGTTGGCGTTTTAATAACTGGACTACATCTCGGAAATCATTAGCACTAAATAGATTCCTTTCCATACATAACACTAGGGAATCATCCAAAACGTCGACAGAACTCACATCTATACACTTTTTTATGATGCTTAGCTGGTCACGAAGATATCTAGGATATTTTCTTTGTAGCTCCTGAATATACATCTTTGCTCTCACAGGATCGGTGAAATGACTGCTTATAGATTCTTGTAATTCTGTAAGTCCCTTGGATCGATCCCGTTGATGGGAAGTATTACGGATCAACTGACCTTTATCTTGGCTGATTGAGTGAACTGCCAAAATCTCTCCAGTTTCTTTAACAAAAATGATTAATTTGTTTTCCTTACTAGGCTTTAACTGCACTTCGGGGTATTTATGGAAAGTGCCTAGTGGCACTGTATAACGGTTCGAATGAAACAACACTGTGTTGTCCTTCCTTACACTTCTTGTTATACTTGTTTTAATGTTTTGTTTTAAAAGGTTGACCTGTCTCATGTGTTGCTTTTCCAGGAGATACACATCGTCGGGTCTTCTTTTTGTTCCATTATGAACTTTTCCATTGCCTGTCCTATCCAACCAATGCTGGCATTGCTCGTTCCAGGAATCAATATTGTGATAAATTCTGTGTTGAACGAAGTTCTTCTTGACGAAGCCTACTACGTTTTCTACTCTTCCTTTACTTTCAGGGTCTGCCTTTCGGCATAAAACCACTTTAAACTCCACCTCGTTGACAAACTGCTGAAATTCCTCGGTAAGAAGAATATCTCCTTCATTTTCTGCTACAACTAGTAGCCGATCCTGGTCGTACACAATTTCTTTGGAAACTCCGCTGAAAGCAATAAACGCTTTTTTATGTGCCTCTACTACATCCTTAGTCGTAAATGGCCTATTTTGGAACCAAACATATTTAAACCTCGAGTGCGCTAACACAAATACGATGAACATAAGTTTGACTGGCTTACCAGCTTTGTTCCTTACTGTCACGAAACCGAAATCTGCTTGTATTTGTTCACCCATTGGTGGATCAGGAATGGCTTCGTATTCCCGTTTGTTAACCTCTTTAGGGATTGAGAACTCTGCCCGAATATCTTTTACATAATTCCTTACTGTACTTTCTCCCACTTTGAAAGTAGGAAACTTTTCTTTCAGCCAATCATATACTTGGGCTGCGGTCATGTCTGGATATTTCCTCAACCAATCCAATATCAACTCTTTATGTATATCTAATTTTTTCGTTCTAGCCATAGTAGATGCCGTCCAGTCTGCCATTTCATCAGGTGTCTTCTGTAGGTACTTATACACAGTGTTTCTTGATATCTTCATTTTCCTTGCAATAGCTGAAACGCTGTACTTCTGATTGATCAGTCCCCTAATCTCTATATACATTTCAAACTTATCCACCCTTCATTTCCTCCTGCCTATATCTAAGAAGCTAATAATCTATGATATAGTCAAGAGTCTTTGTAGTAAATAAGTGTTCATTTTTATTTAGCGGAAACTGTTCACTTTATTCTAGCAGTCACAGCAAGTGGGCAATTTTAGAAATGTATAAGCAATGTATAAGATAAAGGGCCTGCTCCTGCTGCACATTTTAATAAGTGCAGCAGGGACAGGCGCTGTTTTTAGACCAATACATAGTGCCCAGGTTTCACTTCCTGCAATGAGCTATGCTGCAAATCGAAATGAGCATTTTCTGGCATTTCTTGTTTTAGTTTGTTCTTCTCGACTGCAGGGTCAGGGACAGGAACAGCGGCTAGCAGCGATTTTGTGTATGAATGGAGCGGGTTGCTGTAAAGCTCTTCGCTTTCTGCAAGTTCAATGATTTTTCCGGCATTCATTACCGCCACTCGGTCACTGATGTGTTTGACCATGGATAGATCATGGGCGATAAATAAATAAGTCAGTCCGAGCTTTTTCTGCAGGTCTTTTAATAAGTCGACAATTTGAGCTTGTAAGGAAACATCCAATGCAGATAACGGCTCATCACAAACAATGAATTTCGGGTTGACCGCAAGCGCCCTGGCAATTCCAATACGCTGGCGCTGGCCTCCGGAAAATTCATGCGGGAAGCGGTCCGCATGGGTTCTTTCTAAGCCAACAAGTTCTAGTAACTCCTCAACCCGAGCTTTTCGTTCTGCTTTATTTTTCACCAATTTATGAATATCCAGGGAATGTCCGATAATATCCAGCACTTTCATGCGCGGGTTGAGTGAGGCATAGGGATCCTGGAAAATGATTTGGATTTCTTTACGCAGCTGCTTCAATTCTCCTTTATTTAAACGATTGATGGCCATACCCTTATAGAGGATTTCCCCATCGGTTGCGTCTTGCAAGCGCAGCAGCAGTCTTCCAGTCGTGGACTTTCCAGAGCCGGATTCCCCAACGAGCCCCAGCGTTTCGCCCGGCTGGATAGAAAAACTGATCGAATCGACCGCTTTAAGTGTTCTTCCCCCGCCCAAAGGATAGATTTGTTTTAATTTCCGAACCTCAATTAAGGGACGGTCCCTGTCAATGTCAATTGGCAGCTCTATATGACCCTTAGGCTGCTTCTTCTCATCTAACCGAGGTAAGGCATTCAAGAGTTTTTTCGTATAAGGGTGCTGAGGTGAGGAGAAGATGTTCTCTGTTGTATTACTTTCGACAACTTCGCCTTTTTTCATGACAACCACCCGGTCACACATTCCAGCAACGACACCTAAATCATGGGTGATTAAGATGATGGATGTTCCGAACTGAGTTTGTATTGTTTTCATTAGGCGTAAAATTTGCGCCTGAATCGTCACATCAAGGGCTGTCGTTGGTTCATCTGCAATCAAAAGTTTTGGGCGGCAGGCAAGTGCCATGGCAATCATAGCCCGTTGCCGCATGCCTCCTGAAAACTCATGCGGATATTGTTCGTACCGTTCCGCCGGGTCTTTAATTCCAACCAGCTTCAGCATTTCAATTGACTGTTGTTTAGCTTCTTTTGCTGAAAGCCCTTGGTGTTTGAGCAACACCTCATCGATTTGCTTTCCAACTTTGATAGATGGATTCAACGACGACATCGGATCCTGGAAAATCATACTGATTTCTTTCCCGCGGATTTTTTCCATTTCGCTGTTCGAAAAAGTAGAGATCTGTTTTCCATCAAATTCAATAGAGCCATCTGTCATTAATGCCGGGGGAGAAGGAAGGAGCTGCATGATTGACCTTGCAGTTACACTTTTCCCAGAACCGGATTCTCCTACTATGCCTACTGTTTCCCCTTTACCAACATCAAAGGAAACTCCTTTGGCCGCTTCAAAGACTTCGTGATTTGAAAGGAAAGATATATGCAAATTGTTGACTGTAAGTAATTTATCCATATTGATTATCCTCTTTTTTTTAGGTGATTTAAATGCCGGATTTTTAAGTTGACATCTAAATGTTTACTCCATATACTTTATACAGGTTTAAATGTACACTAAACTACTCGGAATAATCAACATTTAAGTTTGAGACTAAGGGGGTGAGTATTTGGTTTCAGAAAAGGACCATGAAAGTAAACCAACAGGGTTAAGCCTGGGAATATTTGATCTTTCTCTATTCAAACAGCCTTTATATAAGTTTTTGCTAATCCTACTCGGGCTTCCTGTTCATTTGGTTACCTGGATCTTTTATCAATATACATATAAAAAATCCTCCAATAAGCATCTGCTCCAAAAGGAGATAGAAGCGATACGACAGTCTGCTGAATACGGTAGGTTGGTTGAGCGCTACGAAGAACAATACAGAAGTAAAAAGCGCTATTTTAATGAACCAATCAATGAGGATGAAATGAGCCGTGAGTCCAGGAAGCTGGCAGGTCAACAAGCGGAGGAAATGGCTAAAGCGAATTTGGCAGGGGAAAACATCAGAGAAGCAAACTATCTGCAGTTTTTTGGAGAGTGTTTAAAAAATCCACTCTATCTCTTGGTTAGTTTCATACCGGGTATTCCAATGTATTTGTTCTTATGGATTTACTCCAGGATGTTTCTTCGATATATATTCGAACGGCTAGTGATGACGGTCTTCGTCATATTATCGGTAGCAACCTTCGTCTTTACGATTTTATATTTTTCACCATCTGACCCAGCTGCGAACATCCTGGGTGAAGCAGCTACAATCGAACAGCGGGAGGAATTTAATCGTCAATACGGTCTGGACCAATCATATCTAGTGCAGCTAACGGATGCATTAAAAGGAATTATCACCTTTGATTTAGGTGCTTCCTACACAGGTAATGAGAATGTATCGGCAAGTATTGCGAATAAATTTCCCATAACTTTGTTGATCGCTGTCCTATCTCTGCTGATGGCCATCGTCTTAGCGATCCCGATCGGTATTATTTCGGCTGCGAAACGTAATTCTGTCTGGGATTACAGCTTTATGTTTATCGCACTAATTGGTTTATCGATTCCTAACTTCTGGCAGGGGCTAGTGTTCATCCTGAACTTCTCGATTAAGTGGCATTTGTTACCGGCAACCTACTCACCAGGGGAATGGCTATCCATCATTATGCCTGTTATTGTTCTTGGAACAGGCTTGACGGCATCTATTGCCCGGATGACACGCTCATCCATTCTTGAAGTGATTAATGAAGATTACATCGTGACAGCGAAAGCAAAGGGACTTAAGCCTAGAAAAATTCTCATCCAGCACGCGCTGAAAAATGCCATGATACCTGTCATTACTGTGATCGGCTTGCAGTTTGGGGGGATGCTTGGCGGGGCTGCAGTCACTGAAAAGGTCTTCAATATTAGCGGACTTGGAAGCTATATAGTTGATAAACAATTTGTTCCGGACATTCCAGCTATTTTAGGTGGGGTGGTCTATATTGCGGTAACCATCTCTATTGTTAACCTTGTTGTTGATATTGTTTACGCATTATTAAATCCGAGAATCCGTTCTCAAATGAAAAGTTCTTAAGAGGTGAATGGAAATGACGACACAACAGGAGTTTGCACTGAAACAATCACAAGAATTTAAGAATGCTATATTTTCCCTGTGTCTTTCATTCACATTAACGGTGATTTTTTTCTTTAATGCCTATGATTTTGTAGAAGGAAATTGGAAATTGGGTTGGGTCATCATAACGGCTGCTTATTTTGTTTCATCGTTTTGGCAAGGTGCCTTGGCCATACTGATCAAGAGAGATTTATTGAACTTCGGGGCGATTCAAAAGCGTACAAGAATCTTGAGTGCTTTTCAATTATTGAGTTTGTTTGTCGGGAATATTTTCACCGCGGCATTTGGCTTTCGAATGTTAAAACAAAGAAGTTCGATTGAGTATACCCTTGCCTACTATATGTTCTTTACTCAATTCCTGATTTTTGCCATTTCACTGTTCAATTTATTTAAGCCGTATGTATCTAATAGTTTCGTGCCATCTATGGCATTAATGGCCTTGGCGATGGTGATTGAACTGGCTTTGGTGATTCTACTGGCTAAAGCGGATTTGAAAAAGAGTGCTAAGCCTATATATAAATGGCTGGGTATTGCCGTTTTTTTAATTGGTTTAACCGGAAACTTCTTTGGTTTAATTTTAGGCTATAGCTTAGTGATGAAGTCGGTAAGCAAAGATTCTTCCTCCATTGATAAATGGAATAAATTTTGGCTGAGTATGACCAATAACTTTACCGCTATGCTAGGATTTCTATTCGTATTTTTGATGTTTGCTATATCGGTAGCCAGCTACGGAACCTTTGTCGATACCTTTGCCACAGAGAACGACTATGGTTCCCTGCTGTTAGAACCAAGCCTGGCGCATCCCTTTGGAACCGATAATTTTGGCAGAGACGTCTTTTCCCGCATTGTTTTCGGTGCAAGGATATCCCTGATTGTGGGCTTGCTGACAACGCTGATCCCTATGGTCATTGGTGGGTTTTTTGGAGCTGTCTCTGGATACTATCAAAAATCAGTGGATAATATCATCATGCGCTTGCTTGATGTGTTATATGCTGTGCCAGGGATCCTGCTGGCCATTGCGATTATTGCAGCATTTGGTTCCAGTACATTCAACTTAATCATTGCGTTAAGCGTAGGTTCCATTCCGACCTATGCCAGGACCATGAGGGCAAATGTCTTGATGGTGTCAAATTTAGAATTTGTGGAAGCGGCCAAAGCTTTAGGAGAAAACGAATGGAAGATTATTGTTAAACAAATTGTTCCTAATGCTTTTACCCCAATGATTGTTAAAGCTACATTAACAATCGGCAGTGCTGTTATTGCCACAAGTTCCTTAAGTTTCTTAGGTTTGGGTGTCGAACCGCATATTCCGGAATGGGGAAATATTTTAAAAATCGGCAGTATGTATTTGGAGACCAATCCTTATTTAGCGATTTTTCCTGGAATAGCCATCATTCTTTTGGTGCTGTCCTTTAACTTCCTGGGAGATGGTTTACGGGATGCTTTGGATCCAAAGTTAGATTAGTAGATTTTGTTTTTCACATAAAAAAATGGAGGTTGATTTTAGATGAAGAAATTAGGTTTTCTGCTAGTAGCATTCATGCTCTTTTTAACAGGCTGTGTTCAGACTGAATCAGATGTGAAAGAGGGGGCGACATCGGATCCAAAAGGTGAAGCTCCAAAGATTGAAATTCTAGGGATGGCTACAAGTGAAGATGATATGAACATTTTACGTGACCAGTTGACGAAAAATGGATTTGACGTAAAGCTTAATATCCAGCCTGATTACGGCAGCTTCACTTCTCAAAAAGAAGCTGGGAACTACGATTTGGCAGTAAATAGCTGGACAACAGTAACAGGTAACCCTGATTATGCTGTTCGTTCATTATTCACCACTGACGGTGACAATAGCTTGTTTGCTGATGAAAAAGCAGATGAGTTAGTAGAAAAAGCTGCAACTCAGTTACCTGAGGAATATCAGGAGACATATAAAGAATTAGAACAACATGTTGTATTAGACAATGCCTATATTGTGCCGCTGTTCAATTCTTATAAAGCTCAAGCTGTGAACAAGCAAGTAGTGGACGAATCGACTGTCCGTTTACCAAAATCAAGAGCACAAGTTTGGGAACAATATGATTTCGTTGATCAATCTCAACGTGATAGCCAGCCGCTGATTGTTCATCAGTCTATTGGTTCTTTAACCTCTTTAGACCCAATCAAAGGGAATGACGGTTCAATCAATACGCTAAATACGAATATGTATGTACGTTTAGTAAACCTAACAGACGATGATCAGGTAGTATCGGATGGTTCACTTTCATTAAATCACGCTATCTCAGAAGGAAGTAAAGACTACTACTTCTTGCTGCGCGATGATATCCATTTCGCGGCTGTCAATGACAATCAGGCTGTAGATACGGGTGAAATTGTTGGTGCAGAAGATGTTGTATTCACTTTAAACCGTGCAAAGGACGCAAAATCGGTTCCGGATCACCGTACCTTCAGTCTTCATGAAAACATGGAGTCTATCTCAATCGTGAATGATTTGAGTGAGCTTGATGGAAAAACGGCTGATGGAAAAACGATTCGTGAAGAGCTAGAAAAGGAAATCGACCAAAAGATCACTCAGTTAGTGGATGATAAAACAAAAGTTAAAAACGATTCTGGTGTTTATCAGGTCGTGAAAGTAACGACTGTTAACCCATTCCCACAGGTATTGAACTACCTTGCGCACCAATCTGCTGGCATTGTTTCGCAAAAACAAGTGGAAAGCGTCAACACGTATGATGTTGAAAACTTCGATGTCAACAAGGATATTCCTTATGGTGATCAAAGAACCGTAACAGAAGGTGCCAGCTATGATAATCACCTGTACGCCAGCGGTCCATATATCTTAACTTATAAAAATGATTATGAAGCCCATTTTGTAAAAAACCCTGCTTACATGCCGGGAACTGAATATGAGCCAAATGTTTCTGAAATTGTTGTGAAGTTTATCCAGGATGCGGATAGTGCATTATCAGCACTTCGAAACGGTGAAATCCATATTCTTAACGGCGTGCCTGAAACCAAATACGATCTTGTGAAAAATGATGAAAAATTAGCGCTTCAGCAAAATGAGAGTAACGGGGTTTCATACCTTGCATTCAACATGGATGGCCGTGAAGTTTCCGAAAGTGCGGCATTGCGTAAATCCATCCTTTACTCGATCAACCAAGATGAATTCATTAGTTTTTACCAGGGAAATAAAATGAAGGCTGTTTCAACAGTAAGTCCTCTTGTTGACACTGGTCTCGAAGTAGTTGCAGACAATGCGAAAGCTAAAGAGTACCTAAATGAATACTTGAACAATAAATAATGAGAAAATCGATAAAGTGCCTGTCTCTTTGGATTGTTTCCAAAGAGGCAGGCATTTTATTTTTTAAAAGAAGTTGATGAATAGTAGTTATCTGGTGATTTATATGGCGGCGGGTATAAAGCTGCGGGATAATGGGAAGTTAAAATTACCATCACCATTCGTTTGATAAAAAGTGCTTTATCATGGTATAAGTGTAAATGGAGCAGAGCATTCTGCTTTTTAATTTTGGGTTCAGGGGTGGCCTGGTATCCATGATGAGAGGAATTGAACGATCATGAAAGAGAATTTTTGGCGTGATTTACCACGACCATTTTTTATATTGGCACCAATGGAAGAAGTGACGGATGTTGTTTTTCGCCATGTGGTGAGTGAAGCGGCAAGACCTGATGTGTTTTTTACTGAGTTTACAAACTCAGAGAGCTATTGTCACCCGGATGGGATCAAGAGTGTGCGCGGTCGTTTGACTTTTACAGAGGATGAACAGCCAATTGTCGCCCATATCTGGGGGGACAAGCCTGAAAACTTTCGGAAAATGAGCATTGGGATGGCGGAAATGGGCTTCAAAGGTCTGGATATCAATATGGGCTGTCCGGTCCCTAATGTGACGCAGAACGGGAAGGGAAGCGGCCTGATCCGTCGTCCGGATGTGGCGGCTGAACTAATCCAAGCGGCAAAAGCAGGCGGATTGCCCGTAAGTGTAAAGACAAGGCTTGGTTTTACGGAAGTAGACGAATGGAAGAGCTGGCTGAAACACATTCTCGAACAAGACATTGCTAATCTGTCCATTCATCTCCGTACAAGGGATGAAATGAGCAAAGTGCCTGCTCATTGGGAATTAATTCCGGAGATTAAGAAACTCCGTGACGAGGTGGCACCGGATACCCTTTTGACGATCAATGGAGATATTCCCGACCGTCAAACGGGCTTAGAGCTGGTTGAGCAATATGGTGTTGATGGAGTTATGATTGGCCGAGGCATTTTCCATAATCCATTTGCCTTTGAAAAGGAGAAGAAGGAACATAGCAGTGACGAATTGCTCGATCTTTTAAGATTGCATATGGATCTCCATGATCAATATTCACATTTAGAGCTGCGGCCGTTCACGGCTCTTCACCGCTTCTTCAAGATCTATGTTAAAGGATTCCACGGGGCGAGTGGATTAAGAAATCAACTGATGAACACAAAGTCAACAGATGAAGTGCGTGAATTGCTTGAACAGTTTGCGTCAAAGAATATTGAAGGAACATCAATATAAATAAGGCAGGACTTTATTGACGGAATCAGGTGAAACTGGTTCTGTCTTTTTTTGTGAAATTACCTACTCCCTTGTAGGTTGAATACAGTACTATGCGCCGAAGATATGACTTACAGCCAAAAAGTGACTCCAAGTCTTGTAATTCCGATACAAGACCGGAGTCATTTTTATTAAGAAACTACATCCTTATTCAGAAAAGATAAAAAAGTACAGAAGATAATAAAAGATTACTCTATGTTAACGCTTTCAAATTGAATGACCCGCTATATGATGGAATTGTAGTAAATTAAATCCATCTTTTAAGGGGGAAATATTAGTGAAAAAAGTTTGGAAATTATTTTCTGTTTTAATCGTAATGACAGTGTTGACTGGGATGCTGGCAGCATGCAGCGGGACAACTGGCGGAAGCAGTAAAGTGAGTGTAGGAATTGTTCTTCCAACGAAGGATGAGCCGAGATGGGTGCAAGATGAGCAGCGCTTTAAAGATGCATTAGCTGATTCTGATTACACGACGGAAATTTTATTCAGCCAGGGTTCTTCAGCCAAGGAAAAAGAAAACGTAGAAACATTGCTTAACAAAGGAATCGAAGTATTAATCATTGCTCCACACGATGGTGCAGCAGCTGGTTCTGCGGTTGAAGCAGCGAAAAAAGAAGGAGTAACCGTTATCTCCTATGACCGTTTAATTACGGAAACAGATGCAATCGATTATTATGTAACATTTGATAGTGTGGCAGTAGGTGCTGCTCAAGGTCAATATTTAATAGATAGTGCAGAAGGCAAAAACGTTCCGTTATACCTATATGCAGGTGCTTCTTCTGATAACAACGCATTCTTATTCTTCGAAGGTGCCTGGAAAGTTCTTCAGCCGAAGATTGCAGATGGTACTTTTGTAATCGCTAACTCTAGTGAAGCAGAGGCATTAAAAGATAAGCAAGATCTTACTCGTGATGAATTAGGAAAAATTCTAGGTCAGGTTACAACAAACTGGGATCCAAACGAAGCGAAAAACAAAGCGCAAACACACTTAACAGCAGCAGGTGCTAACTTAAAAGGTGATGTAGCGATTTTAGCTCCAAACGATGGAACTGCTCGTTCTATTGCAGATGTTTTCGGAACTGACTCTGATATTTCTAGTTTCACTGTAACAGGTCAAGATGCTGAGAAGGCTTCTATTCAATACATCATTGACGGTAAGCAATCTATGACGGTATTTAAAGATGTAAGAACACTAGTTGCAGACGCAATGGGTATGGCGATCGACATTTTAGATGGTAAAAAACCTTCTACAACTGGAACTTACGACAATGGAAAAGTTGATGTGAAAGCAAAACAAACAGATGTAATTGTTGTAGACGAAGAGAACGTAAAGAAAGAACTAATTGATTCAGAATACTACGAAGCTAGTGAGTTTACTGGACTATAAAATGAAAGCGGCGTGTTAGTAATCCATTTGGATTACTATCACGCAATCATTATAGCTGTTTTGTTTGGAGGGAATCAGGATGAGCGAATATATTCTAGAGATGAAGCAGATTTCAAAGGAGTTTACAGGAGTTAAGGCGCTCGACAATGTCAATTTTAAAGTAAAGAAGGGTGAAATTCACTGCTTAGTTGGAGAAAACGGGGCTGGAAAGTCGACTCTGATGAAAGTGCTTAGTGGAGTTTATCCTTATGGAACTTATGAAGGAGACATTGTTTACGAAGGTAAGGTACAACAATTTAATAAGATAAACGATAGTGTAAATGCAGGTATCGTTATCATTTACCAGGAGTTAGCTTTGTTTCCTGATCTCACAGTCTATGAAAATATATTTGCTGGCAATGAAATCAAGCAAGGAGCTTTAATTGACTGGAACGAGACGATTGTTAAAGCAAAAAAACTGCTAGAAAAAGTAAACCTCGATATAAACCCGGAGACGCTTGTGAAAGACTTAGGGGTAGGGAAACGCCAGTTAATTGAAATTGCCAAAGCGTTAAGTAAAGACGTAAAGCTTCTCATTCTCGATGAACCGACTGCAGCTTTAAATGAGGACGACAGTGAAAATTTATTAAACTTACTTGATGATCTCAGAAAACAAGGAATTACCTGTATTATGATTTCTCATAAATTGAAGGAAGTTATTTCGATAGCAGATAGTGCGACTGTTATTCGGGATGGACAAACGATCAGGACACTAGGTGCCTCCAAAGGTGAAATAACAGAAAATACGATTATTAAAAATATGGTTGGACGCGAAATTCAAGATATTTATCCAAAACGCGCTAAGAAATCATATAAAGAAAAGGTACTGGAGTTAAAGAATTGGTCTGCTTACGACCAAAAGCTTGGCAGACATGTTGTGAAAAATGCAAACCTACACGTTAAAAAAGGTGAAATTATTGGTTTGGCAGGCTTAATGGGCTCTGGCCGAACGGAACTTGCCCTTAGTGTCTTTGGTAACGCGAAAGCTTATAAGCTGCAAGGTGACTTGCTGTTGGATGGAATACCAAAAGCATTGAAACATACTAGTGATGCAATTAAAGCGGGAATCGCGTATGTTACTGAGGATCGTAAGGGGGATGGGTTGTTTTTACTGCAAGATATTAAAAGCAATATTTCTGCCGCTAATTTACATGGCATTGCTGCCAATGGAGTAATCAACGACAACGAAGAGATTAAAGTAGCAGATGGTTATAAAACTTCATTACACATCAAAGCTGCCTCTTTAGAACAGCTCGTTGGCAAATTAAGCGGTGGCAACCAGCAAAAAGTTTCGCTAGGTAAGTGGCTGTTTGTTGGCCCTAAACTCCTAATATTAGATGAACCTACTCGTGGTATTGATGTGGGTGCAAAGTTTGAGATTTATTCGGTGATGAACAAGCTGATCGAAGAGGGATTGAGTATTATAATGATTTCTTCTGAGCTTGGTGAAGTGTTGGGAATGAGTGACAGAGTTTATGTCATGGCCGAAGGAGAAATCAAAGGCGAATTGCCAATAGAAGAAGCCGACCAAGAAAAAATAATGCAACTTGCAACACAATAGGAGGCTAAACCAATGACTTTAATAAATGACGTGAAAACGTTAATTAGTAAAAATATTCGTGATTACGGGATGTACATTGCCTTATTTGTCATCTTTCTCATCTTCACAGTTTTAACAGATGGCTTATTTATTTCTTCTCGTAATATTAGTAACTTGCTAGATTCTGCTGGTTATATTGCGGTTCTTGCAGTCGGGGTAATGCTGGTCATTGTCATCCGGCATATTGACTTATCGATCGGTTTTTTAGCAGGCTTCCTCGGAGCAATTGCGGCAATTCTTCTAATGCAGAATGGTTTACCTGTTTACGTTGTTATTCCTGTCATTTTGATCCTTGGAACGATTGCCGGTTTGTTTACGGGTTTTCTTGTTGCAAAAGTAGGAATTCCTGCCTTTGTAGCAACACTGGCGGGCTGGTTAATTTATCGCGGTGCGATTCTGCAAGTAACAGAAAAGTCTGGAACAATTATCGTTCAAAATGATGCTTTTAATGCAATTGGAAATGGATATATTCCATCTATAATGCAAATTAGTGGATTACATTTACTCTCTTTATTAATTGGTGTACTTGGAATATTATTTTACAATCTTAGTGCAATATCTAATCGTCGAAATAAAATTAAGTATAATTTTGAAGTGGTCTCAAAGCAGATTTTTATTATACAACTTGTGTTCGTTTCGGCTATCATCGCTGCAATCACTTGGATCTTAGCTGGCTATAATGGTTTCTCCTGGACAGTCATTATTATTTTATTAGTAGTCATTGTCTATCATTTCTTAACAACGAAGACGGTACTGGGAAGACACATTTATGCAGTCGGAAGTAATCCAGAAGCTGCACATTTAAGCGGGATTAACGTTAACAAGATTACGTTTATTGTATTCGGTTCAATGGGTTTGCTGTCTGCTTTATCAGGTATTCTATTTACCTCTCGCCTTCAGGCAGCAACTACGACTGCTGGTACATTATTTGAGCTCGATGCCATCGCAGCAGCATACGTTGGCGGTGTATCTGCGGCCGGTGGGGTAGGTAAAGTAACAGGGGCCATCATCGGGGCGATCGTAATGGCGTCCTTAACGAGCGGGATGAACTTGCTCGGTGTAGGGATTTCCTATCAATATATGATTAAAGGTGGCGTTTTAGCCTTAGCTGTAATCTTCGATGTTATGACAAGAAGAAAAGGAAACTAACTGCCTCTTTTAGCGGGCTTTCACCAAGACTTTTGGGGAAGCCTTTTTTGCATAATTGCTTTTATTTATAATGCAGTATAGTAGCCAGGCTGATAGAATCAAGTTAAATAACATCCAAACGGTTAAGAAAGAAAAAGGGGAGAAAGCGAATATGAAAAAGTATATGTATACCATATTGGGCCTTGTATTTGTCTCCCTTTGTTATCTCATTTTCGTATCAGCCAACATTGTTTTTAGTAATGACATAGCTTTACCTAAAGCAAAAAAGCAAACAGACTCACGCTATCGCTTAGTTCTCATCACGAGAGACATGGACACTACGTTTTGGAATAAGGTTGGTACGGGAGCATCGAGGCAGGCGTTGAAAGAAGGAGCCAGCCTTGAAATTTGGGGAAGCTATAGCAATAATTCAGAACAATTTTTAAAAAAGTTAGAACTCGCTATCCATTCAAAAGTGGATGGAATCATCATACAAGGACTTGATACAGACGAGTTTAAAGAACTCACAAAAGTAAAGGCTGCCTTTAATGGAATTCCGATTATCACGGTAGCAAATGATGTGCCAATGAAGGAAAGTTTAAGAAGAACATATGTTGGTTCCGATCAGTTTCGTGCTGGAGGTTTAATAGCACGGCAGTTGTTGAATGATATGGGAACTGAAGGGAATGTTGTGCTTCTTTCTGACGAGCAGAAAGAGTATTACCAGAATGAGAGATTAAAGGGCATCTATGCCACTTTGAAAGTGTATCCAAATATTAAGATACAATATGCGGAAACAGCAGAGTCAAAAGATCAAGTCATCACCACAATGAGAGACCAGTTAAATCACATGCCAGATGTGGATGCATTTATCGCGGTAAACGCGAATATGATTGGTCCTATGGTACAGGAAATAGGGAAGCGTTCCCAGGTTGAACCTTATTTCATATATACCTTTGATGATGGACCAGAATCATTACCTCTTTTTGAAGAAGGCAAAATTGACGGAGTCGTCGAGCAAGACCCAGAAACAATGGGTGAAGTCAGTGTGCAACAAATTGTTAAATGGCTGAACGGGGAAACGGTTCCGCTTGATATTAATGGTTACTTCACAAAGATACGCATATTGAAGGACAACAGAAATGAATAGTATTAGAAGGAAAATATTAACATTCACAACTATAATCATTGTCATTATGTCCACCATTTGGATTGCTCTGACATTCTACAACTATAAAACACAAGTAAAATATAATGACATCTTAAACCGATACTTAATCTTCAGTGATGTTTCAAGGTCCAGTAATCAAGTAATTACAGATTTGAATAACTATATGAACCAATCGACACCAGAAAACTTTCAGAAATTAGAGAGCAGCAAAAAGGTGCTGGAATCTGCTAGATATGAAGTATTTAAGGTGAGAAATGAAGTGAATGATTTTACCCTGACAAATTACATTCACTTAATGGGCAGTTTAGTTGAAACAACAGACAGATTAATGGGACTTGAACGAGATTCCGAGGCGGCGGTAAAAGACCTTGCAGAAACTGCACGTATTGGTAACTATATTTCCGATATGACGCTCACCTTAATCGATATGGAGCTAAAAACACATGAGCCATTCTATCGTGGCATTATGGAGCAATCGATTGAATTAGTGAAACTTGCCATATGGATGATTTTATTAACATCCTTATTGCTATTATTGGCTACATATTGGTTTTCCTTAAGCATCACAAGGCCAGTCCAACAATTAACAAAGGCTGCAAGTGAATTGGCGAAAGGGAAATTCGATAATGAAATAACAGTCAAATCGAATGATGAAATTGCCTTTCTTGCTAAAACATTTGATCATATGCGAACGAACATAAATAATTTAATTCAGCAAATAAAGGAAAAAGCAAAGCTGGAACACGAGCTGCAGCAGAATAAAATTTTACTGCAGGAAAGTCATTTCCGCAGTCTGCAAAGCCAAATGAATCCGCATTTCTTGTTTAATACACTAAATACGCTATCGAAAAAAGCGTATCTGGAAGGGTCTGAGGAAATTAGTGATTTGCTCGTCAGCGTCGCAGACCTTTTACGTTACAATTTAAAGCAAATTGACCGGTCCGTAACATTAAGAGATGAATTGATTGTTGTCAAACAATATATGCAGATTCAACAGGCACGCTTTACGGATAGACTTCAACTGAAATTAGATATTGATGACTCATGCTTAGATGTTGCTATTCCTGCACTCACCCTGCAGCCGATTATTGAAAATGCTGTCATTCATGCAATAGAGCCCAATATTAACGGGGGTCTCATCACAATTCAAGTGAAGGACCTGAATGAATATGTGCTAGTTCAAATTGAAGATGACGGAATAGGCATGTCTGAGGAGATCATCACGCAAATTTTAACGGAACGTCAAGTGCAAACAGCAGGACATTCAACAGGAATAGGTTTCAGTAATGTTGTAAAACGTCTGCGCCTTTTTTATGAGAGGGATGACGTCATTCATATTGAAAGCTCATTGGGCTGCGGCACGGCCGTTCTATTAAAAATTCCGAAACAAAGAGGCGAGATACATGATTAAACTTTTAATTGTGGATGACGAACAAATAGAACGGGAAGGGATGGAAGCTATTTTAAATAGAGCATTCCCGGACCTGATTGTTGAACAAGCCAATAATGGGAATAGAGCGGTAGAATTAGCAGCAAGCTTTAAGCCGGATTTGGTGTTAATGGATATCCAAATGCCTGGCATGAACGGCCTGGAAGCCGTAGAGCAGATTCTTGCTGAATTTCCTCATATTAAATTCATCATGGTAACAGCATTTGATACGTTTAATTATGTGCAGTCAGCCTTAAAGCTTGGAGCAAAAGATTATATCTTAAAGCCCAGTAAGGCGAGTGAAATTAGAGCAACGGTTGGAAAGGTATTGAATGAAATAGAAAACGAGAGGGAGTTACAAGCAGAAAGCAGCTTGCAACGAGAAATGCTTCAAAGGACATTAGCTCTAGTTGAAACAGATGTTGTAACGCAGCTGCTATTTGATCATGTGCATGAAGTTCACTTAAATATGCTAATGGAGATGCTCGATATTCAATCAACAGGTCAGGTATTCGTCATGAATGTGATTGTACCAGATGGAATGGAACATCTTTACTCTCGGATTAAAGAAAAAGTCAGGAAAACGAGAAGCGGATGGATGGGTGCTCTTTACGATGGACAGCTGCCGATCATTATCTTCAGAGACGGCCAATCTTACCGATCACAAGCGACTTCACTAGCAAGAGATATTCTATTAGCAGTAAACAAGGAGCAGAAAGCTGGTTGGTTCATTGGAATAGGTAATGATTGCAACTCATTAGAGGAAATTCGTCAATCCTATCAGGAGGCAATCATTGCTTCGAGCAATAAGGCCCTTCCGGTAAAATATCGGTTTTATCAAGATATACCTGTTTTGAATGAAACAGGCAGTTGGCAACAAGCAAAGTATTTAAAAAAAGATCTTTCCGACCAGGTACGCCTTGGGCAGTGGGACCAAATTAAATCGAACATTAGTCATCTTATCCAAGCCTACGAGATGGAAGGCATAGAAATCCAGCAAGCACAGCAATTCGTATTAGAAGCACTATGGTCAATCTGGTCGATTGTAAGCGATTTGGGGATTGAGACAGCAACCCCAATTTACCATTATCAAGCGCCGAATTACCGTCAATTACGTTCTGAAACTGCCAACCTTCTGATGGATATAAAAGAGTCTTATGATAGACATTACGCTAGTTTGGAAGCGGATACAATTTATCAGATTAAACAATATATCATGGAAAATTCCCAACAGAATATTTCATTAGAAACGCTTAGTAATAAAGTAGGTTTAAGTCCCATTTATATCAGTAAAATGTTTAAAGAAAAATTAGGGATTAATTACATTGACTTTTTAACTGAGTGCCGTATTGAGAAGGCAAAGAAAATGTTAGCAGAACCGGAGAAGAGTATTAAGGAAATAACAATTGAAGTTGGCTATCACGAACCTAATTATTTCAGCAAAGTATTTAAAAAGATGTGCAATGTAACGCCAAGAGAATATCGTAAAACACTGCTTGGAATAAAAGAATAGTCTCTTTCCTATAAAAAAAGCAATCTATTAGAATAATGCAGAAGTTAAACATAAGTTCCGCAGGGAAGGGAGGAGAAACGATGGTAAAAAAATTAAGGAAAGTTGGTTTATTGAATCTTATCTTCCTTCTAATGTTATTGGCGTCATGCGAAGAAGCGGTGTCTCCAATACAGATAGAGAATAAAAAACCAGAGAATGAAAGAGTTACTGATCTTGAAGACAAGCTTAAAATAGGATTCTCGATGGACACGTTAGAAGAGGAGCGATGGCCAAGAGATAGAGACTTATTTAAAGAAGCGGTAGAGTCATTAGGGGCGGAAGTCGTGATACGTGAAGCTAAGGGTGACGATACCTTGCAAATTGTACAGGCAGAAACGTTAATCAGCGAGGGTGTGGACTTACTTGTGATCGTTCCGCATAACGCGGAGGCTGTAGCAACCATCGTCAACAAAGCCCACTCTGCGGGCATTAAAGTTATATCTTATGACCGTTTAGTGAAAAATTCTTCTGTTGATTTATACCTCTCTTTTGACAATGAGTTAGTTGGAGAACTTCAAGCTCAGGCGATAACAAAGGTAGTCCCAAAAGGGAAGTATGTATATATCGGCGGGGCGAATACAGACAACAATGCACATTTATTTAAAAAAGGAGTTTTTAATGTCCTCCAGCCGTTCATAGATAGGGGGGACATACAGATTGTGTATGATCAGTGGACTGAAAATTGGACTCCTGAAAATGCTCGTGCCAATATGGAAGCTGCCTTAGAAATAAATAATAACGAAATAGATGCGGTTATTGCTGCAAACGATGCGACAGCAGGTGGAGTTATAAAAGCACTTGAAGCGCAAGGGCTTGCGGGGGAAATTCCAGTTGCCGGACAAGATGCAGACTTAGCAGCAGCACAGCGTATTGTGCAAGGGACTCAGACAATGACCATCTACAAACCTATTAAAACATTAGCATACGAAGCAGCAAGAGCAGCTATCAAAATGGCAGAAGGAGAAACCGTTACATCGAACAGAAAAATAAACAACGGAAAATTAGAAATACCATCCCTCCTCCTTGCACCCATTGCTGTAGATAAGAGCAATATAGATGCGACCATTATTGCTGATGGGTTTCATCAGCGTGATGAGGTATATGGAAAGACAGGAAAATGATAATCATTTTTTAGCAATTGAAAAAGAAATTAGTGGAGGTTATTTCATGATTAAAACAATAATTGTCGGATTTGGTTTTGCCGCAAAGGTGTTCCACCTACCGCATCTAGTCCATTCTGATAAATATGAAGTGGTCGGAATTATTTCAAGATCAGGATCATCCAAAGAACAAAATGATGTAAGCAATGTACCGGTGTATGCAACGGTAGAAGAGGCACTTTCAAAAAGTGAGGCCACGTTGTATATCATTACCACGCCATCTGACATGCACTATGACATGCTGAAACAATGTATTCTTGCAGGAAAAGATGTGCTTGTCGAAAAGCCGGCGTTTTTAACAGTTGAAGAAGGAAGAGAACTCATTCAGCTAACCCAAAATAGCGAGTCCGTGGTATCTGTGCACCAAAACCGCCGCTGGGACGGAGACTTCTTAACCATACAAAAACTCCTAAAAGAAGAAATGCTAGGAGACTGGAAAGTCCTTGAATCGCGGTTTGATCGATTCAGGCCCTTTGTTCGTAATCGCTGGAGAGAACTACCAGGGATTGGCTCGGGCATCCTATACGATTTAGGTTCCCACTTAATTGATCAAGCGCTTGTTTTATTCGGTGAACCAGGTGCATTATATGCTGAAGTAGTGACTCAACGGGAGAACGGCCAAACGGATGATGGCTTTCTAATCGTGCTGCACTATGGGCAAAAACGAGTATATTTACGCTCAAGTTCATTTATTAATTCAGCTTATCCTCGTTTTGAACTGCATGGGTCTAAAGGCAGTTTCGTAAAATACGGCCTCGACAAGCAAGAGCCTCAATTGGCAGATGGTACTTTCTATCAAGGAAAAGAAAGAGAAGTGGGTACTCTCTATAGAGAAGAAACGAAAGAGGTCACGATAGAATCTGGAGGATACGACCATTTCTTTTCATTACTTGCAGATAGCATATCGCGACGGGAGCCGGTCGTATCATTGGAAGAAGCACTAAGGGTGACTAAGTTTATCGAACTGGCCCGTACATCTTCAGAAGAAGGAAGATTAATCAAAAAAGAAGAATGGTTGATTGGTTGAATATAGTTAATTGCTGAACTGGTGAGGTAGCTGAGTTAAAACATTTACAGCGCTAAGCATCTCTAGACATATGTGGTGTAAAGTGCCACTCAAAATAAGGCAACTAGCCTATCGGGGGCGTTGCCTTATTTGCGTTTTATTTTTTCTGGGATTTTTTCGGTAACAAAAATGGCGTTCACATAATTGTTAATAAGTTTTAAAATTCCCTAAATCAACATAATACGATGTGTGGTATTATTTTTTTGAAAGGTGAACGATCCTTCTTTAACCTTCTCGTAACATCCCCATAAATGATGTATCTTTTCTAATTGAATCCGTAGATCCACTTGAAACCATCTTATACTCTCTCAATTTCTATAAAAATCCACTAAATACTGAAAGGAGTGGTAAGCCATGTAAAACTACTTATCAGCTTTTCTAATATTTCTTATTTATATTTGAAGGAGGAATATTAAATGGGTCACGATATTTATGGGTTAAATAAAGCAAGGGAAGAAATTGCTTATGCTCGCTTTAGCATGGGGAATCATAATGCCCTCCTGCTGTACCGTTTACTTGATGCATATCAGTTCTATGCTGGAGTCAGCGGATCAGGTAAAAGCTCGATTTTTTCGTTACAACAAGTTGAGAAGGCAATGCGTGGCTATAAAAAATTCTTCAAAACTGGTGATTCACCTTCGGAAAGTGATTGTACATCCTGGGATCAAAAACAAATTTTCAATTTTATCGAAAACTGTTTGGCAACAGCATACAAAGAAAAAAGTGTAGAAGTGTATTTTGGCTAGTATTTTACAATATTTTTGAGAAGCTAAAATGCTATCTTTCATCTAAACCTAATCTGCTCTCAAATCCTCAAATTTCATCCTCAGCTGCTTCTATTCATAAAAGATTCCAATTATAGATACTAAATCCCTTGTCTCTTTCATAGTTATTAATGATGTAAGTTTCATTCATTTTTAGTTTAATGAAAGGGGAAAGAAAATGGACAAGGATACTGCAAAGGTTGGAAAATGCCCGGTGATGCACGGGGGTGCTACTAGTCATAAAAGTAGTGGGACGTCGAATAGAGACTGGTGGCCAAACCAGTTACAATTGAATATTCTCCATCAGCATGATCGAAAATCCAACCCTATGGGAGAAGATTTTAATTATAATGAAGAATTTAAAAAGCTGGACTATGACGCTCTAAAGCAGGACTTGCATGATCTTATGACAACAAGTCAGGACTGGTGGCCGGCTGACTATGGACATTATGGGCCATTGTTCATCCGGATGGCCTGGCACTCAGCAGGCACCTATCGTATTGGTGATGGCCGTGGCGGCGGCGGAACTGGTTCGCAGCGTTTCGCACCGCTTAACAGCTGGCCTGACAACGGAAACCTTGATAAAGCGCGCAGACTGCTATGGCCGCTTAAGCAAAAGTATGGCAACAAGATTTCCTGGGCTGACTTGATGTTGCTGGCGGGCAATGTGGCCATTGAGTCGATGGGTGGCAAGACGGTAGGATTTGGCGCAGGGCGTCCGGATATTTGGCATCCGGAAGAAGACACTTACTGGGGTGTTGAATCTGAATGGCTTGGCGATAAACGTTACACAGGCGATCGCGAGCTGGAGAATCCGCTTGCTGCGGTACAAATGGGTCTTATTTATGTGAATCCGGAAGGCCCGAATGGCAAGCCGGATCCACTTGCAGCGGCTCATGACATTCGCGAAACTTTTGCGAGGATGGGCATGAATGATGAAGAAACAGTAGCCCTGATCGCCGGCGGCCATACTTTTGGAAAAGCCCACGGTGCAGGGGACGCAGCTAAAGTTGGTTCAGAACCCGAAGCTGCTCCTATCGAAGAAATGGGCCTAGGCTGGAAAAATGCGTATGGCAGCGGCAAGGGACGTGATACGATTACGAGCGGCCTGGAAGGAGCCTGGACGGCAAATCCGACACAGTGGGATAATGGTTACTTTGATTTATTATTTGGATACGAATGGTGGCTGACGAAGAGTCCCGCAGGTGCCTATCAATGGCTGGCTGTAGATCCTGCTGAGAAGGATCTTGCACCGGATGCGGAAGACCCTTCTGTAAAAGTTCCAACCATGATGCTCACGACCGATATTGCATTGCGACATGATCCGGAATACGAAAAAATCTCGCGCCGATTCCATCAGAATCCAGAAGAATTTGCGGATGCATTTGCACGCGCATGGTTCAAATTATTGCATCGTGATATGGGCCCTAAATCAAGGTATATCGGTCCGGAAGTTCCGGAAGATGATTTTGTCTGGCAGGACCCTGTTCCAGCGGTTGATTATGAATTGACGGATGAAGAAGTAGAAAAGATCAAAGTTATGATCCTGGAATCCGGGCTTACCATCGGCGAGTTAGTTACAACTGCCTGGGCTTCAGCAAGTACCTTCCGTGGCTCGGACTTCCGTGGAGGAGCGAATGGTGCCCGCATCCGTCTGGCACCGCAAAAGGATTGGGAAGTGAATCAGCCGGAGCAGCTGTCTAAGGTGCTCAATGTACTGGAGGACATTCAAAGTCATCTGGATAAGGAAGTTAGTCTTGCTGACCTAATTGTCCTTGGTGGAAGCGCTGCAGTTGAGAAAGCCGCGAGAAATGCAGATTTTGATGTAACCGTTCCTTTTGCTCCTGGACGTGGGGATGCAACGGAAGAGCAAACAGATGTTGAAGGCTTTGCGGTGCTGGAGCCATATTCCGATGGATTCCGCAACTATCAGAAGAAACAGTATGGTGTGAGTCCGGAAGAGCTTTTGCTGGACAAGGCGCAGCTATTAAACCTTAGTGCACCGGAAATGACGGCACTGATTGGCGGGATGCGTGTCCTCGGTACGAACCATGGCGGCACAAAACACGGGGTATTCACTGATCGCGTCGGTACGCTGACAAATGATTTCTTCGCGAACTTGCTCGATATGGGAGTGGAATGGAAGCCAGTAGACGGTGTTGTATATGAAGGCCGTGACCGTAAGACAGGTAACGTTGTCCGTACAGCTACCAGAGTCGACCTCGTTTTCGGTTCTAACTCACAGCTGCGTGCGATTGCCGAAGTGTATGCGCAAGACGATAACAAAGAGAAGTTTGTGAGAGACTTCATTGCTGCATGGGT
>NZ_JBIQOE010000088.1:0-2174 GCF_047739415.1 Mesobacillus sp. | reverse complement strand
AAAATATGGCCTGGCTGCCAGTTCTCCATGATTTTCGCAGCTTGTTCCGGCATAACCGGAGGTCGGCCTAGCCAGATATTCACGGTGTCATGTGCTAGTAATATTTGATCTTCATAGCCTTCATTAAGTAAAGCAAGCAGCATCTGTACCCGTTCATGGTCAAACGGTGCACCAACCATCCCCTGGATGCCGAAACGATCTAGACCAATCCTGACTCCTTGGTCCAATACCTGTTTATGATATTCAGGGTCGGTATTTCCGCACATGTGGCCGATGATAATTTTCCCTGGATCTGCACCATTCTCAATCAGTAACCTGACCTGCTCTGGTCCCATTGTCCCCTCCTGGGTATGGGTGAGGATGACTGCCCCTGTTTCCTGTTGTACTCGGGCGCCCGCACGGAAAAACATCTTTTCATACTCAGTGATTTCATCCTTGCTTGATGCGAGCTTGATCACACCAGGTCTGATTCCGGAATTTGCGATCCCTTCTGTAAGCTCTTTTTTGAACATTTGATAGATTTCTTCCTCCGCTGTACCCAATGCCTGCCTGAACTTGAAATAAGGGGTTGCTCCTTCGCCTTCGTAATAGTAACCGGTAGCACAAATAATCTGGAGACCAGTAGCTTCAGAGATTTTCTTTAAAAACTCCGGGTTTCTTCCACATTCATTTGGCGTCGGATCCACGACGGTCTTTACACCGAAACTCTGCATGAACCTGGCAATATTAATTGCCTCTTCCAGGGCTGATTCTTCATTAAAAGCACCCAATGTTACATCTCCCTGGAAACCGGGATATCCAAAGATAAAGTGCTCATGAATCAGCGTCTTTCCCAATTGCTCTGCTTTAATAGGACCAGTCACCGTATTAATCATTCCCATTCAGCACACCCCTTTTTTAAGGTTTAAGAATCAGCTTTCCTTTCGTCTGCCGTGATTGTAAAAGACGATGGACTTCAGCTGCTTGCTCGAGAGAGAATACTCCTCCGATTGTCAGCTTTAATTGTCCCTTTGATAAATAACCAAGCATTTCAGCCATACTTGATTGAATCAATGCTGGTTTCCTCATGATTTGAGGAAGGAAAAAGCCTATGACAGACTGGTTTCTCGCCATCAAGGAAGACGGATAAAAGCGACTCTGCTCGCCGCTGGCAACTCCATAGATTACGAGACGCCCAAATGTGGCAAGACATTTGAGGGTTTTATTAAAAATCTCGCCGCCTGCCATTTCGAGGGCGACATCGACCCCTTTGCCGCTGGTCGCCTCAAGCACCTTTTCCTCCCAACCTTGTTCGGTATAATTGATCAAGACATCAGCTCCCATATCAGCAGCCAATGCCAGTTTATCCTCTGTGCTAGCAGTCGCTATTACTTTGCTTGCGCCTGATAGCTTGGCAAGCTGGACAGCCAATGTTCCGACTCCTCCGGCTGCTGCATGGACTAGGACAGTTTCTCCTGCTTCCAGGCGTCCCATTGTTTTCAGGATATGATAAGCACTCAGACCCTGAAGCGGTAGTGCGACCGCCTGCTCAAATTCCATATCATCCTGCAAAGGAATCAGCCCGCGGCTATCAGCCAGGGCAAACTCAGCGTAACCTTCAGATTCGATCAAGGTAACAACGCGGTCACCTGCCTGGACATTTGTTACGGATTCTCCTGTTTCGACAACTATCCCCGCAATCTCCGCTCCAGGGATAAAAGGCAGTTTAGTTGGAACCACATACTGTCCTTCTCTTCTTGCTGTGTCGGCATAATTGACACCGATAGCATGGATTTCAATTAAAACTTGATGACCTTTAGGTACTGGGCGCTCCATCTCCACTAATTGGAGAACCTCCGGACCGCCATATTCTTTCAGTTGAATTGCTTTCATGACTTTGCCTCCTTAGTTGCCTGTAAATTTTGGTTTTCTTTTTTCTTTGAAGGCTGCAATACCTTCTTGATGATCTTCAGTAGATACCATCATCGTCTGGGTGATCCGTTCCTGCTCAAGAATTTCTTCCAGAGTTGCTGTCATTGAATGGTCAACCAGCTTCTTGATCATTCCATATGCTCTGGTCGGCCCATTTGCCAGCTGACCGGCAAGCTTCAGTGTTTCTTCCTGTAACTTTTCCACAGGGACAAGATAATTTATGACTCCCAACTGGTATAAACGCTCTGCCCGTATCGGTTCTG
>NZ_JBIQOE010000087.1:0-9327 GCF_047739415.1 Mesobacillus sp. | reverse complement strand
GGAAGAACAAAAAGTGCAAGCGCCTCGTTCAGCTCCGACAAGCGCTGCCCGCCTTATAACGCCACGTCCTGTGGCTGGCGGGTCTAGCACTTCGTGTGCCTCGGAGGGCCGACCGGTGAAGTCGTTCTTTGACTTCATTGGCAGGACCGAAGCGTCTCGAGGAGTTAGGAGCCGCAGCTAGACAAGCAACTCGAGGGGCTAGGCGCTGGAGCTGGATTAAGAATACTAGATATAGTTATCCAGAATTAAATAATTTTTATAATTTCTTAAACAGCAAGAAAATTTTACATAAAACGACAATATTTTCTTATATTCTATCACATATTTAGAACAGTGGTTATACCTTTTCTTTATTTGAGTTGGGAAAAAAGCAGTTCAACTAATATATCGGATCGCTCCAGTGAATCTTAACAATTGCCACAATAAGTTCACATGATAACGCAAAAAGACAGCCATGCAGGCTGTCTTTTTAATTCATGAGCAGCAATGCTTCTTTGCCGATCATGCCTTTTGTTGCACCAAGGTTCTCCGCTTCGTAAGTGACGGACTCCAGCGGGGCTTCGAGCAATTCCTCGATTGTTTTTACGCCAACCGCCCTGCCGGCAATAACCTTCCTGCCCTTAAGTTTTTCATTGAGAAGTGCGACATCCAGAGCTCCGCACATAATGTATCCTTTATCGCCTGTAACAACAAGCAGGTTTGTCTTCGGCAGTTTTACAGAAATGCATAAAAACGTCCTGCCTTCTATTTCAATAGGTGACATGTCGATCATGGTCACAACTCCCTCCTTCAATCCCAATAACACTCTATGAAGGAGAGGAGGAAAGCGTGATATTTTGATCAAATATTGCTGACAGTTGGTTGAAAATTTCAGCTCATTTAATTCGATAACAGCCCGCTAAAGCACGCGGGAATATTTTAATAAGACTCAAGCTTCCACTCAAGCAAATTGCGAAGGAACTCGGGAAGCCAATATCGTTTTTCCTCAGCCCGCTGAATTTCAGGGAAAAAGCGTCCGAACGTGAACATATCAGGAATCGCAAGTATATAGTGTTTCTTGGCCTCGATCAGCTTGCCATTGATGAGGACCTGGGTGACGTTCCCTTTTTGCTGAAACTCGATTCCATCATACTCCATGACCCCCATGACCGTGCCGCGAAAGCCAAGCCCCTTTATCTGCAGATGGGGCCATTTTTCATCCCTAGTCTGAAGGAGCACTTCTTTTAACTCTCCTCCTGACATCCTGATCGTACAAGGATTGATTGGGTGTGGACAGATTTCGAGCAGGTCGAATTTCGTGACTTCTCCTCGTTCCAAGCCCTTAAGGATCATACCTGCATTCATGAAGGCGCAGTCGGCGTTACACCATTCCCTTAATGCCTGAGTGAGTATCCTGGAAAGCTCAGAATGCTGCAGTGGATCTGCCTTTAAAGCCTCTGGAAGAAATGCAACACTTTCTGCCATCAGGGTTTTGCCTTCGATGAAATATCCTTCTGCCTTTTCCCGCTCATCTTGAGCCTGATCTGCTTCGTTCATATCATAGAGAAGGGCTTTCTTATGTAAGATTTGCTTTTTATTCTTATCCAGCTTCAAAGTCACATGGCCGGTGTAGTACCCAAACTTCCCGGCTCCCGCCAGCAGGCTTTCTCCAACTTCTTTGCCCTCGTGTAAAATATGGTGGGTATGGCCTCCGAGAATGACGTCAATTTCCGGGAACATCCCGGCAATCATTTCATCGTCATGGATTCCTAGGTGTGATAGAAGGATAATAACGTCCGTTTCAACTTTTAACTGATCGACCCAATTCTTCAGCTCTTCGATCGGGTCGGTCAGTTTCCAACCCAGCTGTTCATAAAACCGCCCAAAATTCACTGTGATGCCAATGACACCGATTTTAGTCCCGCTTTTGCTTATGTATACATGATAGGGCTTAGTCCACTCCGGCCTGCTCCCATCCTGCTTGTAAAGATTCGCTACCAGCATCTCGAAGTTTTTTTCATGATACATCGAATCCAGGTCTTCGAAAGGAAGAGTGATGCCTTCGTTATTTCCTATGGTTGCCGCATCATAGCCTGCTTCATTCAAAAGACGGCAATTCGCCTTTCCCCTTGTCGCATCAGATAGAGGGTGCCAACGGTCCATATGGTCGCCGATATCGAACACCAGCACCTCGTCGCCCGCTTCCTCGTGCCAGCGCCTTCGATCAGTCACAAGCTTATGGATGCTTGGCCAGTGCTCCAAATGGCTATGCAAATCGTTCGTATGGTAAATATGAATAACCTCTTCCATCTAACCATCCATCCTCTTTTTAAAATGAAGTGCCCCCCTGCATGTTGTCAGGAGGGTCCAAAGTCTTAAAACAAATCCAGCTGCCTCGGGTTTAACCCCTCGTATTCTATATCCAATAGCTCCACCATTTGTTTGGCATTATCAGCAGCATCTCCGCCGGAATTGTTGTTGAACAATGCGAAAACCTGGGATGTGCTTTCGTTTAACTTTTTCAGGTTTTCTGCCCATTCTGTTAATTCCGCTTGATTATAGCGATATAAATAGCGGACTGCACGCCAGTCCTGCCCTTTTCCTTTCTTGTTCCAGCCATGGACATTGCGGCCGTGAAAGCGTACAAGCACTTTATCTTTCGATGTAGATTGAAGAACCGTTGAAATCGAGCCTTCACCTGCCTGCGGTTCATCGCAGATGCTGTGGATCCACTTTTCCTCTCTCATAAAATCCAGTGTCTTCTCGCGCATTTCACCTTCAAACCAGGATTGGTTCCGGAACTCGAGGGCACAATCAACATCACCCATCTGCTCGCGACACCAGCGCAAATAGTCGACATTTTCCTTGCGAAGGTCAAACCACGGCGGAAATTGAAAAAGCGTCATGGCGTGTTTATTCGCTTCGAGGTAGGGCTTCAACGACTCTTTGTAAGCAGTGAACATCTCATTTTTATCAGCAAAAGGAATTTCACCGCGCTGATGCCCGGTCATTCCCTGGTACGCTTTAACGATGAATTGAAAATTGTCAGGTGTGTCATCTACCCATTTCGCGGCATTCCTCACAGGCTGCACAGCGTAAAAAGAGGCATCAACCTCGACTGCGGGAAAGTGGCTGGAATACTCCTTCAGTTTATCACGCGGTGAAACCTTGCCCTCATATAAACTATCATGGTCTCCCCAGCCCGTTAAGCCAACAATAATCATCTGTGCACCTCCATTTTACCTTCATGATAGCATAATTACCTTCTGAATAAGAACTATGACATCGTTTAACCTTAATTCCCCCTTATAGAAGAGGAAAAACACATATTTATTAGCTAGGGTAATTGCTAATCACTACTTTTTTAAAATGAATCACTACTTTTTTGCCAGGAATCACTACACTTTTGAAATGAATCACTACGTTTTTGCCAGAAATCACTACACTTTTGATGATAATCACTACGAAAATGGACCGAATCACTACGAAATTCTAGATAATCACTACTTTTTACATAAAAATGTCAAACTGTAAATCCGGAATTGCACACTACCATGGCAAATTCGCACACTCAAACTCCTTAATTGCATCGAAAACGCCGGAATCTCTTAATGAAATCCTTTAATTGCGCAAAACAATCCCATATTTGCACAATCTTCCATATGACTGGAAAACAACTTCATCTGTGTAAAATACATATGCTTGAACCATGCAAAAAATCCACCTGCCGGGGCAGGTGGATTCCCGTAACTTTCTTTATTAACCGATTGAACCTTCCATTTCAAACTTGATCAGGCGGTTCATTTCGACTGCGTATTCCATTGGCAATTCTTTTGTAAATGGCTCGATGAAGCCCATTACGATCATTTCTGTTGCTTCTTCTTCGGAAACTCCGCGGCTCATCAGATAGAACAGCTGCTCCTCTGATACTTTGGAAACCTTCGCTTCGTGCTCAAGAGAAATGTTGTCGTTCAGGATTTCGTTGTATGGAATTGTGTCTGAAGTAGACTTGTTATCCATGATCAACGTATCGCACTCAATGTTTGAGCGGGCGCCGTCAGCTTTGCGTCCGAAGTGGACGATACCGCGGTATGTTACTTTTCCGCCTTGCTTTGAGATTGATTTTGATACGATTGTTGATGATGTGTTTGGAGCAAGGTGGATCATTTTCGCACCTGCATCCTGGTGCTGGCCTTTACCAGCAATCGCGATTGATAATGTCATACCGCGTGCGCCTTCACCCTTGAGGATGACTGCTGGGTACTTCATTGTCAGCTTAGAACCGATGTTGCCATCGATCCATTCCATTGTCGCGTTCGCTTCACAAACCGCACGCTTTGTTACAAGGTTGAAGACGTTGTTTGCCCAGTTCTGGATCGTTGTATAACGGCAATATGCGTCTTTTTTGATGATGATTTCAACAACTGCACTGTGAAGTGAGTTTGTTGTGTAAACTGGAGCTGTACAGCCCTCTACATAGTGTACGTGTGCGCCTTCATCAACGATGATCAGAGTTCGCTCGAACTGTCCCATGTTTTCAGAGTTAATACGGAAATACGCCTGAAGCGGAGTATCTACTTTGATTCCCTTTGGAACATAGATGAAAGATCCGCCAGACCAAACCGCAGAGTTTAATGCTGAAAATTTGTTGTCTGTTGGAGGAATGACTTTTCCGAAATGTTCACGGAAAATGTCTTCGTTTTCTTTCAGAGCTGAATCTGTGTCTTTGAAGACGATTCCTAGCTCTTCAAGCTCTTCCTTCATGTTGTGGTATACAACCTCTGATTCGTACTGCGCAGAAACACCCGCAAGGTATTTTTGCTCTGCTTCAGGAATCCCAAGCTTATCGAATGTCGCCTTGATTTCATCAGGAACTTCATCCCATGATTTTTCAGAGCGCTCAGAAGGTTTTACATAGTAAGTGATTTCATCAAAGTTTAATGAAGCCATGTCTCCGCCCCATTGAGGCATTGGCATATTGTAGAAGTGCTCCAATGATTTTAAACGGAAGTCCAGCATCCATTGCGGCTCTTCCTTCATTTTTGAAATTTCTTCAACGATTTCACGCGTCAGACCGCGCTTAGACCGGAAGATGGAAACGTCTTTATCGGAAAATCCGTATTTATAATCACCGATCTCTGGCATTTTTTTAGCCATCGTCGAATTCCTCCTTCTTAAAGCATTGAAACCAAGGTTTCCTGCTTTGTAGTTGTTCGCTGCAGGCCAATCCCCCGCAGCTCTTTCGGAAAAAACTTATTGGCTGTCTTCCTCTTCTTTCAGGCCTTTCTCCATTGCCTTCCATGCAAGAGTAGCACATTTGATCCTTGCAGGGAATTTCGCTACACCTTGAAGTGCTTCGATATCCCCGAGGTCAAGATCATCCTCTTCATAATCTTTTCCCTGCATGATGTCAGAAAAAACCGTTGAAAGCTTTAAAGCTTCCTCGATGGGTCTTCCTTTGACCGCCTGCGTCATCATTGAAGCAGAGGACATAGAAATCGAGCAGCCTTCCCCTTCAAATTTCGCGTCCGCAACCTTTCCGTCTTCGACTTTCATCGTAAGCTGGATGCGGTCGCCGCATGTCGGGTTGTTCATATTAACAGTCAGGCTGCCTTCTTCCAAAACACCTTTATTGCGAGGGTTCTTATAGTGATCCATAATAACTTGCCGATAAAGGTTATCTAAATTATTAAAAGACATCGCTGAAATACTCCTTTGTTTTGACAAGGCCTGCTACCAGCTTGTCAATATCTTCTTCCGTATTATACAGGTAGAAGCTTGCACGTGCTGTCGCGGACGCCTTCAGCCACTTCATCAGCGGCTGCGCACAATGGTGTCCCGCGCGAACGGCGATTCCTTCAGCATCAAGTACTGTCGCTACATCATGAGGATGTACGTCATCAATATTGAATGTTACGAGTCCAGCACGCTTGCCGGCTTCCTTCGGGCCATAGATGGTCATGCCTTCGATTTCAGACATTTTATCCATCGCGTAAGCCGCAAGAGCGTGTTCGTGCTTCTCAATATTATCGAGACCAATATCATTCAGGAAGTCGATTGCGGCACCAAGACCAATCGCACCAGCGATAATCGGTGTTCCACCTTCGAATTTCCACGGCAGCTCTTTCCATGTTGACTCGTACAGACCTACGAAATCAATCATTTCACCGCCAAACTCAACTGGCTCCATTTTTTCAAGAAGTGCCTTCTTGCCATATAATACGCCGATACCAGTCGGCCCGCACATCTTATGTCCGGAAAAAGCGAGAAAATCGCAATTTAGGTTCTGAACATCGATTTTCATATGCGGAGCGCTCTGAGCGCCATCGACAACCATGATCGCACCATTCTGGTGAGCAATCTCAGCAATCTCCTTGATCGGGTTCATGACACCGAGTACGTTGGAAACCTGCATGATGGAAACGATTTTCGTATTCTCCGTAACCACTTCTCTTACAGTATCAAGTGAGATCGTGCCATCTTCCTGCAAGTCGATATATTTCAATGTTGCACCCGTTTGTTTTGCTACCTGCTGCCATGGGATGATGTTGCTGTGATGCTCCATGTAGGAGATGACAATTTCATCGCCCTCTTTTAGGTTTTCACGGCCATAACTTGCAGCTACCGTGTTGATCGCAGTAGTGGTACCGCGGGTGAAAATGATTTCTTCAATTGATTTTGCGTTAATGAACTTTCGGACTTTTTCCCTTGATCCTTCGTAACCATCAGTGGCTCTTGTTCCAAGAGTATGGACACCGCGGTGTACGTTGGAATTGTATTCGCGATAATATTTGTCCAGTGCTTCGATAACCTGCACAGGCTTTTGTGATGTCGCCGCACTGTCCAGATAGACAAGCGGGCTGCCATTGACTTCCTGATTTAAAATCGGAAATAGTTCACGAATTTCGCGGGCGTTCATTATTTAACTTTCCTTTCGATTACCTCTACCAACTGCTTTTTAACTCCCTCGATCGGAAGCTCATTTACAACTGGAGCAAGGAATCCGTGGATGACAAGGCGCTCTGCCTCGTGCTTCGGAATACCGCGGCTCATCAAGTAGTAAAGCTGCAATGGATCAACGCGTCCAACAGAAGCCGCGTGGCCTGCTGTTACATCATCTTCATCGATTAGAAGGATTGGGTTAGCGTCCCCACGAGCTTTTTCGCTAAGCATCAAAACGCGTGATTCCTGTTCTGCATTCGACTTAGATGCACCGTGCTCGATTTTTCCAATACCGTTAAAAATAGAAGTAGCGCTATCCTTGACAACACCGTGCTTCAGGATATAGCCTTCTGAATTCTTGCCGAAATGAATGATGCTTGTTGTGAAGTTCTGAGTCTGTTCTCCGCGACCGACAACAACTGTCTTCGTGTCGCCGTATGAACCGTCACCAACAAGGTTCGTAGTGTTTTCTGAAATTGTGTTGCCATCGTTCATCATTCCAAGAGCCCACTCGATACGAGCATCTCTTCCAGCATGACCGCGACGGTTTACATAAGTTGTAAGACCTTCAGCCAGAGTATCAACTGCACCATACTGGATTTTCGCATTTTGGCCAGCGATTGCTTCTGTTACAATGTTCACCAATCCGTTCACTTTGCCAGTAGTAGAGATGTAGTTCTCAACATAAGTTACAGAACTGTTATCTTCTGCTGCTACAACCACGTGGTTGAACAGGTTCGCTTCCGCATCATCATGCAGGAAGATCGCCTGGATTGGGTTTTTGACTTGAACATTTTTAGGAACATAAAGGAATGCTCCGCCGTTCATGAATGCTGCGTGAAGTGCAGTTAAACGGTGCTCATCACTTTTAACAGCTGTCATGAAATATTTCTTTAGCAAATCACTGTATTCGCGAGCCGCTGTGAAAATATCTGTAAAAATAACGCCTTGCTCCTGCATTTCCTTTGAAAGTTGAAGATATGCAGGCTTGTTATTGCGCTGAACATATAGGCTGCTATCCTTTGCTTCAAGGTCCACAAGCGCTTTTACATCTTCAGGAAGCTCGTCGATGGATGAAAAAGCATCGCTTTTAACGAGCAGTTTTTCGAATTGTGTGAAATTCCATTTATCAATCTTCGTCTTATCCGGTCTTGGCATAGAGAGGTCTTCTGCTTTTGCAAGAGATTGTACACGAAGCTCTGTCAGCCATTCCGGTTCGTTCATTTCTTTTGAGAAGGAAGTAATGTACTCCTGGTCAAAAGCCCATTTCGTTTCCGTAGTCATTATAAATCCCCCCAACGCTTAAGCTTCTTGCCCAACTGTTTCGTCTTCGATGCCTAGTTCTTTCTTAATCCAGTCGTATCCTTCTGCTTCTAAGCGCTGTGCAAGTTCTGGTCCACCAGACTTAACAATGCGGCCCTGCATCATAACGTGAACATAGTCAGGAGTGATGTAGTCAAGAAGGCGCTGGTAGTGAGTGATAATCAAGCAGCCGAAATCTTCGCCGCGCATTTGATTGATTCCTTTAGAAACAACCTTCAATGCGTCGATATCAAGTCCTGAATCAATTTCGTCAAGAATTGCGATTTTTGGTTCAAGCATCATCAATTGAAGGATCTCGTTACGCTTCTTCTCACCGCCGGAGAAACCTTCGTTTAAGTAACGCTGTGCCATATCAAGGTCCATTTCAAGGAATTCCATTTGCTTATCCATCTTGCGGATGAACTTCATAAGAGAAATTTCGTTTCCTTCGCCAAGACGGCTGTTCAGTGCAGAACGCAAGAAGTCAGCATTCGTTACACCGCTGATTTCGCTTGGATATTGCATAGCAAGGAACAAACCAGCACGTGCTCTTTCATCAACTTCCATTTCAAGAACATCTTCGCCATCAAGCGTAATTGTTCCATTTGTTACTTCATACTTAGGGTGTCCCATGATAGAAGAAGACAAAGTGGATTTACCAGTACCATTCGGTCCCATGATCGCATGGATTTCTCCACCCTTAACTTCAATGTCCACACCTTTTAATATCTGCTTGCCTTCAATCTCAACTTGAAGGTCCTTAATTGATAATACAGATCCTGCCATAATATTACCTCCGTCAATATAGAAAAGATTTTAAGCCGACTCTTGCCGTCTTTAACTCTATTCTCATTTTATTCTCATTACAATCTTATAACAAATAGAAAGTGTTAGCAACACTTTAGAAGTGGAAAGAAATACAACGAACCCAGTAGATTATTGTCAAACCCAATTTGATTTTTGGCTCATGCCGAGTGGGAAGGAAACGACCGAGCAAATTCATTTGCTCGCAGCGTTTTATTTCCACTCGGCAGCTTTTCAGCCTAAGCTGAAAAGCCAGTGAAGCGTAAGCTTCACGAAGTGAGCCAAAAATCCGCAGAAACT
>NZ_JBIQOE010000086.1:0-6230 GCF_047739415.1 Mesobacillus sp. | reverse complement strand
GACACTTCGCTGAAAATCGACCGCTCTCGGGAGGACATCACGGGACGTTTCTGTCAGCAACTCCTGGTTAGGTATTACGAGAATCGGGTCAAACTGAATTTGGTCAAGGACGGTTAAATCGACCTCATCTCCTATTTGACTCCCAACTACGACACCGCCGAACAGGCTCGCCCCTGCATTATCAGGATGGCCCTCAAACCGGGAAGCGACCGCTAGCTTCTCATTTCGGTTTAGTTGTAAACCACAAAAACCATTTGCCAGTTCGACTCCCGCGACGATTGCTGCTGCGCTGGAACCAAGTCCTCTCGCAAGCGGGATCTCGCTTTTCACAGAGACATGGAGCGTAGGCATTTCTTGCTTGTACATTTCAGCTGTTTTCATCGCAATCTGGCAAATGAAATTATTTTCATCACCAGGAAAGCCTGTTAATGAATGAGATAAAGGCGTAACTTTCCATTTGTCGCTTCGTTCAGCTTGAACTTCCATGTAGAGATTCAAAGCGACGCCGAGGGAGTCAAAACCGGGACCCAGGTTCGCTGAGCTGGCCGGAACTTTTACCGAAAGGACTTGCCCCCTCGCTTTCCCAGCAGCTAATGGTTCCTCGACCCCCTTCATTGCCGGACAACTCCCCTGATATAGTCGCTCACGATACTCTCGTCATTTGGAAGCAGCACTGGTGAAATCGAGCTGATGTCAATCGCGGTTGAAGGATCTTTCAATCCATTTCCGGTCAGCACGGCAACAATCCGGGATCCTCGAGGAATTTCTCCACGTTGTAAAAGTTTATGGATCCCCGCAAGCGATGCGCAGGATCCTGGCTCAGCGAAAATCCCCTCTGTGCTAGCCAGCTTGCTGTAGGCTTGTAAAATTTCGTCATCTGTGACAAAATCGATTTTTCCTTCAGATTCGTCTCGGGCTGCGACGGCCAGTTTCCAGCTTGCCGGGTTGCCAATGCGGATTGCCGTTGCGATTGTTTCCGGCTGTTCAATCGGCTGCCCCCTTACAATCGCCGCAGCTCCTTCAGCCTCGAATCCGAACATCCGTGGCAAGCCCGTACTCTTCCTGACATTGTATTCCTTAAACCCCTTCCAATAAGCGCTGATGTTTCCGGCATTTCCTACCGGGATTGCAAGGATGTCAGGGGCACCGCCTAGCTGGTCACAAATCTCAAACGCAGCGGTTTTTTGTCCTTCAAGTCGGTAAGGATTGACTGAATTAACGAGGGTCACTGGTTCTGTTTCACTGATTGCCCTGACCATTTTTAATGCTTCATCAAAGTTGCCTTCAATCGAAACGATGCTTGCGCCATACATCACAGCCTGCGCTAGTTTTCCCATCGCGATTTTTCCATCAGGTATGACGACGATGCATCTTAATCCTGCCCTTGCTGCATAAGCAGCCGCGGAGGCGGAAGTATTGCCTGTTGAGGCGCAGATCACAGTGTCACTGCCCGCCTCCTTAGCTTTGGCGACTGCCATGACCATCCCTCTGTCTTTAAAAGAGCCGGTAGGATTTACTCCTTCTACTTTTACATATAAATCGACTCCCCACTCCTCTGACAGCTGGTCAAGCCTGATCAGCGGGGTATTTCCCTCATGGAGGGTGAGCAATGGTGTCTCGGCATTGACTGGCAAGTATTCACGGTATTCACTTAACAGCCCCCGCCATTTCATGCTCCGACACTTCCTTCGACCCTGTATGAGCTTTTGACATCCTTCACAAACTTTAAGTCGCGCAGCTCCATTAAAACATTCTGGTAATCTTTCAGGGAAGCCTGATGGGTCACGACCACGATTTCCGCAAGCTCCTTTTCCTTTAAAGGCATCTGGAGGATTTTTTCAAAACTGACGTTGTGGTTTGCGAAAAGAGAGGTGATCTTCGAGAATACACCGACTTCGTCATGGACGTGAAAACGCAGGAAATGTTTTGAATTCACTTCTCCATCATCCTTAAGCTGTTTCTCATACTGCGGAGTGACAAAAGAACTTCCATTTACTCCGAGGCGCATGTTCTTGACGACGCCAACCAGGTCTGAGACCACTGCTGTTGCGGTTGGCAAGCTTCCGGCACCAGGACCGTAAAACATTGTCTCCCCGACAGCTTCACCATACACGTACACCGCATTGTACTCATTATTGACAGACGCAAGCGGATGAGTTGATGGCAGCAATGCCGGCTCAACGCACACCTCGACTTTATCACCCTCACGAACGGCCATGCCGAGCAGTTTCATCGTATACCCGAGCTGTTTTCCATATTGCAGGTCTTCTTCAGTAACAGAAGTTATTCCTTTGAATTTGACATCATCAAGATCAATCTTCATCGAAAACCCTAAAGAAGCCATGATTGCCATTTTCCGAGCCGCATCCAGTCCTTCTACATCAGATGCAGGGTTTGCCTCTGCGTAACCGAGCTGCTGCGCTTTCTTTAACACGCTATCATATGCCAGTCCCTCCTGGCTCATCTTCGTTAAAATGTAGTTTGTTGTGCCATTCACAATCCCCATCATCTTTGTGATTCTATCAGACGCAAGACCATCCACCAGACTGCGCAAAATCGGAATTCCTCCGGCAACGCTCGCTTCAAAAAAGAGGTCGCAGCCATTTTCATTGGCAGCTGTTAAAAGTTCTGAACCGTGGACGGCCATCAAATCCTTGTTTGCCGTCACAATATTCTTTTTGCTCCTTAATGCCTGGAGCAAGTGTTCACGAGTGTCTTCAATCCCTCCCATTACCTCGATTACCACTTCAATCTCCGGGTCTTCCATAATATCAGCTGGATTCACCGTCAGGAGAGATGGGTCCACTTTAACCGACCTTTCTTTTTCTACATCCTGAACAAGGATTTTCTTCACTTTAATCGGGCATCCAACCTGGTGCATCAATTTATCCTGGTGGTTCTCAATGATCCTAACCACCCCTGACCCTACTGTTCCCAAACCTAGAAGTCCAACCGAGATTGCCTGCATTTTCTTTTCCCCTCTCTTCATGTCTGTTTCAAATGTACATTTGTTTTTGTATAGTAGACATTATAAAGACCAGAAACAGCTTTTACAAGGAATATTTAGGCTGCATTTCCTGTGTAAACGCTTAATCCTATGGTGCTGTAAGGGTAAAAAATTATGAAAATTGTGATTACATAAATGGATGTGGAAATTTAATAAAAAATCCTTCCCATTTCAGATGGGAAGGATTGAGGAATTATTGGAGCACTTCTTTGTTGACGATTGTCATTGGGCTGTCACCTGTCAGGACAGCTTTAACATTTGCGCCGCACAGCTTGATCATGGTTGTCCTCGTCTCAGTGCTTGCGCTGCCAATGTGCGGGATCGCAGTTACATTTGGAAGTTCCAACAGCGGATGGTCAGCGGAAATTGGCTCTTTTTCAAAGACGTCAAGTCCTGCTGCAGCAATCTCACCATTTTTAAGCGCATCGTATAATGCCTGCTCGTCCACCACCGGGCCGCGGCCGGCATTGATGAAAATCGCGCTTTTTTTCATTTTCGCAAAGACATCAGCTGTAAAAAGATTTCTTGTTTCCGGTGTTAAAGGTGCTAGTGACACTACAAAATCAGATTTCGCTACAAGATTCTCGAAAGAGCTGTAGACCGCGCCCAATTCTTTTTCAGCATCATGTTTACGTGAGCGGTTATGGTAAAGAATCTCCATGCCGAAGCCTTTAGACCTGCGCGCGACCGCTTCACCGATTTTACCCATGCCCACAATCCCGATTGTCTTACCATACACATCATGCCCAGCAAGCAGGTACGGACTCCAGCCTCCCCACTTGCCAGCCTTTATATATTCCGCTGCTTCGACAATACGTCTTGCGGACGCCATCAACAAAGAAAAGGTAAGGTCTGCTGTTGTCTCAGTCAGCACATCCGGTGTATTCGTAACGATCATTCCACGCTTTGTTGCTGCTTCTAGGTCAATATTGTCAAAGCCGACTGCCAAATTCGCGACCACTTTGAGGCTTTCACCTGACAGCACTTCCTCGTCAACTTTGTCAGAGAGCATTGTGATTAAAGCGCTGGCTTTTTGGGCTTCTTTTAAAATAACTTCCCTTGGTGCTGGGATATCTTCATGATCCCACATTTTCACATCAAAAAGTTCGGTGAGATCCTTAATTGTTTCTTCAGGCAATTTCCTGGTGATATAAACATACGGTTTCATAGTCTAACTCCTTTTGAAAGCGTTTAATATAATAGAATAATTTTATTCTACCACATCAGCACACTTTCCTTAGCAAAAAAGCTTCGACTATCGTAATAACCAATCGACTGCCGGAAGTTTCGCTGCTTTTACCGGTGCTTCGCTAAGATGATAAAAATGGCTCAAGAACCGCTCATGATCACTGCTTTGATTCAGATACTTCCGCAAGCGGTCTTCAAGCTGACGCTTCGTCTGTTCTGATTGTGTTATATAGTAATTTTCAACTGTCTCATAATAGTGGAGCGGGAACAGCAATCTCGCGTAAAGCAGCCTCCAAGAAAAAGGCGAAAGCACGGTCAGTGATTGATATTCTGCCAGGAAGTTCTTGATTTCCGGCTGGCTCGTCTGGATGTTGGCAAAATAACGATCCCTAACCCATTCAGCGAGGTCTCGGCTACCGTGATCGAATACCCATTCGAAAGGATTTTTGACAAAATATGTTCCTCTCCAAACAGTATTTGTAAAGCGCTCATGGCAGACAGTTCCATGGTCAATCCTTGTCGGCTTATCATCAATCTCGGTATCAGCGAGATATTGGATCGCATTTTCGGATAATCCCATGTAATACGGAAAAGACTCCATGAACATCCTTTCAAAATCGTTCTCAGGTTCTGTGTAAAGCTTTCCACTCCATACCTTTTCCATCTGGTCAAGCCGCTTTTCCCAGAGCTGTTTCCATTGTCCCACCCTGTTCATGCTTTCAACTTTGAAAGGGATTTGCCTGCCCCTTGCGTGGAATTTGGCCAGCTTCCTGCCTGTTCTAATTTTTTCAGGCATAGGAGCTGCGCGGTTCATCAACACACAGTATTTCCTCCCCTCCCATTCACAAATTTGTTTTCCTTCCCTATCCGCTATCAGCCTCGAGACATTCCGGTCCCCAACTTTTTGCATGTGGTCAGCAATCCTCGCCAGCTCGCTAATCTCTTGCTCTTTTACACCATTAGCGTCCATAATCAAATAAAGCCCTTCATTATGCTTATATCCATGATATCTTCCAAGAGATACTTCTGAATCCGCAGAAATCCCATATACTTCTTTTAACATCTTTTGAAACATATTAGCACCTCATTTCCAAGCCACTCTTTTACAAATATATGTATTGGATTGTAAAACTTGAATGAACATTACAATGAATAAGCGGCTTCATTAGGGAAATGATTTAAAGGAATGAATTCTTTCACTAAAACAGATTAAGCGGAATATTTTAGGTTAAATAGGATAATGAGTATGAGTATGCTGATATAAAAGCGCAAGCGTCTTGGTAAGCCCCGACATCGTTGCCCGCCGAAATACGCCACGTCCTGTGGCTGGCGGGTCTAGCACATCGTGTGCGACGGAGGGCCGACCGGTGAAGTCGCTCTTTGACTTCATTGGGCGGACCGAATTCGAAATGCGAAGGCGACTGCCCAACTCCGACAAGCGCTGGAGGGCCTGACAGAGAAGTCGCTCTTTGACTTCATTGGCAGGACTGAAGCGACTCGAGGAGTTAGGAGCCGTAGCTAGACAAACGTCTCGAGGGGCTAGGCGCTGGAGCTGGACAATTCCAGTTAAAAATAGAAAGGTGATGCAGATGTTAGAGAAGAAACGCGCCATCCATATGACAGAGGAAACTGCCCGGAAGTGGCTCCATGAACGCGGAGTTGAAATAGAAGATATCGCCGATCTCGTCTATTTCTTGCAGGAAAAGTACCATCCAAACCTGCAGATGGAGGATTGTATCGAAAACGTTGAACGAGTTCTATCCAAGCGTGAGGTTCAGAATGCGATACTGACTGGAATCCAACTGGATATCCTCGCTGAACAAAAGAAGCTTGGCGAACCACTCCAATCCATTATTGAAACAGACGAAAGCTTATACGGCGTCGATGAAATCCTCGCATTCTCAATCGTGAATATATATGGGTCGATCGGTTTTACCAATTATGGATACATCGATAAAGCGAAACCAGGAATTCTGGATAGGCTTAATGATAAAGAAGCAACAGGCAAGTGCCACACTTTCCTTGATGATATCGT
>NZ_JBIQOE010000085.1:0-2809 GCF_047739415.1 Mesobacillus sp. | reverse complement strand
CTATAATTCCTACAATTCCAGCTAATTTAATACTTGAAAAAATAAATGAAAAAAACATTAATGAAAGCGATTTATTTCCACCACGCTTTTATGAAATGCATTGGCACGATACAGATACATTCTTATCAAACGCTTTTGGGTTCCGTCTGTTTGATCATGATAACAAAATAATTTGTGAAGCAACTTCACCAGCGAGTTCTTTTAATAAAATTGATCTCGATATCATGACTGATGAATCCTTTCGTGGGTATGGATTGGGAAAGTTATTAGCGTATCATTATATTTCTTACGGTTTAAAAAATAACAAATTTACTGATTGGGCATGCGACAAACAAAACGTTCCTTCTTATAAGCTAGCGAAAGCACTAGGTTTTGAAGAAAAAAGTGAACACCCTATTTATATATTTCAAAAATAAAATAATTTTATATTCAAATTATGTAATTATAAATAAATTCAAACGGATGGCGCTTGCTGAACAAAGGTAATTGCCATTTCTTGTTTCTTGTTGAATTAAAGTTGCATGAACAAGAAGAACAACTAATGAAAACCTTCCAAACGATATATGGAGGGTTATTTGCCGTGCCTTCAAAAGTTTAACACCAGAGAAATATTTAAATAATAGAAGTTCTTGACTCCTGCTAGCTGATTTATATTGAATAAGGGTGTTTATTATTAGATGCGAAGAAACCGACCAGCTATTTTGATAAACCGTTCCATTTTAGGGTGCATAATTCTTCCAGTGGAAAACGAAGCGCCTGGAACGGAAACCAACAGGCTATTTTAACACAGCCTAAAAAATCAATATTATATCAAAATTACTTTTAAGAAAATACCAAAATTTCTTACAATTTATTGACCATTTATTTAACGAAATGTTATGATAACGTTAAATAAACGTTATACATATTTGCAACTTGGAAAGGTGGGATATGATGCGAGATGGTTTGATAGCAGGGCGAACGGCCTCCATCGATGTCATTGTTACACCAGAAATGTTTGCCCGCTTTGAGGGAAAAGTCGTTCATCCAGTATACTCCACTGTATCGATGGTGTATCACATGGAGTGGGTATCGCGGCAAATTATAGTTCCCTTTTTAGAGGATCATGAAGAAGGTATGGGCGGCGCGGTAACAGTTAAACACATAGCTCCATGTATTGAAGGGGCCGAGGTTACCGTAACCGCAACCGTCACAGGCCTTCAAGCCAATACCATTCTTACCAATGTACGGGCAGAAAGTAAGGGTCGCCTTATAGGAGTGGGGGAAGTAAAGCAAGTGGTCCTTCCTATAGAAAAGATAAATGAATTACTTACAGGCAGCTAAAAATTTTTGCGCAAAAATGTAAGCGCTAACATGGTTTAACGGAATAAAGGGGGAAAGAACAATGGATATGTTTGAACAAATTCGTGAGCACGAGCAGGTTGTATTTTGTAATGATGAAGCAACTGGATTAAAGGCGATTATCGCGATTCATAGTACAAGGTTAGGGCCAGCATTGGGCGGTTGCCGTATGTATCCTTATAAATCAGTTGACGATGCATTAGAAGACGTACTGCGACTTTCAAAAGGCATGACCTATAAATGCGCTGCGGCTGATGTGGATTTCGGTGGAGGAAAGGCAGTTATCATTGGCGATCCTACAACAGATAAGAGTCCTGAATTGTTCAGGGCATTTGGCCAGTTTGTTGAGTCGATCCAGGGACGTTTCTATACAGGAACCGACATGGGCACAGATCCAGAAGATTTTGTCCATGCATTAAAAGAAACAAATTGCATCGTTGGTGTAGATGAAGTATATGGAGGAAGCGGTGATTCATCCGTACCAACGGCTCAAGGTGTCATCTTTGGATTGCAGGCAACAAGCAAAGCTCTTTGGGATACGGATGATTTGTCCGGAAAATCCTATGCGATCCAGGGGCTGGGAAAGGTAGGCTACAAGGTAGCAGAGTATCTTCTTGATAATGGCGCAGACCTGTATGTTACGGACATTAATCAAAAAGCAATCGACCAGATCGTTAAGAAAGCGGAAGAAATGGGAGCAGGAATCAAAGTCGTTAACAGTGACGAAATTTATTCCCAGCCTGCTGATATTTTCATACCGTGCGCTATGGGCGGAATCATCAATGATGACACAATTCCACAGCTTCAGGTAAAAGCAGTCGTTGGCTCTGCGAACAATCAGCTAAAGGAAGAACGTCATGGTCACATTCTTCAGGAGAAGGGTATCCTTTACGCGCCTGATTACATCGTCAATGCTGGCGGGTTGATCCAGGTGGCGGATGAGCTGTATTCACCAAATAAGGAACGAGTTCTGAAGAAGACGAAGGCTATCTATAATTCTCTGTTAAATATTTATAAGCAGGCAGAGCGGGAGGGAATCACGACTGTTGAAGCCGCTAATAAATTTTGCGAAAACCGCATTGAAGCCAGAACAAGACGAAACAGCTTCTTCTCTCATATGAAGCGTCCAAAATGGGCAGTGAGGATGTAATAGAATCATAGACTTTTAAAAAAGGGTGAGCCGATGGAAAAGGATTTTCCGATTTTTCAAGTGATGGACCAAAACGGAAACATTGTGTCTGAGGAATATAAGAATTTGGTGACCGAAGAGAGAGTGAAGAAGTTTTATTCAGAAATGGTGAGGATCCGGACGCTGGACAGGAAATCTATCAGTCTCCAGCGGCAAGGACGAATCGGCACATACGCGCCATTTGAAGGCCAGGAGGCTTCCCAGGTTGGAACAGCTCTTGCGCTACAAAGTGATGACTGGATGTTCCCGACTTATCGAGATCACGGTGCTGCAATGGTG
>NZ_JBIQOE010000084.1:0-20099 GCF_047739415.1 Mesobacillus sp. | reverse complement strand
TATTATGCCAGGTTTTAAGCGCGGAGCCGCAAAGCTGTCAAGAAAGCGAGGTTATTATGACAGGTTGGAAGTGCAGAGCCGCAAAGCTGTCAAGAAAGCGAGGTTATTATGACAGATTGGAAGTGCAGAGCAAGAGCCCTAAAGACAGGTTTGAAGTGCAGAGCCCTAAAGCTGTCAAGAAAGCAAAGTTATTATGACAGGTTTTAAGGATAAAAGTTAAAAGTTGTCAGAAGATGATCCAGCTTCAGACAGCTTTGGAGGAAAAGGATGAAAAGTTGTCTGAACATGCTCCAACTTCAGACAGGTTTGGAGGAAAAGGATGAAAAGTTGTCAGAACATGATCCAACTTCAGACAGGTTTGGAGGAAAAGCGAGAAAAGCTGTCAGAACATAATCCAACTTCAGACAGGTTTGATGAAAAAGGATGAAAAGTTGTCAGAAGATGCTCCAACTTGAGACAGGTTTGTAGGAAAAAGAGGAAGAGCTGTCAGAAGTCAAAGCAACTTCGGACAGGTTTGATGGAAAAGCAGGAAAAATTGTCAAAAGATGCTCCAACTTGAGAAAGGTTTGGAGGAAAAAGAGGAAGAGCTGTCAGAAGTTAAAGCAACTTAAGACAGGTATGATGGAAAAGCAGGAAAAGTTGTCAGAACGTGAACCAACTTCAGACAGGTTTGATTGGAAAAGCGGGAAAGTTGTCAGAACATGAACCAACTTCAGGCAGGTTTGATGGAAAAACATAAAAAGTTGTCCGAACTTCCTAACATGTTAATTATTATTAAAATATTATATGGTTTATTATGGTAATATAGTTAATTTTTATGTATAAAATGCAAAAGTTAAGCATTTCGACTCACGAAAAAAACTATCAAACCATACTTTATCCCTATTTAGAATATACTGAATATTTTATATTATTTAGGAAATAGAAATATTCTAATAGGGAGTGGATACTGTGTTTAAAGTCCTTTCAACTTCAGCGCTTTCTCTTGCTTTGGCAGGGAGCGCAGTGTTTGCGGGAGTCAGCCCGACTGATTCCGCTGTAAAACCACAGAGTAAATATGAATTAAGCCTTGCGAACTATGTTGGTGCTGCGCCAGAGTTAGTAGATAGAGCAAAGGAATTAGGGATTGATATTTCCAAGGTCGACCCTGCTGAAAAGGTTGCACAAAATGGAGCTAAATTCCAGCAGCCTGGTGACAATAATGTAGATTATAAAGAGGCAACAGGTGATGTTCCTGTACTCGTATTACTGGCCAAATATCCTGACGGAGATGAGCCGGTTGGTGACATGCCAGGACAAGTTCCGCCGGAGTATTATGAGGATCTTATTTTTGGTACGGAATATAATCCATATGAACTGGAGCAGTTTAAAAAATACGATGGTCCAGATGTCCCTAAAGATCGAACAATGCAAAATGCTTATAAAGAATCAAGTTACGGAAAAGTTAATTTAGTACGAAAAGAAAATACTGAATTTGTATGGGTAGAGATGCCGAAGGGTGCCTCGTATTATCTTGACCAGGAAGGCAAGTATGCAGAAAATGGCACATATGTGAATGGTAACGTTAACGGTGATGCGCATACTGGGGAATTCGTACGTGACCTTTTGAAAGCGGCTGATGAGCAGGTCGATTTCTCCCAATATGCTGTGGATGGAGAAGTTCCAAACGTATTCGTCGTCCATGAAGGAACTGGAGCAGAATACAGCCGTGACCCGGGCCAATTCTGGTCTCATAAATGGAATATCCTTAGCGCACTATACTATGGAAAATACTATGAAACTGGCACACCGACTCCTCAATATGAAGGTGTAGATGAAGGCCAGTGGATTGAAGATACAATCAAGGAAGATATGACATACGATGGAGTAATTGTAAATAACTATAATATCCAGCCGGGTATCGGCGGTAACGTAGCTGGTTTTGATACAGCAACAAACACTTATAAAGAAGAAGCAAAAACTGGTCCATTCCCAGTACAGACTGGCGTTTATGCGCACGAGTTTGGACATGCACTTGGACTTCCTGATTTCTATGACACTGTTTACTCATCTGAAGGTGTAGGTAACTATTCAATGATGGCAGGCGGTTCTTGGATGCGCTACCCTAATAAGCCTGAGTACGGTGGAAACTCTCCAACACAATTCGATCCGTTTTCTAAGATTTTCTTAGGATGGGCAAATCCGATCGAAGTAACACCAGAAAGTGGAGTGAAAACGATCACTTTGCCAGCTGCAAACAAGGCAACTGCTGAAAACGGAATCGTCAAAATGGAAGTTCCAGGATCAAACGGAACTGAATATTTCCTGTTCGAAAATATGCAGCAGGATGGTTTTAATAAAGGTATGGTTCGCCAAGGTGAAGATGCTCATGGCTTAGTTGCATGGCATGTAGACGAAAACATCATCAATCTTTACCAGACTGCTGGCTTCCGTCCAAACAACGTTGAAAACTGGATGAACAAGCGCTTCCAGTTCAACCAGTCACAGACTGCAAGCAATGGCGACGTGGTAACACACTATGGTTTGTCTGTTCTTCAGGCAGATGGCAATTATGACCTTGAAAGAAACCTTAACCGCGGTGATGCTGCTGACTTCTTCAAGACTGGCAGCAAAATCACTCCAGTAAGCGGCAACGTTCATACTGGTTCGTACTACTTCTGGAAAGGACTTAGCGATACACCTGCTGACTCTGGAATCCATGTTACGGATATCAAAGAAAACAAAGATGGATCAATCACAGCTAAGTTCTTCTACAACTTCAATTCCAGTGTAAAATAAAAAACGCTGAAAAAACCTGAGCAGGTTCATTCCTGCTCAGGTTTTTTATATTATGATAAAAGACGATAACTAAAAGTTAATCCAACACTGGTGAACGAAGCGAGTGTCCTATTAGCCATTAAACGTTTTCAGGAACAAAAACATCCAAATGACTCTGCAGAACATTCGCCTTGAATGGCAATGGTTCACCTTCCTCCCCATCAATGTTCACCACATGCGGTTTGTCGGAAGTAACATTAAGGACAGAGGTCCGTATATATTCTACTTCTTCACTTTCCTCCAATTCACCCTTCAGAAGTGAAGGGATCAGTGATGCAATTTTCGGTACGGACATTTTCTTGATAATAAACGTATGGAACTTTCCGTCATTCACGGTTGCTTCTGGGGCGAGGGCTTCAAACCCGCCAACAGAATTCGTCAGCGCAGCAAGCAGCAGGAAAGTTTGGCCTTCCCATTTACCGTTATCGTGCTCGACACTTATATTTATTGCCTCTCCATTTAGGAAAGATTTTGCTCCCTCCATAAAATAGGCCAGTGAACCAAGTCTTGTTTTTAGTTCAGGGCTTACACTGTAAGAAGCTTCTGCAATCGCTCCTACTGCTATAACATTGGCGAAATAATGCTCATTGATTTTACCAATATCCACTGGCTGGAGGTTTTGCCCATCCAGAATCGAAATAGCTTCATAGGGATCCAGGGGAATATTTAGTGCCCTGGCAAAATCATTGACCGTACCGAGTGGGATGATGCCGAGAGCAGGTCTATGGGCTTGTTCAGCCAGTCCATTTATGGCCTCGTTGATTGTACCGTCACCGCCCATGGCAATGACCGCATCGTATAAAGCAATGCAGGCTTCGCTAGCAAATGCAGCAGCATCGCCTTCTTTCTCGGTTCTTCGAATATCTATATCATCGTATTTCTCCCGTAAGGTTTCCTCTGTTTTTTCAGCATAGTCAGTCGCTTTTTCTTTTCCTGACGATGGATTCAATATTATCATGGCTTTCATCCACGCAAACCTCCCCAAAAAATCTATTCTCAGAAACAAGTCTATCAACCCTATTATTTACCTTTAAATGAATCACTATAAACCGCGTCGTCTGGAGTTGGAATCGCGCATTAATTAAAAAGTAAAAAACAAAGAAAAACGGCGATTCAGTAAGAAATACTATGATTTGCCATCATTATCGGATGAAATTGAATAAAAAGAGTCATTTTTGGCTTCCTTTACATGTTTACAATAGAATGTCGCAGGAGTATGATTACAACAGTTTCAGATTTCTGAACAAAAATTAAATGAGTTTCATATTTCTAAATCGCTGAATCCGATAGGAGCGGGGGAACCATCTTTGTGGATGCAATCCACTTGGGGTGAGGCCTGAATGACAGGCGGGGCTATTCTGAGCCCTAATCCGACAGCTAACTCCGTAAGCGTTGCAGAAGAGGAAGATGAAGCTTGTGTGACAAGTATGTACAAAAGTCCACAAGGCTGCTATCTTTTAGCCTCTGGGGGCTTTTTTGTTTTGCTGCATTTTAGATATGTCGACTATTTTAAAATTTCAGTTTGAACAAAGTCCCTGCAAAGAAATATTAGACGCATAATTCCTCATACTAAGGAAAGAAGGAAGGATCATGCGCAGGAAATTGGTTTTCAGGATGGATCCCCCGAAAGTGCTTGTTTTTGGATTTGGAGCCATTATTCTTTTAGGGACATTGTTGCTCTCACTGCCAGCTTCCACAGTGGATGGAAGAGGACTTCCCATTTTGGATGCGTTGTTTACGGCAACATCAGCAACTTGTGTAACAGGTCTTGTCGTCGTTGACACAGGTGATACTTTTACACGTTTTGGAGAAATGGTCATCCTGTCGATGATTCAGGTCGGCGGATTGGGTTTCATGAGTTTCGCCACTTTGCTTGCATTTATTTTAGGAAAAAGAATTTCATTGAAAGAAAGGCTGATTATCCAGGAATCATTGAATAACGCAACTGTAGAAGGGATTGTCAGGCTTGTCAAACGAATATTCCTTTTTACAGCGGTAGTCGAAATCACTGGCGGAATTATTCTATCTCTGAGGTTTTCACAGGAAATGGCTGCCGGAAAAGCGATTTATTTTGGTTTTTTTCATGCCGTTTCTAACTTTAATAATGCTGGATTCGATTTGATGGGTGGATTCAATGGGCTTACGGCATTTTCTGAAGACCCGATCGTCAATCTCACCATGATCACACTTATCAGTTTGGGCGGGATTGGGTTCATTGTCATGAATGAGCTATTTGACTATCGCAGGACAAGGAGACTTTCCCTGCATTCAAAAATCGTTTTAGCAATATCGGCTTTTTTGGTGTTTGGAGGTGCTCTCCTGATTTTTATCCTGGAATATAACAATCCATACACCTTGAAGCCAATGACAATGACTGGTAAAATGTTCGGGGCACTTTATCAGGCTGTCACACCGAGGACAGCAGGATCCAATACATTAAATATCCCGGACTTGAAGCAGACAACCTTGATTTTGATCATCTTCCTGATGTTCATTGGCGCTTCGCCAGGCTCTACGGGCGGAGGAATCAAGACAACCACCTTTGCAGTCCTGGTTAGTGCAGTCAGGTCACAAATTCGCGGCAGAGAGGATGTCACATTCTTTGGCAGAAGAATGGATCTGAGCATTATCTCCAAGTCGTTGACGGTTACATTGATTTCACTTTTTTTAATAGGATTGGTTACAATGGTGTTGACTGTTACCGAACCAGGAAAAGAGTTTTTGATGATATTCTTTGAGACGGTCTCAGCTTTTTCAACAGTTGGGCTTTCAATGGGCTTGACCCCTGAGCTGTCATCATACGGAAAAATAGTAATAACGATTACAATGTTCGCAGGCCGGGTTGGTCCGCTGACACTGGCTTTCGCAGTTACGAAAAAAAGAAAAGAGGATCATTATCGATATCCAGCTGGAAAAGTGATGATTGGGTAGGAGGATGTTATTATGGCAAAGCAGTACGCAGTAATTGGAATGGGACGTTTCGGGTCCAGTGTAGCGACCACTCTGTATCATGAAGGAAATGAAGTTCTTGCAATCGATAAGAGTGAACAGCATATCGAAGACTACAAAGAATATGTTACCCATGCGGTAATTGGGGACTCAACTGACGAACAGACATTGAAGGCAGTAGGGATCAGGAACTTTGATACTGTTATTGTAGCAATAGGGGATGATATTCAGGCTAGTATTCTCACCGTTCTGATTTTGAAAGAAATGGGAGTTTCAAATGTCGTTGCCAAAGCCCTTAACAAACACCATGCACAAGTATTGTTCAAGGTTGGCGCGGACAAAGTCATTTTCCCGGAAAGGGATATGGGGGAGAGAGTCGCCCACCAGCTGATGGCATCACCCAATGTATTGAACTTTATCGAGCTATCGGATGATTACAGTATTGAGGAAATCAAGCTTCCTTTGAGCATGGCTGGAAAAAACTTGATTGAAATCAATCTGCGTGCCAAATACAATATCACAGTAATCGGCGTGAAAACTGCCAACAAGGTCGACATCTCTCCTGATCCAGAGAAAACACTAAGAGCAGAAGATATTCTGATTGTCCTTGGCGAAAATGGTGACTTGAACAGGTTTACTAAAATTAAATAATGAAAATCGAAGCAGGCTGTATTGCACAGCCTGCTTTTTCTATCCTTTAGTAGTTAGAAAATTAACAAAAGATAGACTTTCTCCATAACCGTAAACAAAAAATAGCTATGGTCGATGAAATACATATAAATTTTTAAAAGGGAGCAGGACATCTAGATGAAACGAATTATGAATATGCTTGTAATCTTATTTTTACTGATAGGCACCCTTGCTGGGTGTGCAAACTCGGAGCTGAAGGCGAAAGAAAGGGTTAAAATCGGCATTATGTTGTCTGACGTCGGACTTGGAGACCAATCTTTCAGTGATGCGGCTTTTGCTGGACTGGTGAAAGCGAGAAACGAGCTTGATATTCTTTTTGATTACAGAGAGCTTCAGTCTGTAGGCACCTATGAAAAAGGGTTCACTGAGCTTGTCGAAGATGGAAATGATATCGTGATTGGCTTGGGTTTCATGGTCCTTGAGGATCTAGAGAAGGTAGCAAAAAAATATCCGGAACAGCAATTTATCCTGGTTGATTCAGTATCACAATTGGATAATATCACATCCATTACTTTTAAAGAAGAACAAGGAAGTTTCCTTGCTGGTGCCGTAGCCGCAATGGCTTCAAAATCAAATATCGTCGGATTTGTTGGCGGAGCCGATGTGTCACTGATTCACAAGTTTAAAGCTGGGTTTGAGCAGGGAGTAAAGGCTGTGAATCCGGAAGCAGAGGTTAAAGTTGCATACGCGAATGATTTTGGCAATGCAGAGCTTGGAGGAAAGATTGCTTCAGGAATGATTGATGAAGGTGCGGATGTTCTTTATGCTGCAGCGGGTTTTACAGGTGTCGGTGTATTGAAGGAAGCTCAATCCAGGAAAAAGTTTGCTATTGGTGTGGATAGTGATCAATACTTTTTTGCTGAAAAAGCCATCATTACCTCGATGCTGAAAAATGTCGATGTCGCGCTTTATGAAACAGTCAAGGAATTCCAGGGGGAAAATAAGCTTAAAGCAAAGCAAATCGAATTAGGCATAAACGAAAAAGGAGTCGGGCTTGCACCAATCAGGGTGATCAAGCTGACTCCAGAACAGGAAAAAAGCATAGAAGACCTGGAAGCTAAACTATCAAGAAATGAGCTTTCAATAAAGCTAGATTAACAAGTTGCAACTGGGGGAGCTAACATGACAATAAAAAAGAAATTACTGCTTAACTTATTACTCGCCATTGGGTTATCGATTGTGATGATCTCATTCATTATCTACAGAATGCTGATGGTCCAGGCATCCAACCAAGATTACGTACAGGTACTGCTGACAGTGCAGAATCTTCAGTCTGAGACATCTGCGACGAAGCAATCGCTTAGCAATTTCTCATTCAACCCAACCGAAGGGAACAGGCAGGATGCTCTGACGAAAATGGAGAAGACCTCTCAAATTTTCACAAAGGCAAAAGGCTTGATTCAGCAGGAAGATAGCAAAACAGTTTTGGCCAAGGCTTTTGAAAAGTTTACTGCCCTGGAGGGTGAAGCCAAAAAAGCGCTAGATGAAAAAAACAGTGCGGAAGTGAAGCGCCAGTCACTGCGGAGTGAAGGTGTCCTGAATGACCTTCACCTGCTGAATATACAGGTCAATGAATATTACGATTTTCTTCAGAAGGACTTGAAAAATCAAATTCAATTCATTATATTGGCGGCGATTATAGGCAGCATTCTGCTTGTGGCAGTTGCCGGGGGAATCGGGATCAGGCTGACTAGTTCGATCACCAAGCCATTGAAGCAGATTGCTATTAATGCTCAGGAAATCGCCAAAGGGAACCTGATGATCGAAAAAGTTCCTTATAAACACAAAGACGAGTTAGGCACACTAAATGAGTCGTTTGACCTGATGGCGGCACAATTGACATCCTTGCTGCAAAAGGTGAATATGGCGAGCAGGGAAGTAGAGGATTTCGCAGCGGAAATTGAGCAGGAAAATATCGCGCTGACGGAGATCTCCAATCAAGTGGCTGTATCAACGGATGAGCTTTCTGCAGGAGCACAAACCGTTTCAGAAGATTTACAGCAATCAGTCGAGCTGATAGACGATATGGATAAAGAGATCATGCTTAACCTGGACCACACCCAGGAATCCTCTTCTTACAGCAGGGAAGCTGTGGAAGCAATTGGCGAAGGAAGAAAGGCAATCGAAGGACAAAAAGCCTTGATTACGGAAAACAAAAAGGCTTCAAAGTCCATCCAGTCGGCAACCGACCATTTTGTAGGCTATGCAGCAAAAATTGAAGACATGGCTGCATCTGTTTCGGCAATCGCTGCTCAAACGAATTTGCTTGCTTTAAACGCGGCTATCGAAGCTGCAAGGGCAGGCGAGGCTGGAAAAGGTTTCGCGGTAGTCGCCGCAGAGGTCAGAAAGCTGGCGGAAGAATCAAATACTGCCACAACACAAATTTTTGATATGGTCAATCTACTGAAAAACGGTCTCGATGAAATAGGAGAAGCAGTGAACAAAGGCGGTGCCATCGCGGATGAGCAGATGGAGTCAATGAATGTAACAATGAGTGCATTTGGGAATATCGAATCCAAGGTAAGCGGCATTTCGGAAAAGGTCGCTCAGCTTGTCAAGGGTATGGAAGCTTCAAAAGAATTGGGAGCCAGGGTACTTCATAATGTCGAATCCATCAGTGCAGTCGTCGAAGAGACAGCTGCAGGAAGCGAGGAAATCTCCGCTTCAACTACTGAACAATTATCGGCATTCGGCAACCTATCGAAAAAGGTTACTGACTTGAGAAAGCTGACAAATGAGTTGAATGATTCTGTTTCGATTTTTAAATTTGATAGATAATTTCATGAGTATCATAGCCTTAGGGCTATGGTACTTTTTTTATTTGCAATCGGTGGTTAACTGCAGAATGGTGACTTGGTCGAAATATGTGGAAATGTGGTCGGAAAAGTCCCGAATGTGGTCGAAATAATCCCAAATGTGGTCGAATTAATTCAAAATGTGGTCGAAAAAATTAAAAATTCGCCAATATATTGCCTCGCGAAGGGAAGCTAAACCATTTACATGGCGATTATTACGATAAATGAGGCCATCCACGGCAAATTAACTTGAATTTGACATGCAGTATTGAATATATGAGTCTATAATAAAATAAAAGTAATAAGATTTATAGAAAGAGACTGCTTTAGGCACTAATAACAGAAGAGAAGGTGAAGTTTTGAAACAAAGTGATTTATTCTTAGCGTTTTTTCGCGTCGGAATCCTCGGTTATGGCGGCGGCCCGTCATCGATTCCGCTTGTACATAAGGAAGTGGTAGAAAAATATAAATGGATGGATTCTGATGAGTTCGGGGATGTCCTTGCCTTGGGAAATGCACTGCCAGGACCAATTGCCACAAAAATGGCGGGCTACATTGGCTATCGTGTAGGAGGATACCTGGGTATGATCAATGCTCTAGCAGCGACGATGATTCCGGCGATCATCCTGATGATCCTGCTGCTGACCGGACTGAACTCATACAAAGATGAGCCATGGGTAAACGGAATGGCCGAGGCTGTTGTTCCAGTTGTTGCTGTCATGCTTGCTGTCCTGACATGGGACTTCATCAAGAAATCAGGGAAATCCAAGCTTGGATGGGCCTGGACAGCTGTGGCGCTTATTGGCAGCCTGGTACTTCTTCAGTTCTTGAATCTGCATCCCGCTATTTTAATTTTTGTATTGCTGCTGAGTGCCTTGCTGAAAAAAGACCCTGCTCCAGCTGAAAATAAACAAAGAGGAGGGGAGCAGCAATGATCTATTTCCATATATTTTTGGCCTTCTTCATTCCGGGGATTTTAGGGTATGGCGGTGGACCTGCCTCCATTCCGTTAATCGAAAATGAAGTTGTTGACCGTTATGAATGGATGTCAGTCAACGAATTCAGTGAAGTGCTGGCGATGGGCAACGCACTGCCAGGGCCGATTGCAACCAAGATGGCAGGCTATATTGGATATGCAGAAGGCGGAATTTTAGGTGCTATAGTTGGAGTATTTGCCACGGTGGCACCATCCTTAATCCTAATGATCAGCTTGCTCGGACTTTTGATGAAGTTCAAAGATTCCCCGCGTGTCAAAAGGCTGACAATCGTGGTCCGCCCTGTCATTGCCGTACTTTTAGGAGTCATGACCTATGATTTCTTTTTCTCTTCTTATGAGGGGGTCGGCCTGATGCAGACCATTCTAATTGGCGGAATCAGTTTCATCCTGATGGAAAAGTTAAAAGTCCACCCTGCCTATGTCATCGCAGGATCCCTTGTTTACGGTGCCCTTGTTTTATCGTAAACAAGGGCTTTTCTTTTTTAAAATAAAAAAATATTTCCTTACTCTCTCAATCATGTAAGCGGTGTCAAGGTAAATCGCTGAAAAAACTTTATTGACAAATAAATCAGATAGTCTTAATATTTCAATTATCGAAATTAATTTAATAAGAAACTTATCAAGAGAGACTGAGGGATTAGGCCCTATGACGTCCGGCAACCTCCTTTTTGGGAAAGGTGCCACTTCCTACAGAATGATTTCATTCTGAAAGATAAGTCGTATAGATGTTTACGATGCCTCTTTCTATGAATGAAAGAGGCTTTTTTATTTTAAAAAAACGGGGGTGCGAAGATTGATTGAAGTGAAAAACCTGGTCAAGATATACGAAACGAAAAAAGGGTGTGTTACTGGTGTTGACCATGTTTCATTAACCGTGAAAAAAGGAGAAATCTACGGGATTGTCGGGTATAGCGGGGCGGGAAAAAGTTCTTTGATACGATGCCTGAATCTCCTTGAGAAGCCGACATCGGGAGAGATCCATATTGACGGTGTGGAGCTTACTTCTTTGAGCAAGAGTGAACTTAGAAAAGCGCGCTTGAAAATCGGAATGATCTTTCAGCATTTCCATCTTGTAAGCGCAAAGACAGTCAGTGAGAACATTGCATTTGCCTTGAAAGCGGCCGGAATTCCAAAAGCGAGAATTCAAGATAGAGTTACTGAGCTACTTGATATGGTCGGCCTGTCGGACAAAAAGGATGTCTATCCGGCACATTTGTCGGGCGGACAGAAGCAGCGCGTCGGCATTGCACGGGCACTGGCGAATAATCCATCTGTCCTCTTGTGTGACGAAGCTACTTCCGCTTTGGATCCGAGCACGACGAAATCGATCCTATCTTTACTTAAAAAGATTAATAGTGAATTGGGCATCACCATTGTCCTCATCACACACGAGATGGAAGTCGTCAAGACCATTTGTGACAGGATGGCTGTTATGCAGGATGGAAAAATCATTGAGGAAGGTGATGTATACGATGTCTTCGCAAATCCGAAACAAACGCTCACAAAGGACTTCGTCAACTCAATCCTCCAATTCGAACTGCCGGAAAGATTGCTGGAGGAGCGTCAAGGTAAGTTGATCAAAATCTATTTTCAGGGTGAGATTGCTGAACAGGGTGTCATTTCAGATGTTTTCCAAACGTTTAAGGTTCGTGGCAATATTCTGCATGGGAAGATCGAATATATTCAGGATATTCCACTGGGGATTTTCATCATGGAGGTCACAGGGGAACAAGTGGAGATTGATCGGGCGATTGCCTACATAGCGGCTAGGACGAAAAACCTGGAGGTGATTGATGATGCTGCTTGATAACCTGATTGAACTATTGCCGGAATTGAACAAAGCATTCTTTGAAACAATCTATATGGTCGGCATCTCCATTCTTGTTGCCATTATCGTAGGATTGCCTACTGGGGTTCTGCTTTTTGTCACCGATAAGGGACTTTTTCTTGAAAATCAAATTTTTAAGAATATTGCAGGCTTCATCGTCAATATGATTCGCTCGGTGCCATTTATTATCTTGTTGATCGCCCTGCTGCCACTGGCGAATCTAATCGCAGGTACAACCATCGGGCCGACAGCTGCATCTGTTTCGCTATCGGTCGCGGCGATTCCGTTCTTTGCTAGAATCGTAGAGCAAAGCTTCCGAGAAATTGATAAGGGTGTCATCGAAGCTGCCGTTGCAACTGGTGCGACGCCTTGGATGATCATCAAAGATGTCCTGATTCCTGAGGCAAAGCCGGGTATCGTCCAGGGTGTTACGATTACGATCATCAGTCTTGTTGCATATTCCGCAATGGCCGGCATTGTTGGCGGCGGGGGAGTTGGCGACCTGGCAATCCGCTTCGGTTATTACAGATACGACAATACGATCATGATCACAACAGTCATTATCCTGATTTGCCTCGTCCAGCTAATCCAGTTTGGCGGGGACAGGATTGCAAGAGTAGTAGACAAAAGATAAATAATAGGGGGTACTTTTAAAATGAAAAACTTATTCTTCTCATTAGTGTTGTTATTTTCAATCGGGCTGCTGGCTGCATGCGGCAGCGACTCAGCTTCCAGCGGCGATGCGAAAGCAGACGCTAAACAAGTGACATTCGGTGCGACATCCGGTCCATACAGTGATATGGTCTCGAAAGCCATCAAGCCACTTCTTGAGAAAAAAGGCTATGAAGTGAAAGTAGTCGAATTCAGCGATTACATCCAGCCAAACCTGGCTTTGTCAAAAGATGATCTTGACGCTAACCTTTTCCAGCACAAGGTCTATATGGAAAACTTCGCGAAAGAACATAAGCTTGAGCTTTCGGAAGTCATTGTCGTGCCAACCGCGCCAATGGGGATTTACTCAAAGAAATTCAATTCACTGGATGAAATCACAGAGGGTTCTGCCATCGCGATTCCAAATGACCCAACAAATGCTGCACGCGCCTTCCTGATTCTTGAAGATGCGGGCTTGATCAAGCTTGATCCGAATGCTGACCCACTGACAGTTTCTGAAAAGGACGTAAAAGATAATGTCAAGAACCTGCAGTTCAAGCCAATCGAAGCAGCACAGCTTCCAAGAGCAGTAGAAAGCGTCGACCTTTCCGCCGTACCAGGCAACTTTGCGCTAGCAGCAAAAATGGACCTGCTTGATGCGCTTCAGCTTGAAAACATGCCAGACCAGTACCGCAACCGTGTCGTCATCAATACAAAAGACAAGGATGCCCAATTTGCAAAAGACATCAAAGAAGTCGTTGAATCTGATGAGTTTGAAAAAATCATCGATGAAAAGTTCAAAGGCTTTGGAAAGCCAGAGTGGATGAAGTAGGAGAGTCATAATAATGAAGGCCCGGCAGCCAAGCTCCCGGGACTTTTCCTTTTTTATAGCTTTCTCCCCTATAAATTGGTTAAAATATTAAAGAGACTCTTTTTAGGAAGGCTCTTTTGTTGTTTTTTTAGAATGATTTGCACTAACTAGGTGGAAAGGTAACATCTATAAGCCCAAAAGAGGCCGCTAAGCTAAAAAAGGTCCTATAGAATGAATCTATAAGTCCAAATGAGCCTGCAAATCCAAAAAAGGGCACATAGAAAAATTCTATAAGCCCAAAAGAGGCCGCTGAGCTAAAAAAGGTCCTATAGAATGAATCTATAAGCCCAAAAGAGGCTGCAAATCCAAAAAAGGTCACATAGAAAAATTCTATAAGCCCAAATGAGGCAACAAAGCAAGAAAATGTCCTATAGAATAAATCTATAAGCCCAAATGAGGCAGCAAAGCTAGAATAGGTCCTATAGAATGAATCTATAAGCCCAACCAGGCGGGACGGAAACTTAAAAAGACACTGTAATCCTTTCATAAGTAATAAAATGTCATTTGGCATCAATTTAACAGTAACAGAGGGAGATATATGGAAAAACGAGATAAGAGATCTAGACATTTGGCGGCTATTTCGCTGGCGATTATGGGGGCGGGGTTCCTTGCTATGATGCCGTTCCAGGATTCATTGATCGGCAAACTGCTGATGGGCGGGTTTGAAGCCGGTCTTGTAGGCGGTCTTGCGGACTGGTTTGCTGTAACAGCACTGTTCAGGCATCCGATGGGCATCCCGATTCCTCACACCGCACTTCTGCCGAAAAATCGCGATAAAGTAACGCGAGCGTTAATCAATATGCTTGAAAATGACTGGCTCACGAAAGAGAGCATCATGGATAAGTTCAAGCAGATTCATATTCTGGATAAAATTTTCGAAACGGTTGAGAAGGAGCTGCATTCTGAGTCTGTTAAGCTGAGCATCCAGTCATTCAGCCTGGATGTTGTAAAAAAAATAGATGTGGAAAGATTTGCGCCAAGTATTGAACAAGAAATCAAAGGCTTCCTGTTAGCAGCTGATACTTCGGATATTCTGCAAAAAGCCTCCAGCCATGTATTGTCGAAGGAATATGAGGCGGCAGCATTCAATTATGTACTGAAAGAGACGGAGAAATGGGCGTCGCATGATGAAGCAAAAATGGTTCTTGGGAAACTGGGGAAACAGGCGATTGATACAACGGAAGCTGATGGTCTGTTAAAATTTGCGATCCAATCGTTCAGCAATATGATCACTGAAGAAAAAGTCGGCAACATTTTGCAGTCGTTTATTTTAAAAAGAATGAAAAACCTGCAGCAGGAAGATAATCGCTACCGCCATATGATCCTTGAGAAAGTACGCAAAGAACTTGGCAGCATAAATGAGCGCGAAGCATTAATGTCCGAAATCCAGGCATGGAAAAACAAGATGGTCGAGGATATGGATTTAACCGGACAAATCAGGGGTGTACTGGCAAAGTCAAAGGACCGTGTCATTGCTTTTATCGAAGCAGACAGTTTTGTTGACGATACCGTTACTCCAGTGGTGAAAAGGTTCATTCAGGAGATCAAAGAAGATGAGGGTAAGGTAGCGGCAATCGAAAGCTGGCTCCACGCCAAAATAGCAGGCCTCATTGAAAGAAACCATTCTAAGATCGGCAAGCTTGTTCGAGAGAATCTTGATAAGCTTGATACAGAAACACTCATTGATATGATGGAAAACAACGTCGGAAAAGACTTGCAATGGATCAGGGTGAACGGTGCCGTCTGCGGCTTCCTGATTGGTATCGGTTTGACGATTTTTAAGTTTATTGTTTTGTAAAATGATTGAAAGGCCAATCCAATGCCGGATTGGCCTTTTTACTGTATTAATGAATTATGAAATAAATGGTAATATGATTATAGGAGGGGGAATGCATGGCTAAAAGGAAAATGCTTGTATCATTGATTATCGTTCTAGGGGCTGCCGTCCTTTTAACATCGGTATGGGCTTATCAGCACAAAATACTGTCCGGTAATTTTGACAAATTGACCATTAACGGAATGGATGGCACAACAATTCAGATTATAGAAGACACGGACGAGATTTCAAAAATCGTATCAAAGATTAATGAAAGCCCACGCACTTTCATGTATAATGACGGCTTTAGATACGATCATTTACCGCATGGGACCCTGACCTTTGAAAATAAAACAGAAAAAGTGCAAATAGGGTTTATTTTAACAAATGGGAATACGGTCACGAAATATTGGGAAATTGATACAGATTTTCCTTTCGGAAATACATCAGAATAGGGGAGTGGCAAAGATGGAGAAGATAAATATCAGCGAAAAGTTCTCGCTTTTTAGTGACTATTGGAGTCCGAAAATCGCCGGGGAAATAAACGATATGCATGTAAAGTTCGCCAAGCTGAAGGGTGAGTTCATCTGGCATAAACACGAACATGAGGATGAGATGTTTCTCGTCATAAAAGGAAAGCTGCTGCTTAAGTTCAGGGATAAGGACGTGCACCTGGAGGAAGGGGAATTCATGATTGTACCTAAAGGTGTGGAGCACCTTCCCATTGCGGAGGAAGAAGCGCATGTCATCTTTTTTGAACCCAAATCAACCCTTAATACCGGTGATGAAGTGAATGACAGAACAGTTTCTGAACTTCCATCGATATAAAAAAAAAGGCTCGGTCCCATGACCAAGCCTTTCTTCATTCACCAATTTTCACAAGTTCAAATCCAGTTTCTTTCCACACATAACGGATTCCATGTACAAATGTATTGAAAGTCGGGACATCTACAAGCAAACCATTCAGTACGATTGATTTAGCCATTTCAGGACGGATTCCTACATAAATCGATTGCACCCCCATTAGCTTAAGGGCATTGATGACCTGCTGCAGACGGAACGCGATGGGTGCATCCAGTTCATCCGAAACACCGGTAAAATCAAAAATAACATATTGATTTCCTTGCTGAGCGCTGTGTGAGAGGATTTTTTCCTCCAGCAGCTCCAGTCGATCTTCAGTCAATTTTCCCATAACCGGAACAAGCACAGCTGTGTCAACTGACAGCGGGATGACAGGCATATCAAGAATTTGAAGCTGTTTCCTGTTTTCCTGCAGTGTTTCTTCAAATTCGGTTACATCTTTCCACGTAAGGATAAATCCGCTTTCAATGCCTTCATTGTTGGTTAGTCGATCCACCATAATCTCAGCCAAGAATTTGTTGAACAAGGTAATGCTAGCAAAATAAGGGAATTTCCCTCCGGACAGGATTTTCTGTTGACGGCTGCCATAGACCTCTCCCAAATTTCTGCCGATAAATTTCCCTGGATTATTGATTCCAACATAAGGGCCAATTTGCGCCAATAATTTCTTAGCAGAATCATTGATAAAAACGATATTGTATTCTTCATTAGCGATTAAAATATTTTCATTGATTTTATTTAAAAGTTGGTGGTTTTCTATTGCATCGAGATTGAACAAAGGAATCGCTCCTTTTCTAGTGGGCGTACTATGTAAAATTATAGCTAAGTTTTCCAATTGGGACAAGGAATAGTAAAAGCCTCCTGCCAAATCTCAGGAGGCTGACAATTCATTTAGTGGCTGCTTTCTTTTTGAAGAATGTTTTTTGAATATATGGTATTACCCAGTGGTCCAATCCATATCTGCCTGCGTTATAACCAGCGAAGAGGATCATGAATCCGAAGAAAATATCTGTTGGATTGTGGGATACGGTTCCGGCAAGGAAGAAGCTGAAGTTCATTACTAAACCGAAGAACATGGCAGCAGTTGTCAGGCATCCAAGGATGAGTCCCAAACCGACAAGGAATTCACCGACCGGTACTATAAAGTTGAACAGCTCAATGTTCGGCAGCGCGAAGTTTTCCAGAAAAGAGACATACCAGCCATAAACCATGTTTCCATCAGGACCTTTTACCGGATTGGCGACGGCATTTTTCAAATATCCAGTTGCGTCAAAGCCTTCCCCAGTCATTTTACGCCATCCAGCAACCATCCAGTTGTAACCTAGCCATATACGTATAAAAGTCAAAATTCCGGCGGCAACATTATTTTCTCTCAACCAATTTGCGAACATATCAATCGCTTCCCTTCAAGGATGAATTATTATTTGATTACACTACAATATATTGATCGTTTAAATTAAAATGCGGGCTGGAAGTCTTTGTTCACAAATTAGCAAAAACATATTGTCAGGATTTTGAACACTTGGCGAAGGTGATAACGGTAAAAAAGGTGAGGGAAACAGATATGGAGGATAAACGTGAAAATAGCGGGAGGAACACAAGCGGAGGATTAACGGAAAAAAGGAATCGGTCATGATATCAGGCAGGGGAGAATAACGGCAAAAAGAAGAGCCAGTCAAATTACCAGACAGAGTTAATAACGAAAAAAAGAGCCAGGTATATGCCAGGCTCTCTGCTTATGATTTAAGTTAAACTGCTTTATGCGCAGTTTCAGCTTCTCTTTTAAATACAGTTTTACGAATGAAAGGAACTACCCAGCGATCCAGACCGTATTTGCCGGCGTTGTAGCCTGCGAACAGGATGATGAAGCCGAAGAAGATGTCAGTAGGGTTGTGAGATACTGTTCCGGCAAGGAAAAAGCTGAAGTTCATCACAAGTCCGAAGAACATAGCAGCAGTTGTCAAAGTACCAAGGATCAATCCAAGGCCAACTAAGAATTCACCAAGCGGAACAATAAAGTTGAAAAGTTCGATATTCGGGATCGCAAAGCTTTCAAGGAAGTTCACGTACCAGCCATACACTGCGTTTCCGTCTGGACCTTTAACAGGATTCGCCACGGCATTTTTCAGGTAACCGGATGCGTCAAAGCCTTCCCCAGTCAATTTGCCCCATCCAGCAGTCATCCAGTTATATCCGAGCCAAACCCTAATGACAGTCAACAGGCCAGCAGCAACATTGTTTTCTCTTAACCATTTAGCGAACATATAAATCGCTTCCCTTCAAAAATAAGTAATTATTGATTACACTTACAATATATCAGAATCCGAAATAAAAATGATTAGTTTGTGAAACTGTTCACAAAAACGCAACAACAAATTGACGGAATTTTGAACACGAATCCTATAAAGAGGATGAAGCAGCTACAGTGCCTAAACAATGTGTTTAATCAGAAAGGATGAAATAAGATGGACCAACAATCAGGAGCAACTCAACAAAACCCGGGCACTGAGAAAATCTGGAGCAGGGATTTTTTATTCATTTTCCTTGCTAACTTTTTTATTTTCCTTGGATTTCAAATGACATTGCCGACGATTCCCTTGTTTGTGGAGCAGCTGGGTGGAAATGATCAGCTGATTGGATTCGTTGTAGGAATCTTCACTTTTTCAGCATTGCTTGTCCGTCCTTTCGCAGGGCGAATGCTTGAAACAAGGGGGAGAGGCTTTGTTTACTTGATCGGCCTGGCGATATTCGTGATATCCGTGGGCTCATTTGGGTTTGCAGTGAGCATCGCCTTCTTGTTTTTAATGAGGGTAGTGCAGGGAGTTGGCTGGGGTTTTTCTACTACTGCTTCTGGCACAATTGCTACAGATTTAATCCCACCCCGGCGTAGAGGGGAAGGGATGGGCTACTTTGGTCTCTCCGGAAACGTTGCGCTTGCGATGGGCCCGACTCTCGGTCTGGCTCTCGCTGAAGTCATTACATTCAAAGTGCTGTTTTTAGCTAGTGCCTTTCTCGGACTGACAGCTTTTCTATTAGCATCAAAGATTACGTATAAAAAAGTTGAAAAAAGCGAGAGTGAAGCCGAGCGTCGCAAATGGGATGTATATGAGAAATCCGCCTTGCAGCCATCCTTATTACTATTGTTCATCACGGTGACCTTTGGAGGAATCGCATCCTTCCTGCCCCTCTATTCGACCCAGAAAGGTATTGAGGGAATCCAGTGGTACTTTTTCATTTTTGCGATGGCTCTGATGCTGTCGCGTTCCTTTGCCGGTAAGCTCTATGATAAAAAAGGCCACGGAGCGGTTTTCCTGCCAGGAACATTTTTAATCATGATTGCGATGATCCTGCTGGCATGGCTGCCGAATAGCCTTGTTATGTTCATCGCTGCGGGGTTATATGGATTCGGCTTTGGATCAGTCCAGCCGGCACTGCAGGCATGGGCAGTCCAGGAAGCTCCGATGAATCGGAAGGGCATGGCGAATGCAACCTTCTTCTCCTTTTTCGACTTAGGCGTTGGCGTCGGGGCAATGGCTTTTGGCCAAATCGGGCACTGGCTTGGATATGGCAGCATCTACATTGCCTCTGCCATTTCCGTTTCGATATCAATTATCTTATATATTTTTATGTCGAGAAGGACTGTAAGAAATTAGACCTGTTCCATACCGGAGCAGGTTTTTTATTGGTTAAGGAATTTATTAAATTATTGAGTTGTGGATAACTTCATGAAGTTATCTTAATCCAGCTCCAGCGCCTAGCCCCTCGAGTCGCTTCGGTCCGCCCAATGAAGTCAAAGAACGACTTCACCGGTCGGCCCTCCAGCG
>NZ_JBIQOE010000083.1:0-2100 GCF_047739415.1 Mesobacillus sp. | reverse complement strand
TGTCTTATGACAATCGAGTGATGACGATTTATGAGGGACTTACGACTGTTACTCAAAAAATTTATAAACTAGCAACATTTTATCTCCTTGAAAAAGGGATTCTCCCACAGCCGCCAAAGGTGACCATGCCAAAAGCAACGGAAATCATCGAGAGCAAAAAGTATATGAAGGGCATGAAGCTATTTGGAGATAAGCGCGTATTGAACGATTTGGAAATTGGGATCCTGAATCACAATCTTGAATCAAATATTATCGGCATGCAGTTGATCACTGGTTTTGCGCAATGTGCCCAGAATAAAGAGGCAAAGAGATTTTTTCTCAAGGGAAAAGAACTGGCTAAAAAGCAGATTGGAATCATGGAAGAAATTCTTCGTGAGAGTGATCTCCAGCCTTCAGCTGCTTTAGGAGGCACGGTCACTACATCGATCATTCCACCGTTTTCGGACAAACTTATGATGCATTGTATTTACATTTTGAATGGCTTTGGGCTTGTCGGAGCGGGTGCCGGAGCATTTTTCACCTTAAGAAATGATTTATCAATGAAATCCATCATGGTTTCCAAGGATATATTTTTCTATTCGCAGGAAGGCATTGAAATCAAAATCAAGAACGGCTGGTTTGAAGAACCTCCGCAAATGGAGGATCGGGCAGCCATCATCAAAAAAGGGAATTGAAATAAGCGTATGGCACAAACTAAGATTAGTGTTAGGTTTAACACTAATATCAATGTGGGGGGATTTCAGTGAATATTCTTCACAGTATGGTTAAGGCGATCATTACTTTCTTGATAAAAGCAAGATTTTTCATGATTTTAGTCAACAGAAGATTAGAGTCATTAGTAAGGATGCCGAGTTTAACCTAATGAATCTTTTCACATTGGCAAAAGGTAAGCGCGTACAGTGCTTGCCTTTTTAATTTAATTAATGAGTAATAAAGTGCTGGAGACTGCAATAGTCGTCAAGCACCTTTTGGGTTATGCAGGCTTTCAATCGATGTAAAAACTTAGGAAACATTTTCATCATTTTTCCGTCTAATTGTCAAAAGGGGTGTTGGTATGTGGAAGTATTTCTTAATGGGCGTCATGTTTTTGGTAGTCACCCTGGCAGGATGTTCTAATGATGGATTGTCAGGGGGAAAGCCGCCAGAGGTTTTTGTCAAAATCGGAGACGAAAAATTCGAAACGGATTTAGGCACTTATTGCTGGAAAGGTACATGTGTCGATACAGCTGGTCCGATCGAGCGTTTAGAAGGCAAAGAACCCATTATCGTTAAAGCTGGGGAAACAATTTATTTTGAAATGGATTATGACCCAAAACCAAATGAAATCCACTTAAACCAATATCATGAGAAAGAGGAAAAGAAAATATCAGTTTCTGATAATAGGTTTACCGCTCCAAGTGAGGCAGGGATTTATCATTATTCATATGGTGTGTGGTGGATGGATGAAAAGGATGAAGGCTTTTCACTTGGAGATGCTTTTTACGGATTTGTGGTTGAGGTTAAATAGGATAAGGTGCTTTCACCATCAATCTTGGAAAGATATCCATTTGAGGTCCGATTTTATGTTAGATTATTGTGTAGGGGGTGGGATAAAATGACAAGGGAAAATTGCAGGGTTTTGTGATTATTAGCGCCTTATTAGTTTTACTGGGAATTATTTTAATCGCATTTAGCGTTAAATTTGGAACATCTAACGCGGATGCATGGTTAGCCAGCCGCGGAGGAGCGGATACTGCCTACTATCATCTGATTGTCAAAAGTTATATCAATAATTTTCTGGTAAGCGGAAGTATTTTGTTAGGTTTGGGATTAGTAGGTTCTGCCTTCTTTTATTATAAAATGATTAACTTTGAGAGGTGATTTTTTGGTGAAGTACTTAACAGGTTAATGGCTGCCACTGTTTTTGACAAAATGTTATCTAACAGTCAAGTGATTACCTAGAATGAAAGCTCAGAGATATTCTGAGCTTTCAGACTGTAGACAAACTCGATGAAAATCGTGTTTGTTTACAGTCTTTTTTTGATTGGTGGTGAAATTGGGGCTGTTGATTTCCGTTCCAGGCGCTTCGCTTTCCGCGGGGCCGGCGCTGAGCCTCCTCGC
>NZ_JBIQOE010000082.1:0-5464 GCF_047739415.1 Mesobacillus sp. | reverse complement strand
TATTTCAAAACGATCACCTATAAGGGTTATAACCAATATTTTTATATGTTAAGGAGGAAGCAAAATGACTGTAAATGTCGATGTAAAAACGTTCCCGTTATTCATTAATGGAAAATGGGAGGCAGCGAGCAGCCAGGAAACCTTTGAAGTCTTAAATCCGGCGACTGGAGAACTGGTGGCACGTGTGGCAAAAGGAAATGAAGCTGATGTAGACAGGGCCGTCGATGCAGCACGCAGGGCATTTGATGAAACTGACTGGAAGGATATGAAGCCAAAGGACAGATCGAAGGTCCTTTATGCGATTTCCTATCAAATCGCTGCCCATGCTGAGGAACTGGCTTATCTTGAAGCGGTCAGCTCCGGAGGTACGGTGAGGAGAATTGGCGCAAATGATATTCTGCAGATGGTCGATTTGTTCCAGACATTGGCCAAGTTCGTTGAAGAATATGAATTTTCGGAAACGCTGCCCAGTCCGCCATTCCCTGGACCGGCACATAATTTTATCTGGCGCGAACCTATCGGAGTTTGCGCTGCGATTACTCCTTGGAACCTGCCGATGGTGATCGCGACATGGAAGATCGCTCCAGCTTTGGCGATGGGAAATACGGTCGTCGTCAAGCCAGCAAGCTATACTCCTTTATCGACTCTAAAGCTGGCTGAAATCATCTCACAGGTCGTCCCTCCTGGAGTGATTAATGTCGTGACTGGCCCTGGTGCTGAAGTTGGGGAAAAGCTGGCCAGTCACCCAAAAGTTGATAAGGTTGCTTTTACAGGATCGACAGAAGTGGGCCGAAAGGTGATGCAGCTGGCCGCAGGGACAGTGAAGAACACGACACTTGAGCTTGGCGGTAAGTCACCTAACATCATTTTGGAGGATGCTGACTTAAGCATCGCACTGCCAGGAAGCTTATTCGGGGTGTTCCTGCACTCGGGCCAGCTTTGTGAATCGGGCACGAGGCTGTTTGTTCCGGATCACTTGCATGATGTGATCGTTGAGAATCTTGTGAAGCTGGCTGGGAAAATCAAGCTTGGCAACCCACTTGACCCTGCTTCAGATGTTGGACCGGTGATTTCCCAGAAGCAAAAAGAGACGATTTTATCCTATATCGAAGCAGGTAAAGCAGAAGGTGCGACCCTTGTTTGCGGCGGAAACGAAGCAAAGGTTGCAGGCTGTGAAAATGGACATTTCATTGAGCCAACGATTTTCACAAATGTAACGAATGACATGAAAATTGCCCGCGAAGAAATATTCGGACCTGTTTTGTCTGTGATTCGTTATACAGATGTTGAGGATGCCATCAAAATGGCGAATGATTCCATTTATGGGCTTGCTGCCGGTGTATGGACCAGGGACGTGAATAAAGCTTATGAGGTTGCCCGCAAGCTGCAGGCTGGTGTGGTCTGGATCAATGACTGGCATATGCTGCGCAATGATGCGCCATTTGGCGGATACAAGCAGAGCGGAATCGGCCGCGAAATGGGCAAGCATTCATTAGATGCCTACACTCAAGTCAAGCATGTGCACACTTCGATGGTACCGGAAGCTCATAAGCGTACTTGGTATGGACTGCTTTTATCCGATACAGCTGAATAAAAGATTTTAAAAAAATTATATGAGGTGAAAAGGATGCAAACGACAACATTATCACAGTTCTCCCTGCGTTCGGCAATCTACAGTGGGTCAAATTCTCGTGCCATGGTACCTGATTTGTTTAAGGGATTAGGGTCTAAAAGAGTTGTTCTTTTTAGCGACAGGGGGTTGGAAAAAGCCGGAGTAGTAGATAAAGTTGCCCAGATTTTTGAGTTGACCGGTAAAGGTACCGGTCCTGAACTTGCCGGGATTTATGTCGACATTGCCCAGGATGCTGAAAGCCGTTCGGTGAATGATGCTCTCCGGTATGCAAGGGAAGTGGGGGCTGACGGATTGCTTGCTGTCGGAGGAGGAAGTGTGCTTGATACGGTTAAGGGCGTTAAATATGCAATGCATAAAGGATTAACAGACATCAAGGAAGCAATTCCCGGCGGCTTTTTATTTGAGCAATTCCCAAAGGCTACCCATATCCCGATCCCGCATATCGCGATTCCAACTACAGCGGGAACTGGGTCAGAGGTATCACCGATTGCGGTCATCTACAATGAAGATATCCAGATGAAAGGCAATATCATCAATCCTTTCCTCAGTGCGGATATCGCAGTGCTGGACCCTGACTTGACGGTAGGACTGCCGCCGGCAATTACGGCTTTTACCGGCTTTGATGCATTGACTCATGCGATTGAGGCATTTGCCTCACCTAGTGCCACTGCACTGACTGATGCCCATGCTTTGCACGCAATCAGGCTGATTGAAAAGAACCTTCCAATCGCAGTAGCAGAAGGTTCTAATCTTGATGCCAGGATGGAAATGCTTCAGGCGAGCTTAATGGGAATAACCGCATTCAGTTTTGCTTTGAATGCCATTCCTGTCCATAACTTCGCCCATGCATATGGAGCATTGTTCAGAATCCCTCATGGACTGGCAAATGCCGTTTTCCTGCCTGTGGTGATGGAATTTGTACCAAGCTTGTATCTTCCAAAAGTAAAAGAACTTGCCTCGGCATTGCGTGTTGAATTTGATGCTGATGAAGAAAATGAAGCCGTGCTGGCAAAAGTGATTGAAAAGTTGCGCCTGCTGCAGCATAAGACTGGATTGCCATCAGACTTTACAGAATACAATTTAACCGAGGAAGACCTGGAGCGGGTTGCGGGTGCCGTTGCCAAGGACCCTGCAGCCGTATCCTTCCCAATGCCAAAAGAACTGATCCAGGCTGTTGGCCAGCAGGTCGTCCCATTAGGGGTTAAATAAAATGGATTTAAGAGGGGAATCCGTCTGGGATTCACCCTCTTTTTGCAATATCCTAACAGCTCGAGTTGATAAAGGAGTGGTCACAGTTGATGAATTTTGATTTTACTGAAGAACAAGATCTTTTGAGAAAAACAGTCAGGAGCTTTGTCGATAAGGAAATCATGCCTTATATAAAAGATTGGGATGAGAAACAGCATTTTGAAACCAGTATTTTAACTAGGCTTGCCGACCTGGGACTAATGGGTGTCTGTATACCGGAACATTACGGCGGCAGCGGAATGGATTATAACTCCCTTGCGATTGTATGCGAGGAACTCGAGCGGGGCGACACGGCCTTCAGGACCGCGGTATCGGTGCACACTGGGCTTAACAGCATGACCTTGCTACAGTGGGGAAATGAGGATCAAAAACAAAAGTACCTGGTACCTCAGTCAAAAGGACAGAAGGTAGGAGCCTTTGGGCTTACCGAACCTAATGCAGGGTCCGATGTCGCGGCAATGCAAACAACGGCGCGTGACGCAGGAAATCACTACGTACTCAATGGATCAAAAACATGGATATCATTATGTGATGCAGCGGACCATTTTCTGGTATTTGCCTACACCGATAAAAGTAAAAAACACCACGGCATTTCTGCCTTTATTGTGGAAAGAACCTGGGAAGGATTTTCATCCAAAGCGATAAAAGGAAAGTTGGGTATTAGGGCCGGAAATACCGGAGAGATTTTCTTTGATCATGTAAAGGTTCCTAAAGAAAATTTGCTGGGGCAGGAGGGGGATGGGTTTAAAATTGCAATGTCTGCATTGGATAATGGCCGCTTTACGGTAGCTGCGGGGGCATGCGGCACAATTATGGCAAGCCTTGAGGCAAGTGTGAAGTACTGTCATGAACGAAGCACTTTTGGCAAAGAGATCGGCAGACACCAGCTTGTCCAGCAGATGATTGCCAAGATGGAAGCAGGCCTAGTACAATCCCGGCTGCTTGTTTACCGTGCAGGCTGCCTTAAAAACCAGGGAAAGAGGAATACCCGGGAAACCTCACTTGCCAAGTGGCAGGCATGCGACTATGCCTATGAAGCAGCAAATGATGCCGTCCAAATTCATGGCGCATACGGATTCTCCAACGAGTATCCGGTTGAACGGTATTTAAGGAACGCCAAAGCACCAGTCATCTACGAAGGAACACGAGAAATTCACACAGTCATGCAGGGCGAGTATGTTTTAGGATATCGAGTCGATAAGCCATTGTCCAAAATGCTTCCAGCCTGGCCGTTTGAGACCGTTACTGAAGAGGCTATAAAATAATTCAACTGGGAGAATCTAGTTAAATAACCCCTTTTGCTTTACCCGTAATTCGGTGATGGAGCCATTTTAGGTAAAAGCAACGATTCTGCACTACCCTTAAATCGTTGACCAGGTCATTGGGTAAAAGCAGCACCTCTGGATTACCCGTAATTCGCTTGTGAGTTCCATTTGGGTAAAAGCAAGGCTTCTGCATTACCCTTAAATCGTTGGAGAGGTCATTTTGGGTAAAAGCAGCACCTCTGCATTACCCTTAATTCACTTTTGAGTTCCATTTGGGTAAAAGCAAGGCCCCTGTATTACCCGGGATTTGGTTGGAGATGTCATTTTGGGGTAAAACAGCACTCTACTTACAATTCTTTCAATCCATTTTAACTAAGACAGCTTACTTTTTCCCTAAATAGGCTGTAGGTAACAAAAAAGGTGATCACTTCAAATAGAAGTCGATCACCTTTTTTCATTATAAAATCATTTCAGACTGTACGTAGTGGTATAGAAGCTTTGCTGTATTTTCAATTGAATCCTTGTGTGTTCTTTCGAAAGCGTGGGAAGAGTCAATACCCGGCCCGATAAGTCCATGGATGATATCATGTCCTGAACGGATCGCGGCAGATGCGTCTGATCCGTAGAATGGGTAAATATCGAGTTTATAGCCGATTTCATTGTCAATCGCAAGCTGTGTCAGCCTCTTCCTCAGCTCGTAATGATATGGGCCGCTTGCATCCTTTACGCAGATGGAAACTGTGTACTCATCCGTAGACTGGCCATCGCCCATTGCTCCCATATCGACCGCCAGATACTCAACGGTTTCCGGTGTGATATTCGAGTTTCCTCCATAGCCAATTTCTTCGTTATTAGAAATCAAAAATTGTGTTGTATAAGGGAGTTCGATGTTTTCTGCCTTAACTTGTTTGATTAACTGAAGCAGGATGGCCACGCTTGCCTTGTCATCAAGGTGACGTGATTTTATGTATCCTGAAGGTGTGGTTTGAACACGCGGATCAAAAGAAACAAAATCACCGACTTCAATTCCGAGTGCTCTTACCTCGTCTGCACTATGTACTTTTTCATCAATTCGGACTTCCATATTGTCTTGGTTGCGCTCTGCTTTCCCAGCATCCTTGTACACATGCACAGATGTCTGGTGCATCAAAATCGTTCCAGTGAATTTTTTGCCGCCTGAAGTTTCAATTTCGCAATACTCACCTTCGATTGAGTTGTATTTAAAGCCTCCAATCAAATCAAGCTTAAGTCGGCCGCTCGGCTTGATTTCTTTTACAATCGCTCCGAGAGTATCGACATGGGCAGTCAGCATTCTATG
>NZ_JBIQOE010000081.1:0-2191 GCF_047739415.1 Mesobacillus sp. | reverse complement strand
TGGCGTCCTTCCGTTAGCGCATGTTTATGGTCTTACCATATCGAATACGTGCTATATAACGGGAAGTTCAGTTGTTGTTTTCGCCCGGTTTGACCCTGAAGAAATTTTCAAAGCTATTGAGACTTATAAAGTAAAAGCTTTTTCCGCAGTGCCTGCGATGATTCATGCAATGGTTGGCAGCCCAAAAGCCGATCAATATGACACACACTCCCTCGAGTGGATTGGCTCAGGATCGGCTCCGCTGCCGATTGCCCTGTTAAACGGCTTCCGCCAAAAGTTCAGGGCAAAAGTTTTTGAGGGTTATGGCTTATCAGAAGCAGCTCCTATCGTTACCGCACACAATAAAAAAATTGAAATAAAGCCAGGTTCAGTCGGAATCCCGATTCCAGGAATCAACATAAAAATCGTTGATCAACTGGGCAGGGAAGTCCCCACAGGAGCAGTTGGGGAACTGATCGTTTCTGGTGACAACATTACTCCTGGATACTACCAGAACAGTGAAGAAACAAACAAGGTCATAAAGGATGGCTGGCTGTTTACCGGTGATATGGCCAGAGTGGACAACGAGGGCTATCTCTATATTGTCGACAGGAAAAAGGATCTGGTCATCAGGGGCGGTTTCAATATATATCCCCGTGACATCGAAGAGCTGCTGAACGCCCATGAGTCTGTATCAGAGGCAGCTGTCGTTGGGGTACCTGATGAAGCGATGGGTGAGGAAATCGTCGCATGTGTCGTTAAAAAAAAGGGCGCGTCACCAACAGAAGAGGAACTGATTCATTACTGCCAGGACAATCTTGCCAAAAATAAAACACCTAAGCGGATTGTTTTTATGGAAGCTTTGCCACGGAACGGTGTGGGCAAGATCCTGAAGACCCGTTTAAGAGAAACTGCTGCAACTATCGTCACAAAATAAAGCCATTTACAAAGGAGGAGTGCAAATGGAACAAAGAACCATTTTAACAACCAGCAAGCGGGGATTGCAGACGGATTCATTCCCGTTCCGTCTCTATCAAAAAGCGAAGAAATTCGGGATCTGGAACCCTGCTGACATTGATTTTACCCAGGACCAACAAGACTGGAACCAGCTGAATGCTGAACAGCAGAATGATATTTTGCGATTGATTTCACAATTTCAGGCTGGCGAGGAAGCCGTTACCCTCGATTTGCTGCCGCTGATCATGGCCATCGCCAAGGAAGGCAGGCTCGAGGAGGAAATGTTTTTAACCACCTTCTTGTTCGAAGAAGCCAAGCATACGGAGTTCTTCCGGCTTGTCTTGAATGCGCTGGGTGAAACAGGAGATCTATCAGGACACCATACAGCTACTTATAAAACGATTTTTTATGAAATCCTGCCGACTACGATGGACCGTCTGCTGACTGACCAATCTCCTGAAGCTATCGCTGAGGCTGCAACTGTCTACAATATGTTTGTTGAGGGAGTCCTGGCTGAAACAGGCTACTACTCATTTTATCAAAACCTTGAAACACTCGGTTTGATGCCAGGACTGCTCATGGGGATCGGCAATTTGAAAAGAGATGAATCAAGGCATATAGGCTATGGGACCTTCCTGTTGCAAAGACTGATTTGTGAGCATCCGCATTTATACGAGTTCGTTGAAGGAAAAATGCAGGAGCTGACCCCGCTTGCCATCCGTTTGAACCAGGAGGGATTCAAGGGGAAGGATGTAAGTACTTTCGGAAACCAGATTGAAGATACAATGAATTTTACCATGAAACAGCTTTCTGTCCGGATGGACATCCTCTCCCGTGCAAGGGGCAAGCGGATTGAAGAGATTTATAGAGTCTCAGAAACTGAGATGGGAGTTATGTAAGGACTAACCAGGGCGGTAACCAGCGAGTTGGTCGAAATAAATTCAAAAGTGGTCGAATAAATCGAATATGTGGTCGAATAAATCACAAATGTGGTCGAATTAATTAAAAATGTGGTCGAATAAGTCGGAAAAGTGGTCGAATTAATGATTTGGCGCGGAATAAAAAGGTGAATACAACTAAAATTTTCAGGTACTTAGACTAAGAGAAGTGCAAATATTTCAAAACGATCACCTATAAGGGTTATAACCAATATTTTTATATGTTAAGGAGGAAGCAAAATGACTGTAAATGTCGATGTAAAAACGTTCCCGTTATTCATTAATGGAAAATGGGAGGCAGCGAGCAGCCAGGAAAC
>NZ_JBIQOE010000080.1:0-2730 GCF_047739415.1 Mesobacillus sp. | reverse complement strand
GAGGGAGAGTGGATATGTTTAAAATTACTGATAGCGCATATAAAATATTGCTTAAGGCCATAAAAAAGGAAAGTGAAGATGGGGAAAAGCTATACGTCCGACTGACGATGGGAATCGGCTGAGGAGGACCTCAGCTTAGAGTTGCTCTGGAGGAGCAGCCATTAACAAATGATCAGATTTATACATTTGACGAGGTTTCAATCCTGATTCATGAGGGTGATTCAGTTTACTTCGATAATACCAAACTAGATTATCTAAAAGATGTTTTCAGTTCGGGAAAGTTTAAACTCCTTAAAGTGTAACTTGTTAAAAGTAAAAAATGCGGTTCCCGAGGAACCGCATTTTAATAATGTTTTGGGTAACAGTACATCCTGGGGACTTCTTGTAGGGCTTGTAAGGTTAAGAGAGAAGAAAACTATACTACCATTCCGTTTTTTCCAGGAAATCCATTAGTTCGTTCATATTCTTTATTTTTAGTGTAGAAGGATCATTTTTGTCATTGTCATGAATATCAGTTAGAAATTCTACGATAAAATCATCTGGCGACGTTACATCAGCTGTTGTGGTTGTGTACACATAATTTTCAGCCAGCTTTATAACTTCTTCCATTTCAATCCGCCTTCTTTCTCCGGTTCTTACCTACATTTTACCAGTGAAAGAAGAGGGGAACTGTTTTCAATATGACAATTTTTCGACTAATCGAAAAGCTGTAAATTAAATAGCGGGGAGGGAAAATTCGAATATGGTCTTAAAGGGTTGAGTGGTAACCGTCATTTCTCCTCCATGATTTTCTATTATTTGCTTGCTGATTACCAGTCCCATACCGGTTCCGTCAGTTTTTGTTGTATAGAATGGAGTGAAGATTTTTTTCAGGGAGTATTCATCAATTCCATTACCATTATCTATTACACTAACATGAATGAATCCACCATCTTCATTTACAACCAATTTTATAGAACCTTTATTCCTCCGATTTCCTTCAACAGCCTCTATGGCATTTTTCAATAAATTGATTAACACTTGTTTGATCGCATTTTCATCTGCCAGTACATACACCTCTTCATCAGGAATCTCAATATCTATTTCGATATCCTTTAGAATCGACTCGCTTGAGAAAAGCTTGAACATACTTGCAGCTAACTTGTTAACAGATATCTTCTTTTTCTCAGAGGAGGCAGGTTTCAATACAGAAAGAAATTCAGTTAGTAAGCTGTTGGCTCGATTAAGTTCATCAAGAGCTACATCTGCGAACTCCTGCTTGCCGGCAGCCTGAAGGTCTGGCTGAAGCAACTGGATAAAACCCTTGATTGTTGTCAGTGGATTCCTTATTTCATGGGCTAACCCGGCCGCCAAATGGCTAGCTGAAGCAGCTTGATAATCACCTGTGGCTGATTGAATGGCGAGCTGTAGATTTTCTAAGGTCTGCTGTTTTTCAAAAATCTCCTGCTCGAGTTTCAGGTTTTTGCTTTCGAGAATTGCTTTTTCTTGATATAAATCAGCCATTGTCAACTCATCCTTCGTGATTGCCAGGTTATGATCTGGGATAGATATTGATAAGAAAGGCGGAAATAAACCTGGATTTACTGGACCTGCTAAGATTTGGTTCTTAGCGTATGACCTTTTCTTCTCCATTCCAGCACTTAATTGTGAGCGTGGAGAGTATTTCATAGCTTCCATCTGTATCCCCTCTTTTTTAAATATACTTTGAACTATGTTTGTTTGAAGCAATCTAGATTCGGGTAATTTCATCAGGAATTCACAATCTTTAACCTGGGCAACCTAAATTCGATTTCTTTCGAATGTATATGACATATTCATTTAAATTATACCAGCAAAAGTATGTGTTTTTTTATAAAGAACAAAAAAATATTTTAAAAAGAACTTTTTTATTGCAAAAGGAGCTATGAGATGGATAGAGCAATTCACTTATTTAAAAATTTCTTGATTGAAAGGGAAGAAAATGTAACAACCAATATATTGGATTCAATTGATAAAAATCAGCCAGAAGCGTACATCAAATTAACAAAAGTCAATTTATATAAAGAACAAATAAAAGAACTTATTCATTTGCTTGAAAGTTTTTTAATAGGGGAATTAGATGACGAAAGAATTAATGATTGGGGGAAACAGGTGAGTGAAGATAAAGTGCGGTTAGGTCTTTCGCTCAGTCAATCAGTTCAGCATTTTAATAGTATCCGTGGTGCACTGTGGGAAGAACTCTCTGATTTGGCAGATAAAATAAATGATCTTAGTGCGAGGGAAATTTTAAGGTTAGGCAATCTCGTTAACGACTTCTTTGACGGTTTAATCCTCACTTTCACGAATTCCTATACTGGACAGGCCAATAAGCGCCTCAGAGCACAGCAGGAGGTCATTGATGAACTAAGCACACCTGTCATTTCCATTGTTGATGGTGTGGCCGTTTTGCCGATCATTGGCGATATTGATACACATAGAGCAAGGATTTTGATGGAGTATACCCTGCGTGAAACGAAGAATAAGGAAGTTGACTGCCTGATTATGGACCTTTCAGGTGTTTTCATAGTTGATACTATGGTCGCGCAGGAGCTTTTCAAAATAATAGACAGCCTTAAACTACCATGAAAATTAACTTCTGCGATTCTGTAAAAAAGGCAATACTTAAGAAGACGCAGCTCGTTCGTTTTTTAAAAAGGGAGAGCGCCAAATTATTTGATCAATGGTAATTGGACGGACTGGTTTAAGATGCTT
>NZ_JBIQOE010000079.1:0-16546 GCF_047739415.1 Mesobacillus sp. | reverse complement strand
TTTTCCGCTATACTTTTAGGCCATTTCTGGACTTCTCCAAGTCCAGTTGGCCATCTTCTTCAAATTCAAGGCAGCGAAAGTAAGCATCGCCTGCATCGACAATTTTTTAAGTCCCCTCAGGGTTGTCCAACGCATACCATGCTTTTCTTTTGCATCTGCGAATACGCGCTCTATGGTTTCTTTGCGCTTCGCATAGATTTCTTTTACTGCCTGTTTGTGCCTCAAGTGGTCCGCTTCTTCCACATACTCCTGCCAGATATGGCGCGTTACCACCTTTTGATGATCTTTGCTTTCTGTACATTGCGCTAAAAACGGGTAGGTTGCACAGATGTGTTTGGGGGATTTATATTCACGATACCCCTCTTTTGTGGTGGTCGAATACTTCAGGATCTCTCCGGCAGGACACAAATAACAGTCGTAGAATTCGTCATATACATAGTCATATTTGCGGAAAAAGCCATCCTTCGTCCGTGGTCTGGTATAAGGCAATGCTGGGGTCATTTCGTTTTCCATCAGAAACTTCGTAATAACTGGAGTTTTATAGGCTGCGTCGGCCGCAACGGCTTTGGGCTTTCCGACTTTCTCTATCACTTGTTCTACCAGTGGCTCAAGGATCAGGCTGTCATGTGTATTTCCAGGTGTCACAATGGTTCCCAAGACAAATCCGTTACGATCTGATGTCGCATGGAAAGAGTAGGCAAACTGCTTTGTTCGCTCGTCCTTAACGTAGTATCCACTCTCAGGATCGGTCGTGCTCTCCTTGATTTCCTTCGTTTCTTCCTTATCGAACTTATCAGGAGGAAAAGGTTTCTTGCCATGGTCTTCCCGATCCTGATTGATTTCTTCCTGGAGTTTCTCTTGATACGCTCTTGTTTCCTTACGCACCACTTTCTTCTCGAATTTATGCTTATTCGCACTTGCTTTTACGTGTGTTGAATCGATAAAGACGTGTTCGGCACTGATGAGTTTCTTTTCAGCTGCAGTCTTGAGGATTCGATAGAAGATCTGTTCAAACAAGTCGGTATCTTTAAAACGACGTTCGTAATTCTTCCCGAAGGTGGAGAAGTGCGGCACTTTATCATGGAATCCATAACCCAAAAACCAGCGATAGGCCATGTTCGTTTCTACTTCCGCAATGGTCTGGCGCATTGAACGGATACCAAAGGTGTATTGAATAAAGGTGAGTTTAATTAAAATGACAGGGTCAATACTTGGGCGACCTACTTCAGAATATACATCCTTCACCAGTTCATAAATAAACGAAAAATCAAGGGCTGCTTCCATCTTGCGGACTAAATGGTCCTGAGGAACAAGCTGGTCTAAAGCAACCATTTCTAATTGATCTCGTTGGATTGGATTGTTTTTCGAAAGCATCTTTATCACCTCAAGCGTTATATGTATCTATTTTAAAATAGACTTATGTTTAGTTCTACGTTAAGTTTGGAATTCCTGTTGATTGGAGTGGAGGGCGCGTAGACTCCTGCGGGATCAGCTGGACAGGTGAGACCCCGCAGACGCCAACGGCGGAGAGGAGGCTCACCGCCAGCCCCGCGGAAAGCGCAGCGCCTGGAACGGAAATCAACAGCCCCGTTTCTCCTCAAAACTAAAAAAAGACTGTAGACAAGCTCGATTTTCATCGAGTTTGTCTACAGTCTGGGACCCTCATTAGTGAGGGTCCTCCTATGCCAATATTAATGCTGTTTATAATTAGCCTTATACAAATCCAACGCGCCGTTGTTTTTAAATAGGGCTCGGATCTGGCTTATCTTCTTTTTTTAACAATTTCCCTTTTTCCTTTTTTGGCTTTTTTTCAATGACCTCTGATCTAAAGTCTTTTAATATCGAAAATGACATGGCAATCAATACAAAGGTAAGTGGAAAAGCACTGACTATGATGGCTGTTTGCATTGCACTCAGTCCGCCGGAGAGCATTAATACGACAGCAGAGGCTGATAGAAAAAGCCCCCAGATAATTTTGACCACATTGGGAGGGTTCAAGTCTCCTTTTGCTGTTTGCATCCCTAAGACAAAGGTGGCTGAATCTGCTGAAGTAACAAAGAATGTAGTAATTAACAACAATGTAACAATGACCAGTGCACCCGAAAATGGTAAAAGGTCATATACGTAAAAAAGTGCTGTTTCTAAGTTTTGCCCGGCTATGTTAGCACCTTCAAAGTATTCGAAGTAAATAGCAGTACCTCCAAAAACCGCAAACCAGAAAGCACATACTATTGTAGGGATAACGAGAACGGCAATCATAAACTCTCTCACCGTCCTTCCCTTGGACACACGCGCAATGAATGTACCAACGAAAGGGGCCCAGGCAATCCACCAAGCCCAATAAAAAATCGTCCAGTCCTTTATCCAACTCGCTTGTTCTTCATTAAAGGGAGTGAGCCTTAAACCCATGCTTGGCAGGTTTTGCACGTAACTTCCGAGCGTTGTGGTAAATAGATCAAGGACAAATCCTGTTGGACTTAAAATTAAAAATCCAAAAAGCAAAAGGACGGCTAAAACTAAATTGGCATTGCTTAAATACTTAATCCCCCTTTGCAGACCCGTGCTGGCAGAAAGGAGAAAGAGAACGGTTACGATTACTATAATAACAAGCTGAGTTGTGAAGTTGTTCGGTATCCCGGCAACATAGTTAAGACCCCCATTAATTTGTGCCGCTCCCAACCCTAAAGATGCTGCTACACCAAAAATCGTTGCAAAAACCGCGACTACATCCACGGTGATTCCAATCGCCCCTTTTGAGCGTTCCCCTAATAGAGGAGCGAGGGTTATACTCATCAGTCCCGGTTTCTTTTTCCTGAATTTATAGTAGGCCAGGACAAGTGCGATGACTGCGTAAATAGCCCAGGCATGAAACCCCCAATGCATATAGGTGTATCTTAGAGCGATTTTTGCTGCCTCAGGTGTTCCCCCTTCACCAATTGGCGGATTGGCAAAATGGGAAATAGGCTCCGAGACTCCAAAGAATAGCAATCCGATTCCCATACCGGCACTAAATAGCATGGCAAACCAAGTGGCTCTGCTAAAATCCGGTTTGTCCTCATCTGCTCCTAATTTTATTTTTCCATACTTGCTAAAAATCAAAAATAACGCAAACAGGAGGAAGAAAGAAGCTGCTAATTGATAAAACCATCCAAATGAGTCTAAAAAGAATGCCTTAGTTTGATCCATTACTTCACCTAATTGAACCGGAGCAACCACGCCCCAAATCACAAATCCACTCGCAAGAACGAGAGAAATCCAGAACACATTTGATACCTTATTCACTTCAGCCAACTCCCCATCATCGATTTCCAAATAAGATATCGTTATGTTTCCCGAAATCAATGCTTCGATTCATATCTGCCAAAAGGGAGAAAAATTAAATTCCCAAAATTCTGTACAAGTGTATATTATTATGTATTTATTAAGTTACCAATAAGGAGTAAGATAGTAAGTAAAAAGGAAGTTTCGAGGCAAACGAAAAAGTCCTGAACAAAGAAAGAGGTTTCCAAATGAATGCAGCATACTCTCCAACCAAAGAAACAACTAAAACAAAAGTTTTAGTTATCAATGCACTTTTTATTGCACTGACCGTTGTAGCAACCATGTTCATCAACATCAGGCTCCCGATCATGGGTAATGGAGGCCTGATTCACATGGGAAACATTCCACTATTTATTGCCGCTTTCGTCTACGGAAGGAAAACAGGAGCGATAGCTGGAGCGTTCGGCATGGGCTTGTTCGACATTATTTCCGGCTGGGCATTGTGGGCGCCATTCACTTTCGTTATCGTTGGCGCGATGGGCTATGTAGCTGGTTTGATCGCTGAAAAAATGCCTGGCAAAAAAGTGTTAGTATACTCTCTGGCAGTTTTCGTTGCCCTTGTCATTAAAATCGTAGGCTACTATTTTACTGAAGTAGTCCTTTACGGCAACTGGATCCAGCCATTTGGATCAATCCCTGGCAATGTGATGCAGGTATTGATTGCAGGTCTGATCGTAGTCCCACTTGCAGGACGCATGAAGAAACTATTATAGAATATACGATAAAAACCCCCTATGGAGTTTGCTCCTCCATAAGGGGTTTTATTTATGTAATCATTTATCCGCGTGCAGATAATAATGGTCTCAATTCCTTTAATTCGACCTGATAATTTGTCGAATGCCAAATCAGAAATTTGTAGATATTTCTCGGGAAATTGTTGGATTTTGAAAGTAGAAATACCGATCTCCGGAACCTTATTTTAACTTTCCTGTCTTGAGGTTTTAAACTTGATTTCGAATAGCATATCGTCAGGCGATATATGACTTGCCTAACTTTACACCAACCATGTTTGTTTATATTGCCAGCAATACACTCCATGACACAACAGGAATATCGCTTAATTCCAGCTATCTATAACACTTTATTTCCTGAATATTGCTGTTAGCCATCCCCATTTTCTTTTCTGGATTTCTTCTTCCAGACGTTTGTTAAAATCATTTTGGGAATTCCACTCGCTCTTTTGTTCCTCCCGCATTTTTTGTATCTCTTTTTGCAGAAGTTCACTTCTCTCTCTTTCCTGCTGCAGCAAGCTTTCGTAATGGGTATTTTGCTGTTCGATGAATCTTTCAATCTTCGAATTTGTTCTTTGTGCTGAATTTCCGATACTGGAGCTGATTACATGATGGTCCTGCTGAAGTTGGGAGACATTTGTTTTCAACTGAGCCATATCGTTTTTCAGCTGGACATTCATTTCACGTGCGGCTGCAAGTTCATTTGCGACAAAAAGAAAAAGCTCTTTTAATTGATTCGGGTCCTGCGGCAGATGATCGGCTGTATCGCCGAGCGCTATCTCCGTTCCATTCGGCCCTTCCAATCTTTCCTTTTGCTGTTGCACGAGATCCTTAGCCGTATCATCCAACGGCTTGTCCGTATCGCGCAGCGCTATAAGCGCTTGAATATCCGATTGAACAAAGATACGCCGGTCACCATCTTTCAAAAACTCATAACCGTTCCGTTCCAGAATTTGACCGTACTTTCGGACAGTGGGTGTAGCAATCCCTACTTCTTCCGCGACTTCTTTTGTTGAGAATGCCTGTTCATTCGGTTGTATATCGATTCGCATATCGCACCTCCCATACTTCAAATAATGACAAATTCCAACTAAATCCGCAAGAGTTATATCGCCTATTCTAGCAGATATATCGCTATTTTCATATCGTATAGGGAATATTTTCACTCGTAGGAACCAATCATTAAGCCAATTGCCAGAACTTTGTTGAAATCGGAAACTGACTATTAACGAAGCGATATACAAATAGGACCTGTAAAATAGACAGGCCCTTTTTTAATACTTTATTTTTCATATTGCTACTGAAAGTTTTTTATTTCTTATCCACTTCATACCCCACAATCAATTCCTCGATAGTATCCGATACATCCTGTAAAATGGTATCCCATTTCTCAATCAACGATGTGCTTAATCCGATATTGAACCTTATCTCATAAGGTTCCACTCCTATGAGATATCCCTTTATAGATTCTTTCTGTAGATACAACAGTTGAAACAGATGAAAATTATGGGGGGAAATATCTAATTCCTGGTGTTGGTGTAAATCGGAAAGGGGATAAACCGTAAGCTTTCCTGGCGTGTCTCCTGAACACACTGCATCCACAATAATCACTAATGAAGCGTCCATTATCTGCTCCATGCAATAATCGATATCCGACTCACCAATCAAAAAAGAAATATCAGGTGTACTATTCATTTTAGAAAGTTGCTCAATCAAATAAATTCCGATTCCATCATCCATCATAAGCTGATTGCCAATACCTAAAACGATTATTTTCTCCATTAAAACACCTTTATTGTTTTTACTTGTTTTCCAGGAATGTATACATGGGTCGCGCATGACATGCATGGATCAAATGAACGCAGGATCCTTCCGATCTCGGCAGGTTTCTCCGGGTTTTGGATTGGTGTGCCGATCAATGCTTCTTCAGCAGTTCCTCTATAGCCGTTTTCATCCCGGGTTGAAAAGTCCCAAGTAGATGGAGTGATGATTTGATAGAATGAAATCTTCTTATCTTCTATCTTAAGCCAGTGTCCCAACGCACCTCTCGTCGTATCGACTAATCCCCTTCCAGATGCTGATTCAGGAAGTTCATATTTTTTTTGCACATCCACTCCTGGTATGATCTGCTGGAGCAGGACTTTCATTATCTCTGCAATTTTCTTTGCCTCCAGTGCCCTGGCGATCGTTCGATCCATTGCAGAGATCCCATTATTATATAACCCGCTCAATATTAATCTTGCCAGCGGCCCAACCTCAAAAGGGAGACCATTATACCTTGGCGCTTTTACCCATGAATAGGCATCCTTCTTATCCATATCTGGCTCTGGCGCACCTTCACCTGGTGAAGTAGATGTAAAGTAAGAGTAATCAATTTTCTCACGGATTTTCCTTTCGTCAAACACCTGAATCCCTTCCGCGGTCAATACAAGCGGATCAACATATAACGTCCCAAGCTCTTTATAATTATTAAAAGAACCATATGATAGCAAGTTCCCGTATCCGCTCCCTAACTGAAAATACTCTTGATAATAACGGGCAATGTCATATACATCCGGAATCATTTTTTCATCAATGAACGCAGATATCTTCTGTAAAATAGAATCCAGATGAACAACCTTTTCTGCTGTTGCCTGAGTCGTAATCCCACCGATGAAGACTCCATGATTATGAGGGGCTTTTCCTCCCAGGACCGCTAACATCTGGTGAGCAAGCCTGCTTATTGTGAGAGATTCAAAGTAATGCCTGGCAATCCGGTCATTAATCTCCATTGGCAATCGGAAATCATCATGATCGGCCTGGAATAGAGAATTTTGATCTATTTTCACAAAATCAGGAACTGTATATTGATAAAAATGGCGTATATGATTTTGCAGGAACTCACAGCAATGAATGATATCCCTTAAATACTTTCCCTGTTCCATCGGCTCAATATTCAGGGCATCCTCCAATGCCAAAGAAGATGCCATCGAATGGGCCGCTGAACAAATCCCGCATATCCGCTGGGTAAAATAAACAGAATCAAATGGACTTCTTCCTACCATCATTTGCTCGAAGCCTCTAAATAAATTGCCGCTTGTTTTTGCATCCACTACCTGGTTATTTTCTACCGTAACATCAATTTCCATAAAGCCGCTGATTCGAGTCAAGGGATTAATCACAATTCGCTTACTCATCCTTCACCACCCTTGTCGTGTCATAACTGATAAATGGCGCCATTGCATCCGGGAAGCCAAATTGCGCACAGCCGATACATGGAGTATCATCCCCTATTGGCCAATTGACATGGCCATTCCACTGTCTGGTTGGACAATCAACCCTTGTCACCGGCCCTCGGCATCCAAGCTTGAATAAACATGTTTTATCTCCTAATTTCTCAGCAAAAATCCCCCGGTCAAAAAAAGGCCTCCTTGGGCAGCGGTCATGAATGAGGGTACTGTAAAACATAAGCGGTCGGCCCAGGTTATCAGTTTCTGGTTCTCCGTAAAGGATAAGATGGGCCAGTGTTCCTAAGAACCAGTCAGGATGAACAGGACATCCTGGCAGTTTAATCATCTTCTTTTCTGGAAGAACCGTTTGTAAACCGACTGACTCAGACGGATTGGGCTTAGCAGCAGAGACGCCCCCATGTGTTGCACATGCACCAACAGCCAAAATGCTCGATGCCTTTTCTCCAAGCATTTTAGCTGCCTGAAGACCTGTAAGCGGCTTTCCTTTCCAGCTGCCGATGATGTTGTAAAGACCGTTATTTTTTAACGCCACAGCACCCTCAACAGCTAAAATGAAATCTTCATCCAAGGTATCCATTAGTTTTTCAACAGCTTGTTCTCCTTCAGCTGCCATTAGACTATTGCTGTACCGAAGATTGACCATTGAATTTAACGCATATTCTATATCAGGATTCTGGCCATTTAATAAAGAAATAATGTTGCCAGAGCAGCCGTTTAATTCTAAGTACACTAAGTTCCTTTTTTTGACCAAACCACTATCAATTCTCTTAATAACTGTATTGGTAAGCCGTTCAGCAATTGCCTCATTCGTTAAAGGTTCAGGCGGCAAGATTGGTTGGCTCATGACACTAACCTCCCAACCACTGGCAGCATGGCGAGAATTGACTGTTGTCCTGCATGGCAAGAAGCGAATTCCTGTGTATAATCTTTCCCTGAGACTAAACCAAAATGAGTAGCCGCTGCCCACGCCCGATTGTTCGTCACATCATAGACGATTCCATTAACCGCAACATAAGCAGGTCTTCCGTTTTTACCATCGAATGTTGTTAATTCTTGTATTGTAAAAAGTCGTTGATTGTTTGTTTGAGTATTTTGATTTGGCAAGGGAGTGATTGGCGGGATTTGTGGCTGATTTGTATTTACCGGCTGCTGCATTACTGGCATATGTGGTAAAGTGGAATTTTTTAAGGCTTGATTAGCCAGCAGTTCACTTAAAAACTGAATGGAAGATAGTGAATCCCATAAACGTTGTAAAATTTGTTGTTTTACATAGAGGTCATTCGTTCTGGAAAGTGTATATATATCATGCCGTGCCTGAGTAACAAGGTGATTCAGCTGTAATCTGATTAACTCTGTGTTGTTCATGACTTCCTCTCCTTAAGGCGGCTTCCTCATATCCTATGCGAGAGCCCAGGAATAATTAACATATTCTTGGCAAGAGCATGCCTGAGAGGCGCTGCAGCCTGCGCGTTGTTCCAAAAGGAGTCTTTAACAACAGTTTGCCTGCATCCATTGAGGAAACCTGGCCGATCACACTGGAATTTCTCCCTAAGCCATTTTTCTTAAGGATTTCGATCGTTTTCTCTACAGAATTTAAATCTGCAATGATGACAACTTTCCCCTCATTAGCTAGATAAAGAGGATCGTATCCTAAAATATCACATGCTCCCTGGACATCCCTTCTGACAGGAATAGCGGCTTCATCAAGCTCGATCGTCACGTTGAAGTCTTCGCATATCTCGACAAGAGTAGTAGCCAATCCACCTCTTGTCGGATCTCTCATGATTCGAATACCACCAACTTCATTTGTAAGCTCTTGGACAAGATGATTTAGTGATGCACAATCACTCGTGACATCGGTCATCAATCCCAGCTCCTGGCGAGCACTTAGAATAGAAATACCGTGGTCTCCTATTGTGCCGCTTACGATTACAGCATCACCTGTTTTGATATCTTCCGGGTTCGGCCTTCTCTCCTCATGCACCTCCCCAATCCCTGTTGTATTGATGAATATGCCATCTACACCTCCCTTGTCCACCACTTTTGTATCTCCGGCAATAATCTGGACATCTGCCCGTTCCGCCTCTTCTGCCATACTTTGGACGATTTTCTTCAAGTCTGGAATAGGAAACCCTTCTTCCAGAATGAATCCGGCTGTAATAAACCGTGGGATTGCTCCACTAACAGATAAATCATTCACTGTTCCCGCTATGGCCAACTTTCCTATATTACCTCCAGGAAAGAAAACAGGCTTTACGACAAAACTATCTGTCGTCACAGCAATATTTTTTTGAGAAATTGTGAGAATGGCAGAATCCAATTTGGTTTGCTCTCCATGACCAAATGAATTAATGAAAACATCTTGTATAAGCTGGTGAGTAAGTTCCCCACCCTCTCCATGAGCTAAACCAATCTTCTGTACCAAGTCTAATCCCCTCTCATGTATTGATAATGAGCCGCACAAGTTCCTTCCGTTGAAACCATACAAGGCCCTATCGGCTGAGTTGGTGTACAGCCTTTATTGAACAAAACACATTCTTCAGGTGTGACCAGCCCCCTGATGATTTCACCACAACGACATTTTGTTTTTCTCGGCTCTCCAACAGATACCTTGTACTTCTTCTTCGCGTCAAATTGTGCGTATTGATCTTTAAGGACAAGCCCGCTGTTAGGAATCGTCCCCATCCCTCTCCAATCCTCATCATCAAGTTTCAAATATTTCTTCAGTAAATTTTGAGCAAACAGGTTTCCTTCATCTTTTACAACATATTTATAGTCATTTAAGACATCATGCTTATTCTCAAGCAGAAGTTGCAGTATTTTATAGATGCCGCTTAGTAATTGAACCGGTTCAAATCCGGTTATAACACCAGATATTTTATAGTCCTCAACTAAAAACTCAAAGCTCCTCTTGCCTAATACGACCGAAACATGGCCAGGTAAAATAAAGCCATCCAGTTTGACCTCCCCTGAATCAAGAAGGGCCCTCATAACTGGTTCAACCAATTTAGTTGTCATCCAGACACTATAATTCTTCAACTCTTTTCTTTCTGCTTCGCGAATGGCCAGAGTTAAAATTGGGATGGTAGTTTCAAATCCGATCCCTAAGAAAATTACTTCTTTATCAGGATTTTCCTCAGCAATTTTCACGCTATCCAATGGCGAATAGATGACTCGAATGTCTTTGCCATCTGTTTTTGCCTTCATTAGACTGACCCGGGAACCTGGTACACGCATCATATCGCCAAATGTACATAGGATTCTGTTGGACCCTTGAGCTAATTGAATCATCGCATCAATTGATTTCTGATCTGTCACACACACTGGACATCCGGGACCAGCAATCAGCCTGACATGATCCTTTAATCTCGTTTTTATTCCTGATTTAGCAAATGCCATCGTATGTGATCCGCACACTTCCATCAAAACTGGTATTCTTCCATGTTCCTTTTTAAATTCGTCAGCTAATTCGATAACGGCATCAAGTGACCGGCGGGCTAATGCCGAATCAGAAAAGGCCTTCATACTTTCCATCTAAAACATTCCTCCACTCTTCGATGCTTTCATGAGCAAATTTCTCGTCTACCACGGTCATCGCCTGTCCAGCATGTAGCAATACATAGTCGCCTTCCTTAACCTCCGGAACAAATATGATGCCGACATGCATCCTTGACCCCATGACATCCACCAGAGCTGTCTGCTCCTCTATCTTGATAACCTTTGCAGGTACTCCCAGGCACAAATTTATCCACCACCTTTACTGACTTTCATGAGATACAGAATGAGAAGCGATAATCATTTGTCCTAACGATAAGCCGCCATCATGACAGGGGACGTTTTTATGTGTCTTGACGACAAACCCTTCATCCTGAAGCTTTGCTTTTATCTCTTTCTGCAAATAAATATTTTGGAACGTGCCTCCTGACAGCATGACCGTTCTGTTCATGTGCGGGTTTAATTCTACTAATCTTTTGATCATCTCAACACAGCATGAAACAATGGTACGATGGAAAGTTTGTATGATTTTGGTGACACTATGATTGTTTAATTTATCCTGGATAATTTGATAGATCATCGGTGAAAGATTAAGTTGAAGCTGATTCTCCTGGTTTGTTTTTATATGAAATGGATAAATCTCTTCTGAATGTTCCGTTTCCGGTATCAGTCGATCTGATAATTTAATTGCCGCTTCTCCTTCATAGGTGGACGTTAAGCAAGTTCCCAAAATGCCACTGACTGCATCAAATACTCTTCCGCATGTACCCGCCATCGGTGTGTTAACCTGATTAACGATCATCCTCTTTATTATGTTGATTTCATCAACTTTGTCAGGGAATAGTTTAATAGCCATTTCTATTCCGTCATCCTGCCAATAATGATGCAGCATTCCGACTGCATTTCTCCATGTTTCCTTCACAGCTTTTTCTCCGCCGGGAAGAGGTGTATATTCCAGGTGACCAAGACGTTCAAAGGATTGAACGTTTCCGTATAAAAACTCAAACCCCCAGATGTTCCCGTCATCTCCATAACCTGTGCCATCAAGGATAATACCGATACAAGGTTCCTCTATTCCGTTATCCTCCATACAGGATACAAGATGGGCATGATGATGCTGAACAGGTATGACGGTACAATCATATTCTTTTGCAAGTGTTGCTGAAGCGTACAACGGATGCTTATCAACTGCTATATGTTTCACTTCTACATCCAACCACTTTTTATAATGATGAAGTTGGTCCTTGAAAAAACGGATCATTTCTTCGTTGTCGAGATCACCAATATGAGCGCTGATCACAATGTCCTTTTGCTTCCCGACGGCAAAAGTATTCTTTTGATTTCCTCCAAAAGCAATGATTCCATCAACCTCCGATTTAGTTTGAAAAGGATCTGGGACAAATCCCCGGGCCCGCCTATGATACAGCATATTTGCATCGCTAAACTGTACGACAGAATCATCAATCGGAAGGTGAATATCACGGTTATGGGTTAATATATAATCACATAAATGTCCCATAGACTCATCTTTGTATTGGATCGGCAATCCTGAAGGGTTTGCACTTGTCATGACCATACATTCAAGCCCGCTTGCTTCAAATAGTCTATGGTGTAATGGCGTATAAGGCAGCATAACTCCAATTGTCGATAAACCTGGCGATAGAATATCCGGGAGGTTACACTCCCTTCTTTTCTGCAAAACCACTATAGGCATGACAGCACTAGTCAGCATTTCCTCTTCCTCGTTGGATAGATGACAATACTTTTTTACAACACCCGTGTCCCTTGCCATAATGGCCAGCGGCCGCGCAGGACGGTTCTTCCTTACTCTTACTTCATTCACTGCCCTCTCCTGGAGAGCATCACATGCCAGGTGATAGCCGCCGATTCCTTTTATCCCAACGATATGGCCGCTCCTGATGAGTGCACCTATCTCAAAAAGCGCTTGCTCGTCTTGTGTGACCAATTCTCCGTTTTGATTATATAAACTAGTGGCAGGACCACACTCAGTACAACATATTGGCTGAGCGTGATGTCGCCGATTCAATGGATTTTCATATTCTTCATGACACTGATCACACATCGCAAATTCACTCATCGTGGTATTTGGTCGGTCATAAGGCAAAGCCTGGATGATCGTGTAGCGTGGCCCACATTGAGTGCAATTTATGAATGGATACTTATAGCGCCGATTAGTTGGATCATTCATTTCTTCCAGACAATATTCACAAATGGCAGCATCAGCTGAAATCCAGGGTAAAGAATGAGTTTCTATTTTCTCGCTTGGAACTATCGTAAATTCCTCAAAATAGATAAGCGGAATTTCTTTTACGGTGATTGTGTTGATTTTCGATAAAGGTGGTGGAGAACATTTTAGTTCCTCCACAGCTCTTCCTAGATGATCTTCTTTTCCTTCTATAATCAAAATGACATGGTCGAGATTATTTTGGACGGTTCCAGTTAAATGAAACTTTTCGGCAAGCGAATAGACGAATGGCCGAAATCCAACTCCTTGCACCCTTCCTGTCACTATGATGCTTAATGCTTGGTACATTGAATATACGCTTCCTTTATCCAATTGACCCAGCCTTCAAGCCCTTCGCCTGTCTTAGCTGACAAGACTTTCAGCTGTGCGGCAGGATTAATAGATTCCAAGTCATTTTTTGCATCTTCCAAACTGAATGAGACATATGGAAGGAGATCGACTTTATTGATAATTGTGAGGTCAGTGCGTCTGAACATCACTGGATATTTCGGGATTTTATCATTGCCTTCTGGAACACTTAATACAACGACTTTAAAATCTTGTCCTAAATCATAGCCTGACGGACATACAAGGTTACCTATGTTCTCAATAAAGAGAATCTCAATATCTTCTAACTCAAATTCTGGCAAAACTTTGGCAATCATCCTTGCGTCAAGATGACAGCCTCCCACTGTATTAATCTGAATGGTTTTTATCCCTAAAGATCTCAATCGTTCTGCATCACGATCTGTAGCCAGATCCCCTTCAATTACGGCTACTGTAAAATCATTGCGCAATGCTTTTATTGTTTCTTCGAGGAGAGTGGTTTTTCCAGCACCAGGTGAACTCATGATATTAATGACAATTGTTTTATTGCTTTTAAATAATTCTCGATTATAATTCGCGGCTAAGTTGTTATCCTTCAGCAAATCTGCTTCTAGCTTAATTTTCATCGAATTCCTCACTTCCTTCATAGGATTCAACCCTGAAAGTTTCACCACTTTCAAGCAGGCTGCCGGGAAGATTGCACATTGGACATTGAGCAATCTTATAGTCAGGAATAAATTCACAATCGCAAGTTTGGCATTTTGCTTTTGCTTCTTCCCGAATAATATTCAGCTTACTATCTTCACTAATCAAACTGCCTTCCTGCCTTTGAAAAAACATAAACGCCAGCTCCAGGGCATCAGGCAGGACATTCGATAGATCACCAACAATGACATCAATCTTATTTACCTTTTTAAAACCTCTCGCAGCAGCGTCCTCTGAAACTATTTGTATGATCTCTGACATAAGTGACATCTCATGCAATTCAATCACCATCCACCATTCTTCGTAATATTTTATGCCTGTCTTTGTGGAAAAGACCTTTGAGTCCTGGATGGTGGCTGGAAAAGCAAAAACTCCCCATACCTAAATGGTTGGGGAGTTTCTGTATTTATATCGCCCACTCGAAAAATCATGGAGCCGCCTCATCCTATTTAGATTAAAATATTGCGGGGATTTACATCTATATACTCAAGAAACAAAAAAAGAAGCTCCCCAAAAGTTTGTTCAACTAATGAGAAGCTTCTTATTTCATGTTAGAGAAATGTTAGCATTATACTCTTACATTACTCAGAAACCTTGTATATCAAGGCTTCGATGGGCAGATTACATCATGCCGCCCATTCCGCCCATGCCACTCATGTCAGGCATTCCAGCGCCACCTTCTTCTGGAATGTCGGCAACTACTGCTTCAGTAGTCAAGAACATTGCAGATACGGATGCTGCGTTTTGAAGTGCATAACGAGTAACTTTAGTTGGGTCAACGATACCAGCTTCGATCATGTTTACCCACTCGCCAGTTGCAGCGTTGAAGCCTGTTCCGACTTCTTCGCGCTTAAGGCGCTCAACGATTACAGAACCTTCAAGGCCCGCGTTGTGAGCGATCTGGCGAACTGGTTCTTCCATAGCGCGAAGGACGATGTTAATGCCAGTTGCTTCGTCGCCTTCAGCCTGGATTCCAGCCACTTTGTTGTATACGTTAAGAAGCGCTACGCCACCGCCTGATACGATACCTTCTTCAACTGCTGCGCGAGTTGAGTTAAGAGCATCTTCAATGCGAAGCTTGCGTTCTTTCAATTCAGTTTCAGTAGCAGCACCAACCTTGATGACTGCAACGCCGCCAGCAAGCTTAGCAAGGCGCTCTTGTAATTTTTCACGGTCAAATTCAGAAGTTGTTTCTTCCATTTGAACGCGGATCTGGTTTACGCGGCTTTCGATTTGAGCGCTGTCTCCAGCACCTTCAACGACTGTTGTGTTTTCTTTTGTAACAACAACTTTAGAAGCGCGTCCAAGTGATGTGATTGTAGCAGACTTAAGGTCACGGCCAAGCTCTTCAGTGATCACTTCACCGCCAGTCAATGCAGCGATGTCTTCAAGCATAGCCTTACGGCGGTCACCGAAGCCAGGAGCCTTAACAGCTACTGCGTTGAATGTTCCGCGAAGCTTGTTGACTACTAATGTAGCAAGTGCTTCACCTTCAACATCTTCAGCAACGATCAATAAGGGCTTGCCTTGCTGTACAACTTGCTCAAGGACAGGAAGGATTTCCTGGATATTGCCGATCTTCTTATCAGTGATCAAGATATATGGGTTTTCAAGCACAGCTTCCATCTTGTCAGAATCAGTTACCATGTAAGGAGATGCATATCCGCGGTCGAACTGCATACCTTCAACAACATCCAATTCTGTAGTGAAGCCTTTAGATTCTTCGATTGTGATAACGCCGTCATTGCCAACGCGCTCCATTGCTTCTGCAATCAATTGGCCAACTTCTTCGTCAGCAGCAGAGATAGCCGCAACCTGTGCGATAGAAGCTTTGCTTTCGATTGGTTTAGAAATAGCTTTTAACTCTTCAACAGCAGTAATAACAGCCTTTTCAATACCTTTGCGGATTCCCATTGGGTTAGCACCGGCAGTTACGTTCTTAAGACCTTCGCGAATCATTGCCTGTGCAAGAACAGTTGCAGTAGTCGTACCGTCACCAGCAACGTCGTTCGTCTTGCTTGCTACTTCAGCAACAAGCTTAGCACCCATGTTTTCGAAAGCATCTTCAAGTTCGATTTCTTTTGCAATTGTTACACCGTCGTTAGTGATAAGAGGTGAACCAAATTTCTTCTCAAGAACCACGTTGCGTCCCTTTGGTCCAAGAGTTACTTTTACTGCGTTTGCAAGAGAATCTACCCCGCGAAGCATCGCGCGGCGTGCTTCTTCACTGAACTTAATTTCTTTTGCCATTGCAGAAAAACCTCCTCAGAATTTTAAATTTATATGTTATCCCACTACACTTTGATTAGTGTCTAGCTCCAGCGCCTAGTCCCTCGAGTCGCTTCGGTCCTGCCAATGAAGTCAAAGAACGACTTCACTGTCAGGCCCTCCAGCGCTTGTCGGGCCTGACCAAGGCGCTTCCGCTTTTCTATTCAACCACAGCTAGAATGTCGTTTTCACGTAGGATCAGGTACTCAGTTCCCTGGTACTTC
>NZ_JBIQOE010000078.1:0-15594 GCF_047739415.1 Mesobacillus sp. | reverse complement strand
GCGAGTCTCATCGGACAGTTCTGGCCAGCGTCGTGAAGGGACAGTTGTGCGTATTCTTGAAAGAGGCGTCTCACAAATTGTTGGTACCTATACCGAAAGCAAGCACTATGGTTTTGTGATACCGGATGATAAAAAGTTCACGAGTGACATCTTCATTCCAAAAGAGGCAGGGATGGGTGCAGTCGAAGGGCATAAGGTCGTCGTAAAACTGACGAGCTATCCAGAGGGCCGCAAAAGTGCTGAGGGTGAGGTTACCGCGATCCTCGGTCATAAAAATGACCCTGGCGTCGATATCCTGTCCGTCATCCATAAGCACGGACTGCCAATGGAGTTCCCAGATGAGGTACTTAAGCAGGCGAATGAAGCGCCGGACCAGATCAATGAGAGCGAGATTGCGAACCGCCGCGACTTGCGTGATGAAGTCATCGTCACAATTGACGGCGCAGATGCAAAGGACCTCGATGATGCAGTCCAGGTTACTAGGCTTGAAAACGGCAATTATAAACTTGGTGTCCATATCGCCGATGTTACGTACTATGTAACCGAGGACTCACCGATTGACCGCGAAGCAGAAGACCGTGCTACTAGTGTGTATTTAGTTGACCGGGTAATCCCGATGATTCCGCACCGCTTATCGAACGGTATTTGCTCGCTAAATCCGAAGGTCGACCGCCTGACGCTATCTTGTAATATGGAGATCACTTCTGACGGTCAGGTTGTAGATCATGAAATCTACCAGAGTGTCATCAAGACGACGGAGCGGATGACGTATTTCGATGTGAACAGGATTCTCGTTGATCAAGACGAAGAAACGCGCTCACGTTACGAATCTCTTGTGCCAATGTTCGAGATGATGGAAGAGCTTGCTGCTATCCTTCGTAAAAAAAGGATGGAAAGAGGCGCCATCGATTTTGATTTTAAAGAATCAAAGGTACTGGTTGATGAAGAAGGCCACCCAACGGATGTCGTTTTACGGGAGCGTTCTGTCGCTGAAAAGCTGATTGAAGAATTCATGCTGGCAGCGAACGAAACGGTAGCTGAGCATTTCCACTGGCTTGATGTGCCATTCATCTATCGTATTCACGAAGATCCAAAAGAGGATAAGCTGAGAAAATTCTTTGATTTCATTACCAACTTCGGATACCTTGTCAGAGGATCCGCAAACGGAGTACATCCAAGAGCGCTGCAGGAAATCATCGAAGAAGTCCAGGGCAAGCCGGAGGAAATGGTGGTTTCAACTGTCATGCTCCGTTCGATGCAGCAGGCGAAATATTATCCAGAAAGCCTTGGACACTTTGGTCTTTCAACAGAGTTCTATACTCACTTTACATCACCAATCCGTCGTTATCCTGACTTGATTGTCCACCGCTTGATCAGGACCTACTTGATCGAGGGTAAGCTTGACCAGGCAACGAAGGAAAAATGGAATGCGATGCTGCCGGATATTGCCGAGCATTCATCCAATATGGAGCGCCGTGCTGTTGAGGCTGAGCGTGAAACAGATGAACTGAAGAAAGCTGAGTACATGGAAGATAAAGTTGGTACGGAATACGATGGCATCATCAGTTCCGTTACGAACTTTGGGATGTTCGTCGAGCTTCCTAACACAATCGAAGGCCTGGTACATGTCAGCTACATGACAGATGATTATTACCGCTATGATGAACGCCATCTGGCGATGATTGGCGAGCGAACAGGCAATGTCTTCCGAATCGGGGATGAAATTACTGTCCGAGTCATCAAGGTGAACAAAGATGAGCGCTCCATTGATTTTGAAATCGTTGGCATGAAGGGCACGCCAAGACGTGAGCGTCCGGCCCAGCCAAAGATCTTCAAAACGGGCAGCAGCGAGAAAAAGCCGCGCCGCGGTAAAGAAGAAGAAGGCAAGCGAGGCGGCAGAGGTTCGGGCGGTGGAAGAGGATCAGGAGGAGGCAGAAATGGCTCCGGTTCCGGTTCAGGCTCCGGTTCAAAACCAAAGAGCAAGAAGAAAAAGTTCTTTGAGAACGCCCCGGCCGCGAAACGTAAATCTAAAAAGAGAAAATAGGCAACTGAAAAAGAGAGCTCCTGCTGAAGGGGCTCTCTGTTGCCCTCCAGACAGCCTTGTGCTTTTCATTGTGGGAGAATGGGATATTTGCTAAAATGAGAGAAATAGAAGGGGGAAGTTTTTATGCCAAAAGGTGAGGGAAAAGTCGTCGCACAGAATAAAAAAGCAAACCACGACTATTTCATCGAAGAAACGTATGAAGCCGGAGTTGTCCTTCAGGGAACAGAGATTAAATCAATCCGTAACGGACGCGTCCAGCTAAAAGATTCCTACGCAAAAGTCCATAATGGTGAGCTGTTCTTATATAACCTGCACATCAGCCCGTATGAACAGGGAAACCGTTATAACCATGACCCGCTGCGCACAAGGAAACTTTTGCTTCACAAGCGCCAAATCGCTCAGCTGATCGGTGAAACAAAGGAAGCAGGATATGCGCTTGTGCCGTTGAAGATTTACCTGAAGAACGGTTATGCGAAGGTTTTAATCGGCTTGGGTAAGGGTAAAAAGAATTATGACAAGCGTGAGACTCTGAAGAAGAAGGAAGCAGGCCGTGATATCGAGCGTGCATTCCGCGAACGTCAGAAAATGTAAGCTTGTCAGCTGAGGAAGAGTGTACCAGTTGAAAAAAGTACTCAGTGTGTTATAATAATAACTGTCACCACGAGTGACAACATAACTTAATGCTCGGCTTATCCGAGTTCTCCTAACGTCTGTATCACAGATACAGCAACCTTTTATATGGGGACGTTACGGATTCGACAGGGGTAGTTTGAGCTTAAGTGGCGAGTCGAGGGGATCGGCCTCGTAAAAACGTCAACGCCTATAACTGGCAAAGAAAACAACAACTTCGCTTTCGCAGCTTAATACTGCATAGCGGTTCGCCCCTCCATCGCCCATGTGGTAGGGTAGCGGACTCACTCTAAGTGGGCTACGCCGGATTCCACCGCCTGAGGATGAAGGAAGAGAATAACCAGGCTAGCTGGCCGGCCGCCTGTCGGTAGGCAAAAGGACCAGCGAATCGCCAATATGCCGACTACACTCGTAGAAGCTTAAGTGCCAATATCTTTGGACGTGGGTTCGATTAGTAATTAGTCGCCTTGCGTGGCAACACGCAAGTGAAAATCCGGCTTTATCGGTGAAACCTAAGTCGCATCAGCGATAGGGCAATGCCGAGTGGTATGTGGAGCAATCCAACAGCCATGTATCGACTTATAGGCTGCCAACCTGGCAGTACTAGGATGCGTGATCTATCCGGGAGTCCGGATAAAACTATATCTCGCATAATACGCCGGAGGACCTGTAGAAGCAGGTTCAAGATATAGTCAGTGCCATGTCGAAAGCATGGAATAGCACGTCCCACCGTCTCCACCAATACAAATGTTGGTGGATTTTTATTTTTAGTGTGTGAATTGAACCATAATATTGCCGTTTTGGCAATGATATGCTCAATAAACTTTAGGCAAAAATATGCTTAACTAACCAGTGCGAAGAGTGTAACTTTAATCATACAAATGATTTTTAAAAAGCATAAGCTAGTGACCAAGAGCTCATGCTTTTTATATTTGAGGTAGTGTTGTTTCACTTAATTAATTGGAAATTGATTTTACTTACATTAGTTGGAAAGTGTTATACCTGTAAACCTTGAAAATTATCGTCACCCTTATTTGGACCATGGAAACCAAATAAGCTCTTTTGGCAAGACCAGCCCTATGTTCATTGGAACCTACTTTAATTAACGCTTAGCCCTTTGGGATATGGAAGAAAGCTAAAAATCAAAGTGTTCCCTTCAGGATCTTACTGAGTTTGAAGGAGCACCATTCCTTCACTTAGTATCGTAAATTATCGAAACTTACAAATGGCCACCTAACAGCCAATCTCTTCACGTGGAGGTTACGTGTAATAAATGGAGAACTGACCAAGTGGGAAACATTTCTATCTCCTTTGTTTGCTGAATAATATTTGAAGGAAATGTTCGCGATATGCTATCCTTGTATAAATTCAGTCACTATTATCTTATTTTAACAAGCAGGTGATTACATGAAAAAAACACTTTATAATAATTATTTAGGATTCTTCTTTTTAGCGGTTACGCTTCTATGGATTAAAACATACCTTGCTCAACTGACACAGTTCAGCTTGGGAATTGAAGGTGAGTTACAAAAATTTTTACTATTCCTGAATCCCTTAGGGTCTATAATCCTTATACTGTCTCTAACCTTCTTATTAAAGGGAAGAAAAAAATACTATGGCGTTATTGGTCTATCATCTATTATGTCTCTCCTATTGTATGCTAATGTTCTTTACTACCGATTTTTCAATGATTACATTACGTTGCCTACAATCACTCAGGCTCAAAATTTTGGAGATGTCAGCGGCAGTATCGGCTCACTGTTAAGAGGTTATGATATCTTGTTTTTTATGGATTTAGTAGTGCTCTTAGCATTGCTTCTATCTGGAACGATAAAACTTGATAACTCAAAGACTAGTAAAAGGTTACCAGTCGCTGTCGTATCTATTGCGTTAGGCGTATCATTTTTCAATCTTGCCCTAGCGGAAAAGGATCGACCTCAATTATTGACAAGAGGGTTCGACCGTAATTATATAGTGAAGTATTTAGGTATGTATAACTATACGCTATATGATGCTGTCATTAGCACTAAAGCATCCGCACAACGGGTCCTTGCGGATAGCGATGATATTACAGAGGTAATCAACTTTACGAAATCGAACCATGCTCGGCCAAACCCTGAATATTTTGGAGCCGGAAAAGGGATGAATGTCATCTACTTCCATTTGGAGTCAATGCAGAATTTTTTGATAGACTACAAGATGAACGGTGAGGAAGTAACGCCGTTCCTAAATTCGTTAAAGCGAGATCCAAATACTCTTTATTTTAATAACTTTTTTCACCAAACGGCACAGGGGAAAACCTCGGATGCAGAATTCATCCTTGAGAATTCGCTTTATGGTTTGCCACAAGGCTCTGCTTTTACAACAAAGAGTTTAAATACGTACCAAGCAGCCCCTGCTATTTTAGGGCAGCAAGGTTATACGTCAGCAGTGTTCCATTCAAATGGCGGAAGCTTTTGGAATAGGAATGAAGTTTATAAATCATTTGGTTACAATAAGTTTTTTGATTCTAGCTATTACGAGATGCAAAATGAAAAAAATCTAACTGATTACGGATTAATGGATAAGCCATTTTATCAGCAATCCATTCCGTTATTGGAGTCGTTGCAGCAACCGTTTTATGCGAAATTCATTCCAGTCACCCATCATTTTCCTTACAAAATTGATGACTCTGAGGCAACGATTCCACCAAACACAACGGGCGATCCAACAGTTGATGGTTATTTCCAAACGGCACGATATGCAGATGAAGCACTAGAGCAGTTCTTTAATTATTTAAAGGAATCGGGTTTATACGATAATTCCATCATCGTTATGTATGGAGATCATTATGGGAATTCAGAGAATCGTAATAAGGCGATGGGCGAAGTAATCGGCAAGGAGATTACTCCTTTTGAAAATGCAGGTTTGCAGCGAGTTCCTCTTTTCATTCGGGTTCCAGGAATTGAAGGTGGGATAAATAGTGAATACGGAGGACAAATCGATCTCCTGCCAACTCTACTTCACTTGCTCGGCAAAGATACCAAGAATTATATACAGTTTGGTACAGATCTTTTATCGGAGGAACATGATGAACTGGTCCCATTTCGAAATGGAGATTTTGTCAGTCCATCATTAACATTCGTGGATGGAAAAGTATACGATTCTGCCACTGGAGTAGAAGTTGAGGATGATGCTAACCTGGAATTAGCTAAAAAATATCAGAAAGCTGCAGAAGGTAAGCTACTGTTATCTGACAGCGTCATTAATGGGGATTTGCTCCGATTTTATACACCTGCCGATTTCATTCCGGTAGATCGGTCGCGTTATAATTACGAAAAGATTTATCCGAACGAGTAAATATGAAGGTGTCCCGTAATTTGATCATACAGGGGCACCACTTTTTTTTGAATTTATTCATATATTGCGCGAGTGTAATGTGAGTCCTTCGGGAATTTTGATAAACGTTTCCTATGGGCTATATTAAGCTGTTATTAGTTTATCAATCTTTCATATTAGCTTTTAGAAGTCATAAAATATTCAAAACTTAATTTGAATAACAATAGTCTATTTGTTAAAATTAAGGCTGTCGGCAAACTCATGAAAGCTTTACAGGAGGATAAACATGGTTCAAAAAAATAATTCATTCTTTAAAATGGCAGTCATTATAACCCTTGTTGTAGTAGTAGCTCTGGCAGCGTTAGTTATGATCAATTCGAAATCGGAAACAAATCCTGACACAACCACAGACAAATTACCGCCAATCGAAGGGCAGCCTACATTGGGGGCGGAGGATGCACCAGTTACTGTAGTCGAATTCGGTGATTATAAATGTCCAGCATGCAAAGCCTGGGGAGAACAATTCTTTCCTACATTAATTAAAGATTACATTGACCAGGGAAAAGTGAAATTTGTATACATCAATGTGCTGTTTCATGGTGAAGAATCTAAAGTGGGATCAGCTGCTGCAGAAGCTGTCTACAAACAGAGTCCTGAGGGTTATTGGCAATTCCATAAACAGTTATTCAGCGAACAGCCAGGTGCCGATCATGACTCTAACTGGCTTACAGAGGAAAAGGCGTTAGAAGTTGCTTCCACTATACCAGGGATTGATTTGGCGTTATTGGAAAAAGATATGCGGAGCCAGGAGATAGAAGATGAGTTGGACAAAGACACTGCACTAGTAGAGGAATTTAAAGTAGAGAAGACTCCAACCATTATGGTGAATGACACGATACTTGAAGATCCTTTTGATTATGAGTCGATCATTTCCTTAATAGAAGAAGGCTTAAAGGAAAAACAATAATGAAAAACGTAAATGGCGAGCAAATCTACCTTTATATAGCCTGGGTTATTTCACTGATGGCCACCCTGGGCAGTCTCTATTTCAGTGAAATAGCAGGCTTTATTCCCTGTGAGTTATGCTGGTACCAACGCATTCTTATGTATCCTTTGGTGGTGCTATTAGGAATTGCGACATTTCAAAATGATACAGCTGTAAAAAAATTCGTATTGCCTTTAGCTGTCATAGGTTGGCTGATATCTCTTAATCACTACCTAGTACAAAAGCTTCCTGGATTTGCACAAGTTAAACCTTGTGTCAGTGGTGTTCCATGTACGGCACAATATATTAATTGGCTTGGTTTTATAACTATACCATTCTTAGCATTCACAGCATTTACTCTTATTATCATTTTTATGGCTCTATTGATTAAGCGCAAGAAACGATGAAATAGCGAGCTGTCCCTTTTTTTAATGGGTCGGCTCTTTTTGTTTTTTGGTCGCTTCATACTCGGGCTGGTTATTCGAGCTGCTTTTGAGGGAAATTAAAAATTATTATCTTTGACATTCAAATTGATTCTTGAATATAATGTATTCAAACGTCCATTTGAATGGTGGTGAAACGGAGGTGATCAATTTGAAGGAAATCGATGTATGTCAAGTGGCATGTGTGGATCAAGAAAGGGTTGATCGGGTAAAAGCAATACTTAATCCTAAAGTGACAAAAGATGTGGCCAAGATTTTTAAGGCGTTATCCGATGATACCAGAATGAAAATAGCCTACTCTCTATATTTGGAGGATGAGCTTTGTGTATGTGATGTTGGCAATATTGTAGGGGCTTCAACTGCAACTGCTTCACATCACTTGCGTTTACTTAAAAATATGGGTTTGGCTAAGTATAGAAAGGAAGGGAAATTGGTTTTTTATTCTCTTACGGATGAACATGTAAAACAATTGATTAGTATTGCATTTGAACATCAAAAGGAGTTGAGTACCCTTGACTGAGGCTTTAGAACAGAATCTTAATGCAGAGAAGACGGTTTATCGCATCGAAGGATTTTCTTGAGCGGGCTGCGCTAGAACGTTCGAGAAGAACGTAAAGCACCTGGATGGTGTTTTGGATGCAAGTGTAAACTTCGGTGCCTCAAAAATAACGGTGGTTGGAAACACAACGATTGAAAAGCTGGAAGAGGCTGGAGCTTTTGAAAATTTGAAGATCTATCCTGAAAAAGGTGAGATACAACGGCAGAAAAAACAACCGTTTTGGAAGGAATATTCCACGGTTTTGGCTTCATTCCTGTTTGTGATTTTAGGATATTTCTCTCAATCGATTAATGGGGAAGAGAGTCTGCCAACCATCGCTGCTTTTCTGGCAGCCATCTTAATCGGAGGATTTTCTTTATTTAAAACGGGTTTGAAAAATCTTTTCCGGTTAGAGTTCGACATGCGAACTCTCATGACGATTGCCATTATCGGTGCTGGCTTTATCGGCGAATGGACTGAGGGTGCCGTAGTTGTTATCTTATTTGCAATCTCTGAAGCGCTTGAGAAATATTCAATGGATAAGGCTCGGGCTTCGATTCGTTCATTAATGGATATCGCGCCAAAAGAAGCACTCATCCGTCGTAATGGTCAGGAACTATTGATTAAGGTAGATGATATTCAAATCGGTGATATCATGATTGTAAAGCCAGGTCAAAAAATTGCTATGGACGGAACTGTGGTTAAAGGATATTCATCCGTTAACCAGGCAGCAATAACTGGAGAATCCGTACCGCTGGAAAAATCAGTGGATGATGATGTTTTCGCAGGTACTTTGAATACAGAAGGCTTACTGGAAGTCAAAGTAACAAAAAGGGTCGATGATACAACAATTGCGAAAATCATTCACCTAGTAGAAGAAGCCCAAGCGGAGAGAGCACCCTCCCAGGCTTTTGTCGATAAGTTTGCAAAGTATTATACACCGGCCATTATTGTGATTGCTGCACTAGTGGCTATAATCCCGCCGCTTCTATTCCAGGCAGACTGGAGTGAGTGGATTTATCAAGGGCTTGCGGTCCTTGTTGTCGGCTGTCCTTGCGCACTTGTCATTTCGACGCCGGTTGCCATTGTAACTGCAATAGGAAATGCAGCAAGGAATGGAGTATTAATCAAAGGCGGAGTTTATCTTGAGGAAGCGGGTGGGCTTAACGCCATTGCATTTGATAAAACAGGTACTTTAACAAAAGGCATACCTGCAGTTACTGATTATGTAATGCTTGATAATGAGCAGAAGGAAAATGAGCTGCTAAGTATCATAGCTGCATTAGAATATAATTCTCAGCATCCTCTTGCTTCAGCGATAATAAAAAAAGCAGAGGAAAAAGAAATTTCTTTCAAGGACGTAGTTGTGGAGGATTTTTCATCGATTACAGGAAAAGGGATAAAAGGAACAATAAACGGATTAACCTACTTTATTGGAAATCCAAAGTTATTTGAAGAGTTGTTAAACCACAGTATTTCATCTGAAATTAGTAAAAAAATTAATGAATTACAGCTTCAAGGAAAAACAGTCATGGTTGTGGGCACTACGGATAGTATATCCGTGTTGATTGCAGTAGCAGATGAAGTTAGGGAAAGCAGCCGTTCCACTATCGCCAGACTGCATGAACTTGGAATAAAGAAGACCATCATGCTGACAGGTGACAATAAAGGGACTGGAAATGCAATTGGTGAATTGGTCGGAGTATCTGACATCGAAGCGGAACTTCTTCCACAGGATAAACTGGCATTTATCAAGAAACTGCGTGATGAACACGGTAAAGTGGCCATGGTTGGAGATGGGGTCAACGATGCACCTGCTCTAGCTACTGCCACTGTAGGAATCGCCATGGGAGGAGCAGGAACTGATACGGCTCTGGAAACTGCAGACATTGCTTTAATGGGCGATGATCTCAAGAAACTGCCGTTTACTATCAAGTTAAGCAGAAAAGCCTTAACGATCATCAAGCAAAACATTACATTCTCCCTGGCAATCAAGCTTATTGCACTTCTGCTAGTGATACCAGGATGGCTTACCCTATGGATCGCTATATTTGCCGACATGGGGGCTACTCTTATTGTCACTTTAAACGGTTTGCGACTTTTGAGGGTAAAAGAATAATTTAACGAACGGGGTAATCAGATGAATAATAATTGGAATCGATTCATCTATAAAATTTGGTCCCCCATCTACGATTACTTTTTTAATTCCGGACTATTTTTAGAAGCAAGAAAACGAGTTTTTCAAGATATAGAGTTTAAAGCAGGAGAATCCGTACTTTTCGTAGGGGTTGGCACAGGGGCGGATATCGATCAAGTTCCTTATAACAGCCTCAAGGTAACAGCCATAGACTTTTCAGAAGACATGCTAAATCAAGCAAGGAAGAAGTACGAAGGCGAAAAAATTGAATTTATACAAATGGATGCCCAAAGCATGAACCTGCCAGACAATACGTTTGATTATGTCATTGGCAGCTTGATATTAACTGTCGTTCCCGATGGCAAAAAAGCCCTTGATGAAATGACCCGTGTTACGAAATATGGTGGACAGATTGTTGTTTTTGATAAATTTGTTGACGGTAAGAAAGAACTTTCATTATCGAAAAGGTTAATCCGACCATTGATTAGACTATTGGGAACTGATATCGGTTTAACCTTTGAGTCCATCTCAAATGAGACGAAGAATATAAGACTAATAGAGAGAAAAGATTTATTATTTAATGGTATGTACCAAAAGATAGTATTAATAAAGGGTTAATTGGTGCATGGTGCCCACATTTGAAATGTTGAATGTGGGCTTTTTCATGCAAAAACTTATTTTATAAGGATAAACGATTCACTCTACACGTTGGTTAATTAAGGATGGTAAGCTATTTGCCTAAACGTATTGATTTATACTCTAAAAATTAGTAGTATTTTATATGATTGATTGCTCATATATTCACTATTGAAGAAAAGCCCTAAGCCTTGGAATAAGGAGTTGATTTAAATGAAATCCTTTCTAGTGATATTATTCACCTCTATCATTTTTATATTGGGAGGGTGTGCACAGGAAAGCAAAGAAGAATCCCTTCCTGAAATGGTTGATGTTGAAATTGTAATACCTGAGGTAATAAAAAAAGGGGAAACTGTAGCATTGAAAGCCCGAATTACTCAGGGAAAAGAAGATGTGAATGATGCTGACTCTGTACAATTTGAGATTTGGAAAGAAGGCCAGGAAACTCATGAAAAGCTAGACGCCAAAAATACTGAATCTGGAATCTATGCCATACAAAAGTCTTTTTCCGAGGCAGGAAAGTATACTATTATCGCGCATGTAACTGCCAGAGATATGCACAACATGCCCAAAATGGAATTTATAGTTGAATAGGTGGTTTTCGAAAATGAAAAAAATCTGGATGATAGCAATCCTTATTTTCATTAGCTTTAATTCAAAAATAGAGGTCTTCGCCCATTCTTATACAAAAGAATCCAACCCGGCAGAAGGGGAGATTGTAGAGGAACCGCTTGATATGATAGACATCACCTTTGAAACAGAAATTGAAACAATTGGTGAGCTTTTCTTAACACATAATAACGAGACATACCAAGTGGAAAATATTACGATTGAGGAAGATAAGTTAATTGCGAAATTCGATAAGCCATTAGAAAACGGGGAGTACAAGGCTAATTGGAAAATAGTCGGAGAAGATGGCCATCCATTGGAAGGAACCATTTCTTTTACCGTTCAAGTACCTGATCAATCTAAAACTGAAACTTCCACCAGAGAAGAAACCGAGAACCAAACTGAAGACTCAGAGCAGGAGGCTCAAGAACCAAGAAAGAAAGAAGACACTGTTCCCCTTAACGAACAAAAAAATCAAAATGGAATTGTAAATTCAAATTTCCAAAAGTGGTTTTTGCCTGTAGCAGCCTTAACCATACTAATTATGGCCTTCTTTATTTTCAGAAAGGGTAAAAAATGACCTTTTATCTAATAGTATCTGAAACTGTTCTGTACCTCTCCTTTTCTATTTTAGTTGGAGCTATGATTTTTCAGCTCGTTCCTGTAAATTTTAAACCAAAAATTGAAATTCCAAGAGCAGTATATTTTCTATCGATACTGGGAATCATTTTTGCTTCAATAGGGCCAGTAGTTCAAGTGATTTTCTACTTTATAGAAGCTTTAGGTTTTTGGGAAACATTACGTTCAGTTCTATTTGATTTTGAAGTAGGGAAAGCTTGGATGTTTACTTCATGGGTAGGACTGCTTTTATACTTCATGATTTTATTTAATAAATCCAAGTATTTTCAAACTTTTCTAGTTCTATTGTTAATTATTGCCGTTGGATATTCGAGCCATGCTGCAAGTTTGTCCTTTTGGTATGGCCTGACATCCCACACAATACATTTTCTTGGAGTAGTGGTTTGGACAGGTATATTATTGATTGTTTCTTTATTCTCTAAGGACGTGCGTAACTGGAGTAAATTTTTGTCTTGGTTTACACCTACAGCTATTCTTTGTCTGATTTTAATTATTGTCAGTGGTTTCATGACCATGAAACTGGTTGTGGACCCTAAAGATTATGTCTCTTCTTGGATGCTTCCATATGGACAGGCTTTATTAGTTAAACATATACTTATAATTCCTCTATTAGTTTTTGCATTTATCAATGGAATATTGATGAAAAAACAGGCAGAGCATCCAGGTCCCTCAACAATTAAATGGATGAGAGCAGAGGGCATATTTATAACCTTGATATTTATTGTGACTGGTGCACTGGGAATTCAATCTCCACCGCATGATATAGAATCAATGATTAAAACAGAAGGCTATTCACAGTTGTATAAGTGGTTTCATCCCTTTCTAACTAATGATATAGTACAGTTAAATGTGGATGCCTCCTTTCTTTTTGGAGCATTCTTATCAACCATTTTATTGATTCTAATGGTACTCAGTTTTACTCGTAAAAACATGGTAGCAGGATCCGTGGTATTTGGATTATTTTTCGTATTTATCGCTTATATCGTACTTATGACAGCAGGTCATTAAATCACATTAGAAGGAGTGAGGAAAATGCAATTTGTTCTTGGTTTAAATATTTCTGAACTTTTCCCAACAGTAGCAGCATATTCAATTTTGTCACTTATGGCTATAGGGGTTATCTACTTATTTAAGAAAAAGTCGGATAAAGAACTAAAAGAATTGGAGGAAAAAATGGATTCAAAAGACAGGCTTAAATAGGTTCGATATGGATATGGACATGCCCGATTTTGTGGTATTCAAACAAGCGTTGTTCTACCAATTCTGATATAGCATGACCTTGAATGATTGACAGGTTTGAGTCAACGAAAATGGTTGCATCTACTGCTGTCTGGTTTCCATATAATCTTGCTTTAATATCTTTAGTGAACTTTACGCCTGGGGTATCATTGATTGTATCTTCAAATTCCTTAAGTGTCTGAACCTCAAAGCCATCAGTCAGGTCATGGGCAGCATTTTTGAAGATATCCCAGGCAGTATGACAAATGATCAAACCAACTAAGGCGGCTGTTAGCGGATCAAGCCATCCAATGCCGAAAAAAGCACCGATGATTCCTACTGCCGTTCCTATGCTGACTAAGGCGTCAGATTTATTATCCTGTGCCGCTGAATACAAGGCTTTGCTTCCGATTTCCTTGGATAGCTTGATATTTATCCGATATACATAAAACATGGCTATAGCACTGAACAAGGCGACGAATGAGGTAAATAGCTCCGGCTGACCCTCACCTGGTTTGTAGAATTTCTGGAAGGAATCCATTACAACTTGGACCCCTACAAAAAACATGATGAATGAAGCGATGAGGGACGAAATTGTTTCTGCCCTGGAGTGACCATATTTGTGGTTTTCATCAGCTGGCTTTTTTGAAATTTTTAACCCGATTAAAATGGCTACGGAAGCAAACACATCAGTAAAATTATTCAGTCCATCCGCTTTAAGAGCTTCAGAGTTCCCCAGGTTTGCCATGATCAACTTGAATGCAGCCAAAAAAATATAGGCAGAAATGCTGATCCAGGCGCCTTTTTCACCAGTTTTTACAGTAGAGTTCCCCATTTCCTGCTTCCTTTCTAATTTTCTGATTTGATTTCTATTTCTTTTCAACATGATTATTTACTTAACTACAATAATTATTCACAGGAAAGTGCTTTGAATAACAATAAAAGAGATAAAGAATAAAAAATTGCAACTAGGATAAAAATAAATGTCTCAAAAAGGATTGCAATACATCCATCATATGTTAATAATATATATATGAGCACATATTCATAAAAGGAGGTTCATTATGGGACACGGACATTCACACGCTCATGGACATAGTCATGGCCATGGAAATGCAAATAATAAAAAAGCACTGTTCCTTTCGTTTATTATTATAACCACGTACATGATTGTGGAAGTGATCGGCGGTATCATTACAAATAGTCTTGCCCTATTATCAGATGCAGGACATATGTTGAGTGACGCTGCAGCATTGGGATTAAGTTTAACGGCCATCAAACTTGGAGAACGAAAGGCGACGACAGGGAAAACATTTGGTTATAAAAGGTTTGAAATCATTGCAGCTGCACTTAACGGTGTCACATTAATATTGATTTCACTCTATATATTTTATGAAGCATATCAAAGGTTCCTTAACCCTCCAGAGGTAAAAAGCCTTGGCATGCTAACCATATCTATCATCGGGTTGATAGTCAATATCATAGCGGCATGGTTATTGATGAGAGGTGATAAGGATGAAAATTTAAATGTCAGAAGTGCTTTTTTACATGTTATAGGGGATATGCTTGGGTCGGTCGGTGCCATTTCGGCTGCATTGCTTATTTACTTTTTCGACTGGGGCATTGCCGACCCGATTGCGAGTGTGATCGTTTCGATATTGATCATCATCAGCGGCTGGAGAGTGACCAGGGATTCTTTCCACATCCTGATGGAAGGTACCCCGAGCAATATCGATTATGAGCAAGTGAAATCATCGCTGCATGCAATTCCCTATGTTCAAGACGTACATGATTTGCATGTTTGGTCCATTACTTCTGGGGTTCTTGTATTAAGCTGTCATATAACCATCCAGGATAATGGGAACCATGATGTCATTCTTCATGCAGCGCAGACGCTTCTCCATGACGAGTACGGAATTGACCATAGTACCATCCAAACGGAGAAATTGGAATTTGGTTGTCCAAGTCAGCATGGGACTTGTAACTAAAGGTCATAAAAACAGGAAGACTACCCTAGGGAAACTCCCTGGCAGTCTTCCTGTTTTTTTAATAGGATAAGAAAGTATAACATTTTTACTTCGAGAATTGTCTAGCTCCAGCGCCTAGCCCCTCGAGTCGCTTCGGTCCTGCCAATGAAGTCAAAGAACGACTTCACTGTCAGGCCCTCCAGCGCTTGTCGGGGCTGACCAAGGTGCTTGCGCTTTTCTTATAGTTAAGGAAACTACACTAGCGTTGCATAAAGAAAATTTATTCTTGTCAACCTCTAAATACCAACTAAAAACTAACATAAATGTTAAAAAAAACCTTTAATATATATATAAAAATCCTTATAATTAGTAGGAAGGTTAATGTCCTGTCCAAATCCTAATTATAAGGAGTTCCCATGGACAAGAATAA
>NZ_JBIQOE010000077.1:0-39380 GCF_047739415.1 Mesobacillus sp. | reverse complement strand
CAAATAGAATCTGGCGTGTTGGACTCCGTGCTTTTCGGCATTCTTTTTCGCATCCTCAATTGATTCTGGAATGACGTCCATTCCGCGAACCTCGCCAGCCTGATCGGCCATCCACAGTCCAATGGTCCCAACGCCGCAATATGCATCAACAAGCTTTTCCTTATTAGTCAGCATGGCAGCTGATTTTGCTTCATTGTAGAGTTTTACAGTCTGTTCAGGGTTCAGCTGGAAGAATGTACGAGCCGACAGTTCAAATTGCAGGTCGCCCAGTGTCTCCTGGATAAAATCGCTGCCTTCCAGAGTCGCTGTATCATTTCCGAAGATGACTGATGTCTTTTCCCCATTAATATTTTGCACAATTGAGTTAACCTCAGGAAGCCGTTTTTTGATTTCCTGTATGATGATATCCTTTTTCGGCAGTTCTTTCTTGGTCGTGATCAGGACAATTTGCAGTTCGCCAGTCTGGACTCCTGTTCTCGCAACAATTGTCCTCACAAGTCCCTTGTGCTTTTTCTCATTATAAATCGGAATTTTCAAATCCTGAAGAATGCCTTTTACCACTTCTGTAGCTTTCGTAGTTGCCGGATGCTGGACAGCGCACTGCTCGATATTGATTAAGTTGTGCGAATTTAAGCCATATAGGCCTGCAAGCACTTTTCCGTCCTTTTCGCCAACTTGGAATTGGCTCTTGTTCCGGTAGCCCCATGGATTCTCCATCCCAATCGTCGGCCTGATTTCCAGCTCGTCGATCTTGAGCTTTGTATGGCGCTCCAAAGCCTGGATGACAATGTCCCGTTTCTCGTTGAGCTGTTGGTCATAGCGCAAATGCTGTAGCTGACAGCCACCGCACTGGTCGTATACCGGGCAAAGCGGCTTGATCCGGTGCTCTGATTGTTTACGGATTTTCTTGATTTTCGCCTCAGCAAACTTAGGGTGGACCTTTGTTGCCTCCGCAACGATTTCCTCACCTGGCAGCGCGCCCGGCACGAACACGACCTGGCGTTTGAAATAGCCGACGCCTTCACCATTAATGCCCAGTCGCTTGATTGTCAGCGGGAAGGTCTGCTTCAGCTCCAATTTTGCTGCTTGCTGGTCTTTTTGCGATTGGTGGCCTCTTTTCTTATACTGGTCTTTGTTATGAGGCCCTTTTTTGTGCTGGGCTTTGCTTTGTGGCCCTTTTTTCATACCCTGATCAGGTTTGGTATGCAGGTCCGTTTTAGTTTGCTTATCTTTTTTGAGGTACTTATCTTCTTTTAAATGCTGATCTTTATTTTTGCGCTTATCTACTTTTATTTGCTGATCTTTTTTCATAAAACTTCACTCCAATTATTCAATGCTTCTCCATAAATAGAGCGAAGCATAGCTTAAATAAGGGTTCCACGGGTTTTTATACTTTTCCATCTGTGCTGGAGTCGGCTTTTCCTCCAGATTGAAATATTTTTTCAACGCATTTTGGATGCCAATATCCCCCATTGGGAACAGATTCGGCCTTCCGAGTGCAAACATAAGAAAGTTTTCAACAGTCCATGGACCAACTCCGCGGATCTTGATCAATTCCTGGGCAACTTCTGCATCAGGCTTTGATTTCATTTTCTCAAAATCAAGCTGTCCGGACGCTGCCAGTTCCGCGATGCCGATCACATACTCTGCCTTCCGTCCGCTGAATTGCAATTCACGCAGCTCTTCAACCGTAAGCTGCGCCACTTTTTCAGGCGACGGATAAAACCAGATGCCGTCAAGCTCCTCACCGTATGTTTTTACAAATCGTTCTGTCAGTGTAAATGCAAACTTCAAATTCAGCTGCTGATGGATAATACTTTTGATTAAACTCGAAAAGGGATCAAATTCCAGGACCAGCGGAGTGCCATAATGTTCATTGAACAAACTCTTTAACTCCGTCGTCTGGAAATGTTCATGAATATGGATCAACTTCACATTCCATTGAAAAATTTCGGTTAAACGCTGTAACGTCATTTCTTTGTCGTGATCGGCACGGATAAGGAATTCGGGATCCTCCAGAGAACCTGTTCCGATGACTTCTGCGACGATTTTTTTATTTTTTAAAACAAGCGGCACCTTCACCATTCGTTTTTCCATATCAACTGAATGCAAAGGATCGAGCGCCAGCCTGCTTAAAGCAAGATCAAAATCATATGGCCCGGAAAATGCCACTGTTTCTTCCCACATATACTAACCGCCCTTAAGTATTTTTCCCGTATTATAGCATTTTTGCAGGTTTTTTTCGAAAATAGTATAGATTACGGCTCTAATTTAACAAAAAAGATTTGAATTTCAGGGGGATAATTTGCGCTTTCAATTTTTATTGGCGGAGTTCACAATTTTATTGGCGATAATTTATTTTTATTGGCGAAAATCACAGTTATATTGGCGATAATTTTATTTTATTGGCGAAATTTCCATTTTATTGGCGAACTGGAAAAATCATGTCAGTTTTTCCAATTATAAAATCCCGGCACCAGAAAATATGCCGGGACTAACTACATACTAGTACAACATCGGATCCTTCATTCCGCCTTTGCTGAGCATCAAATCATCAAGGCTTTTAAATTTGTAGCCTTGTTCTTTCAAATCCCTGATTACTTTTCCAAGGGCATCGGCGTTGTCCTTTGATACGGTGTGCAGCAGCAGGACTGCGCCAGGATGGATTTGCGTCATGATTTTATCATATGAATATTGCGCGCCTTTTTGCTGGTCAGTATTCCAATCAACGAAGGCAAGTGACCATAATACATGGATATAGCCAGCTTCCTTCGCAACTGCCATCGTCCTTTCGCTGAATATCCCGCGCGGCGGCCGCAAATAAGTCATATGCTTTTTCCCAGTGATTCTTTCCGTTTCTGTCCTGACCATTTCGAGTTCCTTTTTAATCTTCTCATCACTGATCTTCGTCATATCCGGATGGTGCCATGAATGATTGCCAATGATATGACCTTCATTTGCCATCCGGGCGACAAGTTCTGGAGCACTTTCAAGATAATGTCCCGTCACAAAGAATGCCGCGGGAACTTTCTCTTCTTTTAAAATATCGAGGATTTTCTCGGTATAACCATTTTCGTACCCATTATCGAACGTTAAATATATTTCCTTCGAATTCTTGTCACCTTTATAAACTGCTCCATGGTCCTCAAGGATGACCTCAAACATCCTGCCTGCATCTGCCTGCCTTCCGTTTCGGCCCTTCTTGAAGCCCCAGTGCATTGGTGAGTTAGAGTTTTCCTCCGCACCCGTTGTCGCCGGCAAGGTAATCAAGAGCAGCAGCGCCGACGCTAGCAATACTTTAACAATCGTCTTCATGATGTTCCTCCATTGATGTTTTTCCTTAGTGTTTGTCAGCGTGTGAAAAAAATTCTTATAAATAACAAAAGGAGACTCGCCCAAAAAGCGTGTCTCCTTTCATTTATATTACTTATATACTCGATCAGCGAATTGTGCCAATTTTTCAAGGGATGATTTTTCAACATCCTCGTGCAGGCTGTTTCCGTGTGAGTCCATCGTGACAACGGCTGTAAAGCCTTCTACTTTCAAGTGCCACATTGCTTCAGGGATTCCGAAATTCATAAGGTCAACGCCCTCTACGGATTTGATGCAGTCAGCGTAGTACTGCGCTGCGCCGCCAATTGCATTCAGGTAAACACCACCATGTTCTTTCAAAGCAGCGAGCGTCTTCGCTCCCATTCCGCCTTTTCCGATAACAGCGCGGATGCCGAACTTCTTCATAATATCGCCCTGGTAAGGTTCTTCACGAATACTTGTTGTCGGTCCTGCCGCCTTCACATGCCAGTTGCCTTCCTCATCCTTGAGCATAACTGGCCCGCAATGGTAGATGACCTGGCCATTCAGGTCAACTGGCGAATCATGGTCTGACAGATACTTATGGATTGCGTCTCGGCCGGTATACATCATGCCGTCAATCCTGACAACATCTCCAACCTTCAGTTCACGAATCTGTTCTTCAGTAATAGGAGCTGTCAGCGTAACGACATTCTGTTCAACTGGTGCTTCAACTGCTGCAGCAATTTCCTGGGCTGCAGGCTGTGCGAAGTCAATCTTCTCGCCTTCCTGGTACATCCACTCCTGGATCTCTCCACTTTCAGGATTCACCGCTACACCTAGACGGCGGTATGCCCAGCAATTGTACGCCACAGATACATAGAAGCTAGCAGGAATACGGTTCATGACACCCACTTTGCAGCCAAGAAGGGTAGTTTCGCCGCCAAAGCCCATCGTGCCGATTCCCAGCTTGTTGGCATTTTCCATTACATATTCTTCAAGGTCGCGAAGGTCCTCATGCGGATTGACATCGTCAACCGTACGGAACAATTGCTCTTTCGCAAGGTCGTAGCCGGAAGAACGGTCGCCGCCGATACCAACGCCGATGAAACCAGCACTGCAGCCTTGTCCCTGAGCCTGGTAGACCGAGTGCATGATGCACTTGCGGATACCATCCAGGTCACGGCCAGCGCGTCCAAGTCCTTCTAGTTCCGCTGGAAGGCTGTACTGGATATTTTTATTTTCACAGCCGCCGCCCTTTAAAATCAGGCGTGCGTCGATATAATCTTTTTCCCATTGCTCGAACTTGATGACAGGAGTTCCGCCGCCAAGATTGTCGCCGCTATTTTCCCCTGTCAGTGAATCAACGGAGTTTGGACGCAATTTCCCATCCTTCGTTGCCTGCGCAATAGCATTGTAAATCGCTTTTTTCATTTCAATCTGGTTCGCGCCAACCGGAGTTTTGATTTTGAAGGTTGGCAGGCCTGTATCCTGGCAGATTGGCGATACATTGTCATCAGCCATTTTAATATTATTTGTGATCGTATCAAGGCTCATCGCCGAACGGGTTCCTGCGTTCTCGCGCTCCGCCGCCGTCTTGATCGCCCTGCGCACATCCTTCGGCAGGTTCGTGGATGTTTCAACAATCAGCTGGTACATGCTTTCCTGAAACTTTTCGATATTCATCTGACTACCCCTCTCCCCTTGTCTTTCTAGCTCTTTATATGTGAAAATTTTATAACAATTTCTCCGATATCATTATACTCCTATCATCCAGTCTTTTAAAGATGAATGTGGAATCGTTTACAAGGAAAAAGTTTGTAAAAGGTCTTTTTTCATACCCAAAATTAACTATCAACAGGTATTCAAATATTCGGAAATTAATACATGGTAAAAAGACAAAAAAAAGACCTCATTAAAAAGGTCTTTTTTACATATCGCGATGCTTGAATTCTCGGCATTTCGCGTCCATTTCTTCAACGATCTGAATCATGCGGTCGATATCCTCTAGGTCAGTTTCTTCCGGATCAATTGCTTCAAGCAACTCAGCAAACATATCCAAACGCTGTTTCAAGAATACAACCTGCGTATTTTTATCATTTATCGGATTTCCCAAATTTTTTCGCTCCTTTCACTACCTTTAACATCCTACCTAAAAATGGACTGATGTGCAATATTACCGCTAATATTAACATCTAGTTTGAAATTTGGCTTATTCAATACTATTGGATAGTATTCCCCCTTCTCCATATGTTTGTCCTTGCTTTTTTAGGAAAAAACATATATGAGGTGATTAAATGTTTTTTAACTCATGGGATAATATCTGGCGAACATTGATTGTTGGTGTGCTCGCCTATACCGGTCTCGTTTTTCTGTTACGTGTATCCGGAAAAAGAACACTTTCAAAAATGAATGCTTTTGACTTAATCGTAACAGTTGCGCTCGGGTCTACGCTGGCAACGATTTTATTAAATAAAAAAGTGGCGCTAGCAGAAGGAATTACCGCATTTTTCATTTTAATAGCACTTCAATATGTAGTTGCCTGGAGTTCCATCCGTTCAGACGGCTTCAAGAAGCTAATCAAATCAGATCCAAAATTGATTTTTTATCAAGGGAGATATTTAAAAGAAAATATAGTAAAAGAACGTGTATTGGAAGTTGAAATTCTCCAGGCGGCACGATCAAGCGGAATTAATTCGATGGATCAGGTAGAAGCCGTTGTTCTCGAAACAGACGGCAGCATATCCATCATTAAAAAATCAGATTCGAAGACCAATACTCTGGATAATGTTGATAAGTAAAAGAAGCAGGCTGAATTATTACAGCCTGCTTCTTTCTATCTCGTTATTCATCAAGCCCGGCAGCCTTCCCTTCCCGGCTTGAATCAGCCGCTCCGTATATGAGCCCTTTTTCACGATCAATCTGGATAGCCTGCACGTTGCCGAGCGGGAATGGTCCATCGGCGAACTCGAAGCCCCTCGATTCCATTTCCCCTTTCGCCTCCATGCTAATTCCTGACTCCCAGCCAATGAGCGGACCTGTACTATTAAAAATCCTTGGTTCTTCAATAGCTTCTTTAAGGTCCATCCCAAAATCAAGAACATTGACGATTGTTTGGAATACCGAGCCAATGATCGTCGGTCCACCTGGAGAACCAAGTGTAAGCACTGGTTCATCGTTCTTGAATACAATCGTTGGCGTTTTGCAGCTCACCGGACGTTTGCCTGGCTGAACCTCATTCAAGCCGCCAGGGACCGCATCGAAATCAGTCAATTCGTTGTTTAAAACAAATCCGTGGTCCTTGACCATGATTCCTGAACCAAACGGATGCTCAACGGTAGATGTGCAGGCGACAATATTTCCCCATTTGTCCATGACGGTGAAATGAGTCGTTTCACTTCTCTCCTTTTCAGGCTCGAACGGCTGGCGCACCACGTTTATTTCTTTTCCATCCGTATAAGCCCATGGGTTGCCGAAGTCGACTGCATCATTTCTTCGCTCGAAATCAATCAGCTTGCGGCGATCTGCAAGATATTCCTCACTGAGCAATCCTTTTAACGGAATTTCGCCAAACTCAGGATCGCCTGCAAAAGCGATTTTATCTGAAAAAGCAATCCTCATTGCTTCTGTAAATAAATAATATTTCTCCCATGATTTCGCATTATACTTGCTGAGATCAAAGCCCTCGAGCAGCTTCAAAATTTGCAGCATCGTTGTTCCGCCGGCACTTGGCATATTGGATGAAGCTATTTTATAATCCCTGTACGTTCCCCAGACAGGTTCATCAATCGAGATCTCATAATCTCTGAGATCAGACATCTCCATGATCCCGCCTAGTTCTTTTAACGTAGAGATAATCGCTTCACCAATCTCACCTTCATAGAATGACTCGATCCCATCACGCTGAAGAATGCGGAATGTTTTCGCAAGGTGCTCTTTCTGATAGACGTCCCCTTCTTTAAGGGACTTGCCTCCCGGCTGAAACAATTCTTTGGCATGCTCGCCGAGACGGTAATCAAAGGTATTAAGGATTTCTTCCATCACCCAGTTGACCTCCACACCTTTCTCAGCTGCCTGGGCAGCCGGTTCGATCAACTCCGCCAGCGGTTTCGTCCCATATTCCTTCCTTGCTGCTTCCATTGCTTTAAGAATTCCCGGGACACCTACTCCTGTGGCATTTGTCGATCTCACTTTAAAAGGGACAACATCTCCCTTTTCATCTAAAAAAAGGTCCGGATGTGCCGCTTTCGGTGCCCTTGTATGGCCATCAAAGATTTTCGTTGTCTTGCTTTCGGCATGATAGACCATAAAAAATCCACTGCCGCCGATGCCGGTCATCATTGGTTCGCCGACATTCAGTCCAAATTGGATAGCGATGGCCGCATCAATCGCATTGCCGCCTTCACGGAGAATCTTCTCCCCGGCATTTGTGGCGATCGGGTGCGCCGAAGCCGCCATTGCAATTTTACCCGTTGCTGTTTCTCTATCATAATCACACTTGCTAGAGCGTGGTTTAAATTCTTTATCCATTGACAATTTCCTCCCTATATCTGCTTGTATTATTAAATACCCCTTCAAGCAAGATAGAAAACAGACAAATATATGGGATTAGTGACAATAAAAAACCAGTCCTGGGAAATAGGACTGGTTTTCGAGTCTAATATTATCGGTTGTTATCATTTTTCTGGTTTTCAGGCGATACCGTGAAGGTGTTGGAAGTGTTTCCTAGACCTGTTGTATCAGACGGTTGGCTTTCCATGCCTGTAGCATATGCATCAGCGGCACCGTTCGAACTTGAGTTTGAAGTGCCTGAGTCAGATGCAGAGCTTACAACAGGGTTGTCCATTGCAACTGATCCTGCCTCCTTCACTTTTGAGCCGACTTCCTTGAGCTCATCCTTTGCATCCATCACTGTATTCATAGCTTCCGAAGAATTGGATTTTGCCTCATTCACCTTGCTGAATACATCATCATTCAGGCGCTGGTAAAGGTTTTGAGCATCACTGATTGCCTCCTTTAAAATGCTGGATGCTTCCTTAAAGCTGCTCATCATTTGGTCCTTTACGTCAGAAGGATTGTTTTTGACTTCGCTGAATACGTTCATGGAAGTGTCTTTTGCATTGACTGCCTTATCCTTCACCTTTGAGCGAGTGTTTGAATCAAGCATTGCCATTGCACCGCCGATTGCAGCGCCGATAAGGACTCCCTTCATGAGCTTGCCGTTTGACGAACTTGAGTTATACGAGCTTACTCCATAACTGCTAGAGTAGCCGCCCATTGAATTATTGTTTGAATACGTATCACCTGAAGTGCTTGCGTATGTTGTGGTACCAGTTGTAGTATCGTATGAAGCGTTCTCTGTTGAAGACGTGTAAGTGTTGTTGTTCAAATTGTATGAATTTGAATTGTTACCCATTGAGTTTTGGTTGTTTGGCAAGATATTTTTAGACATAATATATTTCCTCCTTTTAATGTTTGGTGTTTTATTTTGTTATGTCTAACTAATTCCCGGCCTGGACAACCGTTAAACAGGATATATATACCTTTTGTCAAGAGGGAAAAATTACTAAAGGAAAAGCGCAAGCGCCTTGTTCAGCCCCGACAAGCGCTGGAGGGCCGACCAGTGAAGTCGTTCTTTGACTTCATTGGGCGGACAGAAGCGACTCGAGGGGCTAGGCGCTGGAGCTGGACAATTCTCGAAGTGAGATTTAATACCTTCCTATTACGAAAAAAATAAGCCTTACTCCTTTAAAAGGAATAAGGCTTTCTTCTTGCTTATTTATCTTGGTCTTTCGCTGGATACAAAACCGAAGCTAACATGGTCCTGAACCGGAATCCAGGCACCAATTCCCTGCGAGACAACATTTTTGACGACGATGAATTTCTTGCTTCCTTTTAACATCAAATAGACCTCACCATATGTCACCTTGCCCTTTTCATTTATGGCTGGTGCGTAGGCATAAAGGTATCCGAGGCGTTTAGGCTGGATATTATAAATATGGTCTTTTTTCGTTCCGCCGCCGACAATTGTTTCAAACGCAAGCGGCAGTCCTGTTTTCTTTGCTGCTTTTAAAAGCATCATCTTTTGCACATCTTCCGCATTCTTGATTTTTGCCGTCAAGCCGCCCTTAACAACCTTTTGTTGCTCCTGAACATAATGGATTTGATATATAGAATTCCCACCGCGATTATCATAGTAGTTCGTATTAATTTTCTGGAATTCCCAGTTCGGAGAAGTCTCACTAGATACGTAATTCAACGGCCATTCTCCAAGATATACAATCGCACGATAACCGATTGCAAAAGGTGTGCTGTTAATAGTCGTTTCATTCAGCATACGAATTAAATCCGGGTTCTCAATCTTCACTTTTGATGTTTTGATCAAGTTCTTCGTAAGTTCGCTTGGCTGAAGGAAAGGCAAGTCCTCCGTTGGGTTAGGGTAAGTGTTGTCCTTCGTGATATTCATGACAGAATTCGGAATGGTATACTTTGCTTTTTCAGCCTGCTTTGGCTGAGGAGCTTTTTTCGCCTTTCCTTCTTCAGCATAGCCAGTCGCTAAAATGGACATCATGAAAACCAACGTCATAACAAGGATAGCTGCTGCTTTTTTCATTGGTGTTGTTTTCTCCTTTCACTACAGGAAACTTATAAGTTTGTTTATAGTGTTTTCGGAGTTCACTAACTTTATCCAAAGTTTAAGACGCTTTTCGGAAACTTTGTTGTTTTGCAGACATAATGAAAGGCTCTGTTTAGTGACAGAGCCTCAAAATCATCGTGCAGCAGTAATTAGCTTATTATAGAGTTTTTCACAGTAAGGGTAGAACAATTGAATCAGCGGGCCGATCGCAAACGTTACTATTAATGTTCCGATGCCGATTGGTCCTTTAAAAATGAACGCAGCAGACAAGGCAAATACTTCACCAAGCGTTTTGGCTACCATCAGATTGAGACCGAACCGTTCCCTTAATGCCATCATGAAATTATCGATAGGAATCAACGGGAATTTCGGCTGGAGGTAGACCGCCAGTCCGAAGCTTAGAGCAACCATTCCCAATACAAAGACTCCAAATTGCTTTGCATAACCGGCAACTACCAAGTCGTCGAATACACGCAAAAGCCAGAAGTCAATCAGCACACCGGTGATGAGCAGCGTGATAATCGCAGCTAAATCCGGACGTCTTTTTACTAGAGCCGCATTGACGAAGATCATGACAATCCCAACAATCACAACCCAGCTTCCAGGTGTCAGCCCCACCGTTTTTGATAACCCGACATTGAGTGCATCCCAGGCACCTGTTCCCAATCCAGCCTTAATGGTCATCGATACTCCAAAAGATAGAATAATTAACCCAATGATGTAAAATAGAGTGCGATAAACAAATGCCATATTCTTATTCTCCTTCTTATATAACCGTTCTATTAAGTATTATTATTGGTTGAGCCTATAGGTTCTATAAAGATTGCTACTTATTAGACACCTCACAGGCTAATCCAGTTTGAAATGTCTAATGCCCGTTGGAATTTAATTTTAACAGCGAAAAAAGAACCCTGTCCTCCCGGAACAGAGTTCATTGTTTCTATTATATTAAAACAGTTAAATTCCAATACTCATTATAGCATATTGTCCAAAAGGTGTTTTAGAACATTTATTGAACGATTTCAAAGGTTTCTTCTACCTCGATGCTGTTAATGACTGATTGGACCATCGAGCAATTCTTCCTGGTCAATACCATTGCCTTCTCGATTTTCTTTTCATCGAGATTGTTGCCGCTAATGCGGAAATGAACGGTAATCTTGCTTACTCTGTTCGCTTCTTCTTCAACACGTTCTGCATCAGCCTGAATATGGATATCCTTGATCTCCATCCTCATTTTTTCCAGTACCTTGCGAAGAACTCCGCCGCTGCATACCGCAACTGATGACACGAGCAGCTGGTATGGTCTGAAACCATATTGGTCGTCACCAGCAACATCCATCCTTCCGAAGCCTACTTCTGTAAAAAAACCCACATCCGGTTTCATTTTGAATTCCATGTTACTCTCCCCTTATTGCAACATTAAATAATGAAGTTAATTTTTAGTAATACCATGAGATTACACTATTTTCTCCGTAATATAAAATAAAAACCGTTGCACATAAAATTTTAAATCGTTAACATCTAAAGAGTATTAAGTACTTAGGGAGATTTTAATATTATGAACATAAGCATGAAGCTTCGTTTCTGGATTTTGGTCAGCATAGTCGCCATTTCAGGATTTTCGCAGGGAATGCTGCTTCCGTTGATTGCAATTATTTTTGAACAGGATGGTGTGTCGTCATCGATGAATGGCTTTCACGCTACAGGCTTGTATTTAGGAATATTGATTGCTTCCCCATTAATGGAAGCTCCGCTCCGCAGGTTTGGTTACAAGCCCATCATTCTCATTGGCGGCTTTACCGTCGCCATTTCGTTAGCTCTATTTCCATTATGGAAGTCGTTTTGGTTCTGGTTTTTGTTAAGGCTGGCAATCGGCGTTGGTGATCACATGCTTCACTTTGCGACACAGACATGGATTACTTCCTTTTCACCTAAGGACCGGCTTGGAAGGAATATCTCGCTCTATGGATTGTTTTTCGGACTCGGTTTCGCCGCTGGCCCGTTGATGACTGGTTTAGTAAAAATAAACACGACCCTTCCTTTCATCCTTTCCTCTGCGATCAGCCTTGCTGCCTGGCTGACCGTCTGGCTGCTGAAGAATGAGCGACCCGAACATGACACTGACAGCAGCTCATTCTTCGGGACAATGAAAAGGTTTGGAAAAGTATTTAAATACGCCTGGGTAGCGTTTTTGCCACCGTTTGGCTATGGATTTTTGGAAGCGAGCCTTAACGGCAATTTCCCTGTCTATGCCATGAGATCTGGCATCGGTGTCGATGCTGTCGCACTGTTGCTGCCTGCCTTTGCCATCGGGGGAATCCTCTCACAGCTTCCACTTGGAATATTGAGCGATAAACTTGGAAGAAGGAATGTATTAATTGTAGTCACGTTATCCGGCTTCGTTTCGTTTACCGCCGCTGGTTTGCTCGAGAATTCGACAACCGGACTGCTCATTTGCTTCTTTTTAGCGGGAACGCTTGTAGGGTCGACGTTCTCACTCGGCATCAGCTATATGGCAGATCTGTTGCCTAAACAGCTGCTGCCGGCAGGCAATCTAATGTGCGGCATTTTCTTCAGCTTTGGGAGCATCAGCGGCCCATTCATTGGCGGGCTGGCAATACAATGGCTTAAAGGCATCAGTTTCTTTTATGTGATCAGCACGATGCTGCTATTGATTTTCATCGCTCTTGTAGCGGTTCGCCATGAAAGTTCTTCGCACCAGGCAAATACTATTTAACGCAAAACAGCCTCCCTATTCCGCAGGGAGGCTGTTTCTTTTCCGTGCAGGCCGGTTGACAAGGACGATTCCGACCACCACAAATATTAATCCGGCTATGACAAAATAATGTAAAAGTTCGTCTAGTAGGATTGATGATAAAATCACACCGAATACAGGGACCAGGAACAGGTACAGTGACACCTTGCCGACCTGGTTGAACTTCATGACATTGTTCCATAAGATAAAGCCTGCTGCTGAAAGGAATGCCAGATAGAGAAGCATCAAACCGGACTTAAGGTCGAAATCAAATGGAGCAATACCGACTGAAAAAGCTCCAATCGCAATCAAACCAAGCGAGCCCAAAATCATCTGGTAAGCTGTTAAATAAATGACCTCCATCTTTCCGCTTCCCTGCTTAGCGAGTATATTTCCATAAGCGCCAGCCATCATCGCTCCCATCAGCAGGATTTCACCGATACCAAAGCTGATTTCATAATCTCCATTTGGCCAATTCGCGAAGATGACCCCGGTGAATCCGACCATCAATCCTGCAACCTTCAACCGGCTCATCCTGTCATCTGGATAAAGGAAATGCGCAAGCAGGATCTGGAAAAAAGAAGTTGTCCCGGCAATGATGGAACCCTGGATTCCCGTTGAATAGCTTAGTCCAATATAAAACAGGACATATTGTAGGAACGTCTGGAACAGGCCAATTTTCAGAAGAGACTTTGTTGTCTCCGGCCTGAATTTCATATTCCTTTTTAAAAGGAGGAACATGAACAGGATCAGCAGCCCGGCAAGCAGGAAACGGTATCCTGCAAACAGCATTTGTTCACCCATTTCTTCCGGCTTGATATCAAGACTGATATAGCTCAATTTTATAAATGGGAAGGCACTCCCCCATAGGAGTGTCGCCGCAGCGGCCGAAACAGCAATTCCAAGCGGGTGTGTAAAAAAGTCTTTAGTTGTCATCAAACTATCTCCTTAGACAAACGCAATTATTCTTTTAAAAAGCATATATTGTATGGTAACATAATAGTGAACACAATATGTATCTTTTGACTTGGATTTTCGCTGTCACCAATCTGGTGGCAGCTTTCGTGTTTTTTAAGGGTAATGATTGTGATTATTAGTATCATTTAGAGATTTTAAAGGAGGAGAAAAGGATGGCACAGGGAGCAAACGCGTTAGCAAAACAGAACTCGGTCCCAGAATTAAGCTTTTTTGAAAAAATCAAGCCCCACGCAGAACTGATTGCCGCGAGCATTAGCGGAATCCTGATTGCGGCTGGCTGGATTTTGAACAAAGGAGATTCAGAAACAGCATCTGTCATCGCTTTTATCCTGGCTTATGTAATTGGCGGTTTTGCAAAAGCGAAGGAAGGCATAGAAGCCACAATCGAAGACAAAGAATTGAACGTCGAGATGTTGATGATCTTTGCTGCGATTGGCTCGGCCATTATCGGATACTGGACAGAAGGCGCGATTTTGATATTCATTTTTGCAATGAGCGGAGCGCTTGAAACGTATACGATGAACAAAAGCCATAAGGAAATTTCCTCTTTGATGGAGCTGCAGCCAGAAGAAGCATTGAGAATATCAGATGGCGTGGAAGAAAGAGTGCATGTTTCAGAACTGGAAATTGGTGATTTAATTTTGGTGAAACCTGGTGAAAGGATTCCGTCCGACGGAAAAGTGGCCAGGGGTCAGACGACGATTGACCAGGCAGCCATCACCGGGGAATCGATTCCCGTTTCAAAGGATTCAGGCGACGATGTATTTGCTGGTACAGTCAACCTGACCGGTTCGCTTACCGTTGAAATCACAAAACGAAATGATGAAACACTGTTTCAAAAAATTATCCAGCTTGTCCAGAACGCTCAAAGTGAAAAATCTCCTTCCCAGCTGTTCATCGAACGGTTTGAGGGCACTTACGTAAAGGTCGTTCTGGCAGTGGTTGTGCTTATGATGTTCGTTCCGCATTATCTGCTGGGCTGGAGCTGGACGGAGACATTTTACCGCGCCATGGTCCTGCTTGTCGTCGCTTCCCCGTGCGCACTCGTTGCCTCGATCATGCCTGCTACTTTGTCGGCAATTTCGAATGGCGCGAAGCATGGAATCTTATTTAAAGGCGGCGTCCACCTGGAAAACCTGAGCCACCTTAAGGCAATTGCGTTTGATAAAACAGGAACATTGACAAAAGGTAAACCTGAAGTAACAGATTTGATCGTGGCTGATGGACTGGATCGCGATGAAGTGCTGCTTAAAGCGGCGTCGATTGAAAGCCATTCAAACCACCCTTTGGCCAACGCAATTGTAAAACACTCCAAGGAGAAGCTTGGTAAAGAGCTTGTGCATCCAGAGAGCATCGAGGATGTATCAGGCTGGGGCGTGAAGGCTCATTTTGAAAATGAGGATTGGAAAATCGGGAAAGCTGACTTTGTCGGAAGGACTGAAGCTGAAGCATTTTCCGGAGGCGCTGCGGTAGAGCTTGCAGCTGAGGGAAAAACGATTGTTTTTATCGAACGGAATGGGCAGCTTGCAGGTTTGATTGCTTTGAAAGACGTTGTCCGTGAAGAAACAAAACAGGCAATCGACCTGTTGAAATCAGAAGGCATCTACACCGTCATGCTCACAGGCGACAGCCAAAATACCGGAAAAGCAATCGCTGCCGAAAGCCATGTGGAAGGATATATTGCTGAATGTCTGCCCGAAACAAAGGTTAACGAATTGAAGAAATTGAAAGAACAATACGGCCAGGTTGCCATGGTCGGAGATGGCATCAACGACGCCCCGGCACTAGCAACCGCGAACGTGGGAATCGCAATGGGCGAGGGTTCCGATGTCGCCCTGGAAACAGCGGACGTCGTGTTAATGAAAAACGACCTGCCAAAGATCGCCGAAGCCATCAACCTATCCCGCCGGATGAACCGGATCGTCAAGCAAAACATCGTCTTCTCCATCCTGGTGATCATGGTGCTGATCGCATCCAACTTCCTGCAGCTGCTCGACCTGCCATACGGCGTCATCGGACATGAAGGAAGCACGATTCTGGTTATATTGAATAGTTTGAGATTGTTGAAATAAAACGAAGCTCCTGCTGGTTAATCCGGTAGGGGTTTTTAATTTATTTAAACGGGTTTTTCAGGTTTTAACAGTAACATTTATTTCCGTAACACAATAAAAAGCGCCCTCGCAATGGGGCGCTTTGTGTTAGTGATATCCGTTTGATCCGTTTGCTGAACCGGATGTTTTTTGGCTGTGGTTGCTTTTGCCTTTTTGCTTCGTGCTACCGTCTTTTTTCGTCTTCTTTGTCATCCTGAATTCCCCCTGTCATAAGAATAGCGCAAGCGCCTTGTACAGCCCCGACAAGCGTTGTAGGGCCGACCGGTGAAGTCGCTCTTTGACTTCATTGGGCGGACCGAAACGTCTCGAGCTGCTCAAAGCTAACGCTTCTCGCAAGATACTCGAGGAAGCATTATCAGTGATGAAAACTGGCTAGGCGCTGGAGCTGGACACCAATCTAAGTGCCAAAGATTTAACTACTTCTAAAAAATGAGGAGCAAGCCTCTCTTGTATCTTCTGCTAAAACTGCAGACGTTACCTGAGGTAATTTCAGGATAAAGAATGGCATCAGCAGCCTGTTTTCTTTTCGCTATAATAAGCATTGATTTCTCCGCCAATGATAATGATATACGCGGATAAATAGAGCCAGATCATCAGGACAATGATTGCGCCGATACTGCCGTATGTGGCAGTGTAGGAAGCGAAGTTACTGACATAGTAAGAGAAACCGAGTGATACAAGCACCCATCCTCCAGTCGCGAAAATCGATCCCGGTATGCCGCTGACGCAGGTGAGCTTCTTATTGGGAGCAATCCAGTACAAACCAAGAAAAACAATGAATAAAATTAAAATGCTGATCACCCAGCGAAGCATATTCCATACGTAAAGGAATTCTTCTTTCAGTCCGAAATTCGCGAACAGCCAGCTTCCAATTTCTTTTCCGAACACAGGAAGAATCAAAGCGACCAGGAACACAAAAATCATGGCAAATGTCAAAAAGATCGCCATAAACCTGCTAACGATAAACGACCTTGTTTCTTCGACCCGATAAGCACGGTTAAATGCCCTTACAATCGCATTAATGCCGTTTGAGGCTGACCAAACCGTCGCCAATAATCCAAAGCTCAGCAATTTACCGTCCTTTTGCATGATATCCTCTAGGCTGTTTTTGATTAAATCCATCGATTCACCAGGTGCATAGTCATCAAAAAAGCCGAGGATATCCACTTCTGAAATTGGCAGATATGGAACAAGCGTTACCAGGAAAATCAAAAGCGGAAACAAGGAAAGCAATAAGAAATATGCAAGCTGCGCGGCTAGTGCCGGAACATCGTCCTCCTGAATCCTCTGCCACATATGCCTGAAAAATGATATATCAACCATCCATTCACCTCATTTATGCACTCCTTGCTCCTGCCCGGGGCTTGTCAATTCATCATTCTGTTTCATCTATATGCTTCTGTGTTTGTCCGGATGCCGCAATCTTTCTCAGCGTTTCTTTTGTATCTTTGACCAATTCCGTAACCTGAGGAGGTACATCCTTTATTTCTTCGACCTTTTCAGTGATGAAAGCAACGTCCTCTGTTACTTGTTCCACTGTTGCCCTTACTTTATTCGCTGTTTCTCTCAGGTCTTCAATAAACTCATTTGGGTTTTTTACAACATACGTAACACCGCTGGAAACCTTGCTGAAATCCTCTTTTACAGCCTGGCGTGTCGATTTTTCCAAAAGGGAAACCGCTCCCCCTGCCAATGCGCCTAACATCATGCCCATCCAAAACTTTTTCGAGCTGCCCATGTTTTCTCCTCCTAGAGTCTTCCTTCTCATTTTGCAGGCCTCTCACTGCCTGCCTCCTAACTAACATTTTCCACGATTGCCATCACTTCATGCAAGTGTTGAGAAATATATTGCAAATTTTTTTAAGTACTCTCCCGTGAATTTCAAAAGTGAATAATATTTTTATACCCGCACAAACAGCTTTATGACAACAACTCACGCATGATTTCATATGTCCTTCTAAGTTTTACCTAATGGATATCACTTGACTTACTACTAATTATCAGAATATTCTTGTTGGAGAACATTTTCCGAATATAACTTTTCAAGGGGGAGCATCATGACATTTGAAGATTGGATTGGCAAAATCAGCGGCTGGGTTTGGGGGCCTCCTTTATTGATCCTGCTTGTCGGGACGGGAATCTACCTTACGTTCCGCATTGGCTTCCTGCAAATCAGGCTGCTGCCTTACTCACTCAAGCTGGCTTTTACGAAAAAACAGGACAAACGATCCGAAGGGGACATTTCACATTTCCAGGCTTTGATGACGGCACTTGCTGCAACTGTAGGTACCGGTAATATCGCAGGTGTCGCAACGGCGATTTTCACAGGCGGACCTGGTGCCGTCTTCTGGATGTGGATTACCGCATTTTTTGGTATGGCTACAAAGTACGCGGAAGCAGTTTTAGCCGTGAAATACCGGGTTGAGGATAAGGATGGAGAGATGTCCGGCGGCCCAATGTATTATCTTGAACGCGGGCTTGGCCAAAAATGGCTTGGTGTTTTATTTGCATTGTTTGGCGCGATTGCGGCATTCGGGATTGGCAACCTTGTACAATCAAATTCAGTTGCAAGTGTCGTCCAATCAACCTTTTCTGTGCCTGCCTGGGTAACTGGTCTTGTATTGACAATTTTTACGGCTCTTGCTCTGATTGGCGGAATTAAGAGCATCGGTAAAGTCACTGCTTTATTCGTACCAGTCATGGCAGCATTTTACCTTCTTGCTGGTCTTGTGGTCATGATCATGAACTTCGACCTTGTACCAGCAGCAGTTGCTCTAATTTTCACCGATGCTTTCACAGGCGAGGCAGTTGCCGGCGGGGCGCTTGGAACTGTCATCAGGATGGGTGTTGCCAGAGGCGTATTCTCCAACGAAGCAGGTCTCGGGTCTGCACCGATTGCTGCCGCGGCAGCCAAGACGGACCTGCCTGGACGCCAGGCACTTGTATCAATGACACAGGTGTTCATTGACACTATTGTCATCTGTTCGATTACCGGAATCACGATCGTCATGGGCGGACTGTATACAGGAGACACGACTGCAGCCGACCTCACATCAGCGACCTTCGACAAGTTCCTTGGCCAGACCGGCTCGGTGATTGTTGCGGTTGGTTTGCTGTTCTTCGCGTCATCGACAATCATCGGCTGGTCTTATTACGGAGAGAAGTGCTTCTCGTATCTGTTCAGCAAAAAAGTCGTGTTTTACTACCGAATCGCGTTTGTCGTTGCTGTATTCATCGGAGCAATCTCCCAGCTTGAAGTTGTATGGGGTATAGCCGATGTCATGAACGGTTTAATGGCCTTCCCGAACCTGATCGGATTGCTCGGCTTGTCTGGTGTGGTCGTAGTTGAAACAAGGAAGATCTTGAATACTATTAAGGAAGAAAAGAAAGAATCTAATACGTATAGTGCATGATCATAATCCGGCGTCCCAATGGCGCCGGATTTGTAATTGACTTTTTTAACCGAACGTGGAAAGATGGTTGTACAACCATTGAAAGGATGAACGGTGTGGACTTAACTAAAAATTCCCCTGAAAACGTTGACTTCATGATTGAAAAAATCAAGGAAAAATTGAAGTTCATGAACCTTGGTGCGATTAAATCAACGCATTTTGACGGCGAGATGTATGAAGAGTTAAAAGAAATCTATGATATGATCATGAGAAAAAGTAACTTCAGCCCAAATGAAATGCAGGCGATCGCTGAAGAGCTCGGAAACTTGCGTAAGCAGTAAAGGATGACAGGCACTGATTGGGTGCCTGTTTTTTTTGTTGTGTATAGAGAGATGAGATGTGGTAGTCAAATCCTGAATGTGGGTGGATTAATTTACGATGTGGTCGAATTATCATCAAACTCGGTCGAATTAATTGAGAATTTGGACGAATTAATTCAAAATGTGGACGAATTATCCTTAAATGTGGTCGAATTAATTGTAAATGTAGTCACGATATTTTCAAAAGTGGTCATTAAAGCAAAAACGGTCCTCCATTTTGAGGACCGTTTCATGTCTTATGCTGCTTCCACCCAATTTTCACTCATCATTTCTGCATAAAAGCTTAGGAACTCTTTGAAGAATGGATGGGTGATTTTTACTTCGGCATTTTCAAGCAGAGGTTTGAGGACCGGCTTGATGAATCTGGTCATCATTTCCACTTCGATTTCTTCCAGCTGCTGAAGGTATTCGCTGTCACCCTCTTGTTCCGCTTTGATCTCTCCCTGTAAAATGGAGCTGATGAATGCAGTCATGCTGCCAAAATGGTCTGGGAGTCTGTCCTGCTCGAGCGGGAAATAAAAGGCTGTTTTTTCATAAAGGCCGATCAGGCAAAGCAGCTCATGTCTGCGTGCTTCTTCATCTTCATTATTCTTCGTATAAGATGAAAAATATGGGGAGACAAAGTGGTCTCCCGGTATGAAAAAGTGATTGTCATACCAGAGCTGCACTTCATCCCGAGTGTATAAGGAATGAAATGATAGCTCCTTCCGCATTCCTTCAGGGACATCGTTCAAGAATTTTTCATAGGTGTCCCAATCCCCTAGCCAGATGCTTGTCATGATATTCGCAATCGCAAGCTTTCCATATCGTTCTTCCATCATTGTCTCCACCTTTATTTCAACAGAAATTTCGGGGTGCCCATCAGGCATCCCCGATGATTGTTATGCTTTTTCTACATCCACGAATACATCCTGCTGCGCCGGGCCGCCGACCAGCAAGTCTGCAAGAAAACCTTCAAAATAGCTGCCGTCTCGATCTGAAAGCGAGTTGACTGAGAACCCAAGTCCGCGCGGTTTGGCGTATCCTGATTCTTCATGGAGCGGTTTATTGAATTCGTAACCAGTGTGGCCGTATTTTCCGGCAGGCTCAATTGTTTTACCGTCGACTTTGACTGCCTTAGACCCGTATGCATCATGCCCAAAGCTAAAGTTTGCTCCTACGACGCCTGGCTTGATTCCTGGGGTAACGAGTGCCCGGCCCTTCACTTTAGAGTTATTGGAAGAGATGTATATCTCGTCATCTGTCTTGAAGCCTTTTTTCTTCGCGTCGATTGGATTGATCCATACATAGTTTTCCGGTTTGATTTCACGAAGCCAAACATTGCCTTCCGTGCGGTGAGTCGCCATATTCCTTGATTTCCAGTTGATGAATTGCAGCGGCTTGTTTGGCTTGTAGACTTCTCCGTCATATGTCTTGATTTCCTCCGCTACCGGAACGCCTTCAAAGAACTTGCCTGTGTAGGCACTCTTGAAGCCTGCAGCTTTTTCATCGTAAAAATAAACCTGTTTTGCCCACTGATACTTGAGTTTGTTGCCTACATATTCATCGCCTGCTGCCTCAAAGCGGCCACCACGGTTCAATACGTAAACGACTTTCTTCCATTCTTCCGGTTTGACTGCATTTTTCAACTTCTGAATGTCAAAATATTTGCCGAGCGCTTTCTGTCTTGCTTTTTCAAAAATCGCCAGCTCTTCCGCATTTGCATCCTTTACTGGCTTCTTGCCATCAAAGGCAATGTTAGCAATACGTTTCAAGTAGTAGTCTTCAGGAGTGTGAATCGCTGATCCGTCAGCTAAAGCATTGTCGCCAACACCTGGAAGTCCCATTCCTTTTAGCAAATCGATGTAGACTTGTTCAGTTGGACGAGCGTCAGGAACTACTCTCGTCACTGGCTGGATAACGCCTGCGAATTTATGCTTCAGGATCGGGAAGATGTCTTCAGCGTTCCAGCTTTCCAGATAGGCAAGGTCCGGTAAAATGAAGTCTGCATACTTAGAAGTCTCGCCGATAATCACATCAGATGCTACAACAAGTTCAACAACTTTTGGATCCCTGATAAACTTGGCCTGCATTTCTGATCTTGGTGCAGACATTACCGGCGAAGTTCTGTTTATCAGCAATGCCCTGATTTTGTATGGGTAGCCCTCAGCAGAGCTAGGAAGTACGTCATGGATCAGTTTATTGCCAAACGGATACCAAGGGCGCTTAGCTGGATAGCCATCTTTTGCGAACAATGATGTTTTTTCATAAGGAACTTTGTGTCTTGTGACCGGGATCCCCCATCCTTTGTTTGCATTTGGAACAGTCGCAAGATCATAGCGGCCTTCTGTTGCTTTGTACTTGGCGCCGAGAACAGTGTCGCCGCCCTTCCAGTCATGGTTCCCGACGAGGTGGTTCAGCATATTGATTGCCCTCACGCTGTAGTAGCCATTCGTATGCATCGCCGGTCCGCGGTAAGAGTGGATACCGACCTTTTTGCCATGGGATGTGAACTCTCGGGCAATCTGGACAATCTGGTCCACTGGTACATCGGCCTGCTTTGCATATTCTTCGATCGATTTTTCCATGACTCTGTCTTTAAAAATCCTGAAGACAGATTTTACTTTGATGCCATTGATTGTTGTATCGACATCAAGGTCGCCGTTTCTTGCCTTCGCATGGGAAACTGGTTTGCCGTTTTCGATGACGACGAATTCATCGCTGCCGATTCCGAGGTCCTTGGCACGTATGAATGGACGCTTCTTTTCACCGACATTGACTAGGAAGGAAGCATCGCTCCATGTTGTTTCACCGTCTTCATTCGCCGCTTCCTGGTTCGGATTGCGAAGGTAAATATCGTCATAGCGGTTATTTTCAATGATCCAGCGGCTCATAGCCATCGCAAGCGCACCGTCCCCGCCCGGTTTCACAGGAACCCAGACATGCGCTTTCTCTGCTGTCTTGCTGAAGCGAGGGTCGATGACGACCATTTTCATGCCGCGATCGATCGCGTTTGTGATTTGTGGAGCAAATGTGGTCGGCCCACGGTTTGCCACCATCGGATTTGATCCCCAGACGATGACCATTTCAGCGTTATCGTAATCCGGAATCATGCGCTTCTTCGGCTTTTCGGAATCATGCGAGCGGACATTCCCCATAACGCTTGTAATACCGCAATAGCCGCCGTGGTCATAATAGTTCGCTGTACCAAGGCTGCCGACTGCAAGGCGCTCAATGAACTCGCGTCTGTGTCCTGCCATGACCGCGATTTGGTTCGCTTTTGGACCAAAGTCGGGATGGTTCGTGTCGATCAGGACATCCTTGTATTTTTTATCAAATTCAGCTTTGGTCATTTCACCAGCTTTCAATTTATCCCAGTCGGCCATGACTGCTGCTTCCGGTACGTATTTCCACATTTCTTTTAACCCTGGAGTGCGAAGATCCTTGCTGCCTTCGAGGATTTCTTTGTATGCCTCTTCCCAGCTGACTGTTTTCCAGACGCCGCTTCCCCTCTCGCCTACGCGCTTCAATGGTTTCTGTATCCTGAATACATCATAGTTCGTCTGGATGCCGGCCTGGCCTTTTAAGCAGGTACGTCCACCGCGGAGACCGCGTCCCATTTTAGCGACATCACCCGTTCCTTTTACAGCCTGTGAAACTGGTGTATCGTAGTTGATATGGCCGATTTGCACCATATTGATTGGGCTGTACTGGTTGCCGGCAATCTTGCGGACAATGGAAGAATAAGCTCCTCCCACCGCCCCGGCAGTGATATAAGTTTTAATCGTACATGTCGCATTACACTGCTGGCATGACGTGAAAATGACATTTTCTGCTGTATAATCCTGATAATCGGTGCCAGTTCCGTGTGGCTCATCAGTCCAGACACCACCCATTACCTGCTTGATTGGCCCAACGAATGCCGGGCCGACAAACGCGACCGCCCCGAGTGTTCCGAGCGCTTTTAAAAATCCACGCCGTTTCATTGGTTTATTTTCCATTATGGCTCACCTCGTCAGAAGTTTCTTCGATTGGCAGCAGCAGCTCGCCGAATGAATAGATTAATAATCCCATCGCGACAACACCGACACTTACCATCCATTCCTTGATCGTCGGTGCGTAATTGCCCCACGGAAGTTCGTGGAAAACTGGCACCACAAGCGGCGGAACAACAATATTGAAGCGTACGCCGATGATCCCGATGACGATCAGGACGGCAGCAATCAGCAAGGCATTAATGTTTTCACTTGTTTTCTTCCAAAATACAATGGTTATCGGTACTACCGCTCCGAGGAACATTTGAACGATCCAGAACGACCACGCTTTTTCACTTGCCAGCATCGTTCCTAGGGTGTCAAGGTGTTCAGCTTCCAGACCATACCAGCCAGTAAGATATTCATAGAATTGAAGACCCAGGTCAATGATCAGGAAACCAACCATCAGTTTCGCCAGCGATACAACCATGCCCTTATCAATTTCTTGCTTCTGGACTTTTTTCTTGATGACGTACATTGCCAACAGCAATGCCGTTCCAGAAACCATTGCCGATACGACGAAGATGATTGGGAATAATGCTGTATTCCATGCTGGCCGTGCTTTTACAAGGGCAAATATCGTTCCTGTACCGCCATGGACTCCGAAAATCGCGATTGGGATCCCTACTGTTCCAAGTACTTTCATCCACATGTGGTCGCGTTTTTTTGTTGCAGCGTTGATTGTTGAATTTTTAAAGGTTAATAACTTTGCCACAAAGCCTTGCATCGTGTTTTTCTTTGCAGCCCGGACAAGGTCTTCCCTCATCGCAATGTAAAGCTCCACCGTCAGCAGCGCAATGTAGACAAGATAGAAGTGTACCTCCCATCCTAATGGTGAAGTGACATTCCAGTAGATAATCGCATTCAGCAGACGCTCCGGACGGCCAAGGTCCATCAGGACGAAGGTCAGCGCGACAATCATACAGACAATCGCTGTAAAGAGTGCCGCCTTTCCGACTCTCTCGTATTCTTCCATCCCAAAAACATAGATTAACGTCGACAACAGGAACGAACCTGCGCTCAAACCGACGAAGAAGATGTAAAAAGCGATCCATGCTCCCCATGGGGTGATGCTTGATAGATTCGTTGCTGCCAGACCTGTGATGAAACGTTCAACGATGAAATACCCGCCTAATAAGAAAGCAACTGTCAAAGCTGAAATCCAAATTTTAAAAGCTTTTGATACTTGCAGATTTATTTTTGTTTTTGATGTACTTTTCTCTTTTAAATCAACCGCAAGATTGGCCATCGCCATTCCCCTCCTATCTTAAGTAAATGACATTCGGATGTGTTCCCAGCTCTTCCTTAAGGCGGAATGCCCTCGGGCTCGCAGCCAGTTTGGATACAACACTGTTAGGGTCGCTGATATCGCCGAAGAAACGGGCATCGCCAATGCAGGTTTCCACGCATGCAGGCTCTTCGCCTCTTTGCAGGCGGTGGAAGCAGAAGCTGCATTTACGGACTGTGCCGATTGGTGTCTTGCCTTTTTCACGGTTTCCGCGTTCGACGCCGTATTCAGGGCTCGTTATGTCATTGGCACCTTGCATTTCCTGTTCATAGCTGTCTCCGAAATCGAAGGAACGTGCTCCATACGGACAGGCAACGATGCAGTAGCGGCAGCCGATGCAGCGGTCATTGTCGATCGCGACAATTCCATTTTCCATTTTATAAGTCGCTCTCGTCGGACAAACCTGTGCACAGGCCGGTTTGTCACATTGCATGCACGGCCTTGGAAGGTTGACTGATTTGATGTTCGGAAACTCGCCTTCGAGAGATTCCATGACGACATTGTAGGAAATTCCCGGCGGCGTCCTGTTCTCAGCCTTGCAGCTGACCGTACAAGTATCGCAGCCGACGCATTTCTTCAGGTCAATGACCATCGCCCATTTTGGGCCGTCACCCTTCCTGATGTCTGGTCCATCAGCTGATGCGTAATAGTTGCCGAATTCCTTAGTCAGGGATGAAGAATAGACTTTATGGAAATCTTCAATTTTCAGTTTGCCACTGATGACCTTCCTCGCATCGCGCGCCATGTTCAAGCCAAGCTCGGTATCATACTGTGATTCATCCATTTCTTTCCTGGCATCAGGAACCATCTTGTCGACGATTTTGTCGTAATCTACTTTTTTCTCATTTGAAAATAGACCCATTTTCACTCACCTCTTTTTAAGCGTTTAGATTTCTTTTTTGATTTCCTTGAGTTCTTTGATGTCATCAGCGATATCGTCGGTAATATCACTTGTCAGTTCACGAGTCGATTTCTTAAATTCCTTCAGCGTCTGGCCGAACGCCCTGCCGATTTCCGGAAGCTTCTTCGGGCCGAAGATGATCAACGCCAATGTGAGGATTAAAATCAAACCAGGAATGCCAATATTGGATAGCATAACGCCACATCCTTTTTTATTTTTTCTTGCTTATATATAATGCAAGCTGCGTGCCAACTTTTTTGGCTTGGGTTGTTTTTGGAAGTGCCGCTTGGTGAAATCCATGTGGCTGTAGGGCTGCAGGATTCGTGACATCTTTGTGAACGCAAAAAAGCGGCTGAAACCGGATTTTCGATTCGGTTTCAGCCGCTTTTGGTGTGCCATTTTGTCACAGTACTGCAATTTTGGCATGTGACATTTTGGCATGGTGTGCAGGAATGGCAGGGATGGAGATTGGAGGCTTAATCCCATAACGGAAAACTTTTACCAGGGGTATAGACTCTCCCTTTCTTCTCACCGGATATGTTCAGGTCCAACTGGGACAGCATTCTCCTCGCCTGGTGAATTGAGGATATTCCAAGAAAATCCCTAAATTGTCCGTTAGTAATCGACTGACCATTAATGAGAAAGTAATCTTTTAAAGCAGCAACATGGGCATCCTTTGAAGTGTGGCCGCATCTCTTACACCCCCATAGGCTATGAAATCTTTCCATGCCAAATGTATTGCAGGCAGGACACTCAACTCCTTTCTGCAATTCACCATAAGGAAGATTCAATGCTTCTAAGTTTGGGATATATGGTTTATGTTTTTTGAGTAAAAGCTTAACTATTTTCTTAGCCTCTTGATCCGATATTATCTCTTTTTGATATTTTTCAAAGTAAGGATTGATTTTATAGAAGATGCCGGGGGACTTAAATACTCTTTGGCTAACTTCTTTGTTTTGAGTTGGATTTTTGATGATGGCTTGTGAATGGGTGATGGCAACGAACGGTTCTAACGGGGGCGGTGAATATTGATGACTGATTAGAAATGCTTTCAGTTGACGCGCTTGTATTTTCGTCTGGAGAACGGGATCAGGGTATACCTTTTCATTATCATTTAAATATTGGATCATTTGATTGAATTCAGGATAAAACTCAAGCGTTCCTGCATAATACTTTGAATCAATTGGTATGATTAATGAGCTTGAGATTAATAAGGAGTCAATTTGGAAGTGGGTGTCGTTGAAGGGGATTCTTAAATCGTGCAAGATTGTTAATTTAGCCTGGTCGATTTGTGAGATATGGTAATCTAATTCTTTTTCACCTTTGTATCCAGCTCGTTTTCTAGATAACTTGTTCTCAAATTCTGCTTTTCTTGGATGATTTATCGGTAATCGCCTTACAATTGCCTCATAAATCTTCACTTCTTTTGGCATGGTTCGTTTTTTCGCTATCAAAAGCTTCACTCCTTGTTTGTAATGCTCTTATAATTCGATATTTAAGCTTAAATTACCTTCTATTTTATTTGTGAACATTTTTATTGGCGGAGTTCACAATTTTATTGGCGATAATTTCATTTTATTGGCGAAAATAAATTTTTATTGGCGATTTCATCCTACTTATTGGCGATAATCAAAATATATTGGCGAACTGGAAATTCCGAGCGTTTTTTTCCAGTTCGCCACACACATACAAACTATTCTTTCAACCCATATTGATCAATTTTCCGGTAAAGATTCCGTACGCTTATGCCAAGCACGTCTGCTGCTTTTGTTTTGTTCCATTTCATCTGCTTCAGAGCGTTTTCGATGTGTACTTTTTCGACTTCTTCCAAAGAGCATAATGGCGTGAGCTGGACTTCTGTCTGTGTAATCGTAGTTTTACCAGCATGAGGCAAAAGTAAATCCTCGGCTGCGATCATACTTCCTTTTGATAACAGTACGCCTCGTTCAATCAGGTGGCTCAGCTCGCGAACATTTCCCGGAAAATCGTAATCTTCAAGGGCAGCGAAAGCTTCACTTGATAGTAGCTTCGACGGGTCTTTTGTTTTCCCGATGAAATGCTCAATCAGTGCTGGCAGGTCTCCCTTCCGTTCCCGCAGTGGCGGAATCGTCAGCTTGACGACATTCAAACGATAGTAAAGGTCTTCACGGAACCGACCTTCGGCAACTTCTTTTTCCATATCCCGGTTCGTGGCGGCGACGACGCGGACGCTAACATGCCGCTCCCGTACATCGCCGACCCGGCGGAATTCACCTGTCTCGAGGAAACGCAGCAATTTCACCTGCAGAGCCAATGGCATTTCGCCCAACTCATCCAAAAATAGTGTTCCGCCTTTCGCTGCTTCAACCAGTCCTTTTTTATCCTGGCTCGCTCCGGTAAAAGCACCGCGGGCATGACCGAACAGCTCGCTTTCGAGCAGATGTTCAGGCAGTGCACCCGAGTTCACCGGCACGAATGGTTCATCTGCACGGCAGCTCCAATAATGGAGTGCTTTCGCAAACAGCTCCTTCCCGGTGCCGCTTTCGCCCTCAATCAGGACAGGCACATCGCTGTCGGCAATCCTCCTTGTCATCTCAAGCACTTCTTTAAAATTGGCACTGTCACCAATGATATTGAACCCATTATGCTGGGCGATGATTTTTTTCATGCTGTCATTCTTTTCTTTCAGCGCTTTATTTTCAGCAGCCTTTCCAATCGTCAGTTCCAATTCTGATAGATTATAAGGCTTGGTAATATAATCGAAGGCGCCCACCTTCATCGCTTCAATCGCGGTATCAATCGTCCCGTGCCCGGTCAGGATCAGCACTTCAATATCAGGCTGGACTTTCTTGGTTTCTTTTAAAAGTTCAATGCCGTCCATATTCGGCAGCCTGATATCATAGACGCCAATGTCATAATCATTCTTTTTCACAAGTTCAAGGGCATCCTCGGCCGTGCCAGCGCTGTCCACGTCAAACCCATTACGCTTCAGCCTCCTTACTAAAAGCTCAAGCAAATCCTGTTCATCGTCAACGACTAACAATCTTATTGCTGACATCGTAGCCCACCTCCATTGTTTCTTGTGCTGAGTTTCCGTAGCTATCTGTAACTTCAGATTTCCCCGCCTGATTTACCACGCCATGCCCTGCCTTCATCGAACGCCCTACCGGCAGCTGGATTTCTACCGTCGTTCCTTCTGATAGTTTACTGTCAATCGTGATATTCCCGCCGAACTGCTGGATGATGCCGTAACATACTGACAAGCCAAGACCGGTTCCTTTTCCGATTGGCTTTGTCGTGAAGAATGGATCGAACAGTTTATCCATCGCTTCGACAGGGATTCCGTGGCCGCTGTCTCTTACTTTTATTGAAACCGCTTCTCCATTGCTTTCTGATGCCGAAATGATCAGTTTTCCTTCGCTTTCCATCGCGTCGACTGCATTATTGATCAGGTTGACAATGACCTGCATCAGTTTTAGTCCGTCACCACTTACAGCCGGCAGCCCTTCATCGACATGAAGTTCAAGCTGGATCCGCTGCTTTTTCAGCTGATGCTCGACAAGACTGACGCTATTTTCGATAATTTCCTTTACTCGAATCTGGTCCTCTGTCCAATCGTTCTTCCGGGAAAAATTAAGCAGGTTTCCGGTAATGCGTTTGCAGCGCTCGGTATTTTCTTTGATTTTACGGAGATAATGCTCCATTTCATCTTCATCAAGGTCCTCATCCCGTGCTTGGATTCGGTCAATTAAGTCCTCAGCGTATACATTGATCGTCGCCAAAGGATTATTGACTTCGTGTGCGAAGCTCGACGCCATAATGCCAAGTGCGCTCAGTTTATCCGTTTGGATCATCGTTTCTTCCATTTGTTTTTGCTCGGTGATATCCTCGAGCACGACGAGGAATTCACCCTCTTCCTCGATCGCGTGGTTGAGTGGAAACACTCTGTGCCTGAAAATCCGCTCGCCATTCGCGCCGTCCTTAAACTTCATGACTTCGTCGGCGATTTTATCAAGGTCGGGACAGGTAATCGGACAATTCAAGCAAGGGGCGTTTTCCCCGCCAATCACTGCGTAACAAGGCAGCGTCAACCGGTCTTCCTTCAGCCACCCTTTTAAAATTGGATTCATCCAGGTGATCCGGTACTCTTTTGTCACCAGTGCCAGCCCGGCACCAATACCGTTGACAACCACATCAAGCCTCTCCTTCTCTTGCTCGAGCAGTCTTGATTTTTCAAGCAGCTCCTTACTCATATCATTGAAGGAATCAGCCAGTTTACCAAGCTCATCGGTCCGTTTCATTTTTACAGGGCTGATTTTCCGGCCTTGCTTCAAATTGTTCATTTCCCGGTCGATTGAAACAATTGGTCTTGTAAAATACAGCCCTGCCCAAACGCTGATCAAGCTGACTGTTAAAATCAGCAATGCGACTGCTCCTATGCCGCTTTGCAGCATCCTGTTGATGGGGGCAAAAGCCGTAGTTTTCGGCTGCTCCATCACCAGCACCCAGTTTAAGTCTTCAATCTCAGCCGTTACACCAAGTTCATCATTGCTGCCAGACGTTTGTTTTTGCCAGAGCTTGCTGTAATCCTGATGGGCGATGACCCGGTCTTTATCATCGATTAAATATATATATGAGGAGTGATCCTGGCGCATGGACGAGATTTTTCCGATTATTTTCTGAAGCTGGACGACCACTCCGATTGCTTTTTTTGATTCATCTTCGTAAAAAGGAATAGCCAATTTCATAACAGGCTGACCGTACTGGTTGAATTCTACCTGGCCGTAAACCCTGTCAAGCGTCTGGAGCTGGAACCACATTTCATCCGTGAACCACCGCTCATTATCCCCGGCAATATTGAGCTCGTATCGCGACACTCTTTTTTCCACAAAGCCTTTATCATCGGCAATTATGACCTCCTCGACTGATTCGCTTTGCTGCAGGAGCTCATATAATGCGCTTTGTTTTTCATTCAAAAGATTAAGAGATGCGAGGACTTGGATTCGCTGGAATGTCTGGCTGAATTCATACTGAATTTCACTTGATAAATTCTCGAGCACCAGATGCTGCTTTTCCAGAATTCTCGTTTCCAGATCCGATTTTACAAAAGAGTAGTAGAATAAGCTGATCAGCAGCAACGGGATGGTCGACATCACTACCCCGAATACAAGGACCTTGTTGCGGATTGTCTGGGAGTGCAAGAAATCAGTCAGCGCTCTCATCGCTTCCTGCCTCCTTGTACTTCAGGGTGAATCAGCTCGGCGATATGCAGCAAATCCTCATTAATGGCGACTCCGAGCGCATCCTTCGTCTGCTGGTTAACGACAAAACGAATCCCATCAGGCAGTTCGACAGGCAGTTCTCCCGGCTTGTTTCCCTGAAGAATCAGGCTGACAAACCTTGATGCCTGGTAGCCCTGCGAATAAAAACTGGATCCGTAGCTCGCAAGCAACCCTTTTTCCGCTTCAAAATCATACAATCCCATAGCCGGGACTTTTTTCTCCTTTGTCAGCTTTACTAACTCATCTGTCAGCGATTCAATTCTGAAGCTGGGCAGGACTAGGATTGCCTCTCCATCATCAACCGATTTCCATAGAGTATCCAGGCATTCCTTCGAGCTAGCATCGCATGGGGAAATATTTACCCCCAGTTCCCTGGCTGCCTCCCTTGTTTCTTCAAGGCTCAATTTGCTGACATCAATCTTACTGTCATAAATTACATGCACCCTCTCGATTGCGGGCACTAGTGAAGTAAGCATCTCCAGGCGCTTGCCAGAGATACTGGCGTGATAGTTATTGATCCCGGTAAACAGACCTCCTGGTGACTTGTAATCTTTTATCAATCCAAGTTCCTTCGGTGCCGCAAGCCCTGCAAAAACTACCGGGATTTCAATGTTTTTCTCATCCATTTTTGCTTTCAGGCGCTGGGTTTCAATCCCGCCAAGCGTAACAATTAGATTGGGGTTATTCTTGAGAAGCTCATCGATTTGCCTGTCAATCAGTACTTCATCATCATGTGCATTCTTTACTGTAAAATGGACTTCCTTCACGCTATACCCGAGATCCTTCAATCCCGCTTCAAGACCAGAAAATTTCTCGTAGCGGTTTTCGCCAATCATCAGGACGCCAATTTCTACCGGCTTATCTCCCCTGACTCCAAGAAAAGCATATATAATAGCCGAAATGGCAATCGTTGTCAGAAAAAAGAAATACCACTTTGTTTTCACAGCCTGCGCCCCCAATTCCAGTATTCACTTCCACTATAACGGAAAAAGCAACGTAGCCATCTTGCAAAAAAGGATAATTTTATGAACGTATAAGGGTATATGTTCATTTCCGCCTAAAATAAAAAAAGGCTCCCCTCATTTAGAGGAGAACCTGAGTCTTAATCTTCTTTTCGTTCAACAGCATGGCCGCCAAATTCGTTTCTTAGTGCAGCGACGACTTTTCCTGTGAACGTATCGTCTTCAAGTGAGCGGTAGCGCATCATTAGTGACAGCGCGATGACTGGTGCAGCTGTTTGCAAGTCCAGCGCGGTCTCAACTGTCCATTTCCCTTCGCCTGATGAATGCATGACGCCTTTTATGCTTTCAAGCTTTGGCTCTTTAGAGAACGCATTTTCCATCAATTCCATCAGCCAGCTGCGGATGACGGAGCCGTGGTTCCAGACGCGAGAAACTTCTTTGTAGTCATAATCGAACGGGCTCTTTTCAAGGATTTCGAAGCCTTCGGCAATTGCCTGCATCATACCGTACTCAATACCGTTATGGACCATTTTCAAGAAATGGCCGCTTCCGACCTTACCTGTGTAGAGGTAGCCTTTTTCAATCGAAATGTCCTTGAAAATTGATTCAACATGGGCAAAAACTTCCGCATCGCCGCCAATCATCGTGCAGGCACCGTTGCGAGCGCCTTCCATACCGCCGCTTGTTCCGACATCCATGAATTGGATGCCTGCTGCTGAAAGCTTTTCAGCACGTCTAAGTGTGTCCTTATAGTTTGAATTACCTCCATCGATAAGAATGTCGCCCTCTTCTAAGTATGGCGTGAACTTCTCGATTACCTGGTCGATTAAATCGCCAGCAGGAATCATCAGCCAGATCACACGCGGCTTTGGCAGCATGTCCACCATTGTTTTATAATCTGCAGCAATCTCAGCACCTTCTGCTTTAATTTTCTGCATCGCTTCTTCATTAATATCGTTCGCCACAACCTCATGGCCATTTTCCATCAAATTTAATACCAAGTTATAGCCCATTTTACCAAGGCCGACCATTCCTAGTTTCACTTAGATGCACTCCTTTTTTGTAAAAACTTTTTCTTTTTTGAACAGCTATTAAATTTACGAACTTTATACAAAGATAATATCAAATAATTTTTCATATGTATATCTAAAATAAGAAAATAATTTTCACATCTAATATCTTTTTATCGAAATGGCTTCCCTGATTTTTTGCAAGTTATCAAGAGTTTGTTCCTGCCTGCGTACTGAAACCGCTACATGAAGCACATCGATTAAACTTAATTGGACCAGCCTTGAAGCTAATGCCTCAGACCGAAATAGCGTTTCGCGTGAAGTCGTATACAAAACGTGATCTGTCTCCTTCGATAAGGGAGATTTAAAGTGACTTGTGATAGCGATTGTCGCTGCTCCATTAGCTTTTGCAATCCTGAGTGCTTCTATTACATCTTTATTGCTGCCGCTATGTGAAATACCAACGGCCGCCTGTCCGGGACCGAGCAGCGCTGCGGAAATAATTTGCTGATGTCCGTCACTGTGGGCATTGCAATTGATTCCTGTCCGCAGAAATTTATGATAAGCATCGAGCGCGATTGCCGACGAACCACCTGATCCGTAAAAATCAATCCGCGTTGCCTTTGAAAGCACATCAATAATGCTCTCAAGAACCTTTTCATCCAGAAGATTAAGCGTTCCTTTCATTGCTTCGATATGCCCGGCAAAAACCTTTTCTGCAAGAGTAACAACTTGATCTTCTTCCTTTATTTCTTCGTGGATGTTCTTGATCGGTTCCACTACTTCACTCGCAAGAGCAATTTTAAAAGCTTGATAACCCCTGAATCCAAGCCGTTTGCAAAAACGGAAAATGGTTGCTTCCGCTACAGAAGCATTCTCAGAAAACTCGGTAATTGATAAATGGATGATCTCCTTCGGATTGGTCAATATATAATCCGCTACCGCCTTCTCCTTCGAGGAAAGCGACGAGTAGATGGCTTTAATCTTAACGATGACATTTTGCCCATTCAGCTCACTGGCCATTTTATTGCCTCCTTTTATGATTTTTTGACGGCGAATTTCATTTTTATTGGTTGAAGGTGAAAATTTTTTTCATATCATTTATAAAAATCGGGCCAAACTCATGTTCAGCCCGCTTCATAGTTAATCCTGTTCCGTCAAAATGACAGGACCATCCTTAGTGATCGCAATGGTATGTTCATACTGTGCTGACAGCTTGCCGTCTACGGTTCTCGCTGTCCAGCCGTTAGAATCCATCTTCGTTTTCCATTCGCCGATATTGACCATTGGTTCGATGGTAAAAACCATGCCTTCCTTCAGCCTTGGTCCCTTGCCTGGCAGTCCATAGTGCGGGATATCTGGCTTTTCATGAATCACCGAGCCGATGCCGTGGCCGATAAATTCACGGACAACCGAAAAACCTTCTCCCTCCACATAGGACTGGATCGCATGGCCAATATCGCCAACCCGGTTTCCAGGTACAGAGGCTGCAATACCCCGATACAATGCCTCTTTTGTCACTTCAAGCAGTTTTTGTGATTGGTCGCTCACATTTCCAACTCCGTAGCTCCAAGCCGAATCTGCCAGCGCACCGTTCAGGTTAACAACCATATCAATTGTGACAATATCGCCATCATTCAGCGCCTCTTTTCGAGGAAAGCCGTGGCACACCTCATCATTGATGCTGGCGCATGTTGCATATTGATAATTACGGTAGCCCTTCTGCTGAGGAGTGGCTCCATGCTTTTTCAAATAATCCTCGACAAACTGGTCAATTTCCCAGGTCGTTACCCCCGGCTTGATCAGTTTGCGTAATTCTTTATGCACGGAGGCGAGCAGCTCGCCCGCTGCCTTCATATTTTCAATCTCACGTGCTGATTTTAAAACAATCATTCCGTCATCTCCCTGAATCAATTCAATTCTATATTAACTTATATGAAGATATTCGCAAAATGAACCAGTTGATGGTTCATTTCAACTTCAATCTTGCTATTTTCAAAGAAATTATAGTTGTTTCCAAACAAAATCAGCTCCAACAGTGTTTTTTGGTTAGGATCACAACCTTTTTGTTAAAGGTTCCACAATTTATTGACGAAAAAATTATTTTATTGGCGATTTTCTCTAACTTATTGGCGAAAATCAGATTTTATTGGCGAAAACCTGCGACTTTTTGGCGATAATCAAAATTTATTTGGCGAACTGGAAATTAGGCACGGTTTTTTCCAGTTTTTCGCCGTCGCGAAGAACCGCCCATTAAAAAAGCCCTTCTGCCTAAGCAAAAGGGTTCCTCGCCAATATTATTGCAACACTTTTAGTGCCTCACGGTTAAACGCCGGGATATCTTTCGGTTCCCTGCTGGTCACGAGCTGATTGCAGCAGACTACGACTTCTTTGTCCATGTATTTTGCTCCGGCGTATCCCATGTCGACGCGGATGGATTTATAGCCGGTGGCGCCTCTGCCTTCGAGCGTTTTTGCAGTTAGCAGCAGCTGCGGTCCATGGCAGATGGCGAAGACTGGTTTCTTCTCATCCATGAATGCCTTGGCAAACTGGACGAATCGCTCATCTTCACGCAGCTGGTCTGGGGAAAAGCCTCCAGGGATGAAAAGTGCATCGAAATCTTCCGGCTTGACGTTGTCGATGCTTTCATCAATCTTAACCTCTGCTTTTTCCTGTTTGCCTGTTACGGTCTTGCCCTGTTCCTTTTCAATTGTCACTACTTCATGACCCGCTTCAGTAAAAGCACGTGATGGCTCAAGATATTCGACATCTTCAAATAAATCGGTTATTAAACAGGCAATTTTTTTACCCATATATTCAACATCTCCTTTTTTTAAAAATCTCCACTATTAAAATTCCCTGTCTTCCGTTCGTAAAACATCTAATGGAAGTTCCATTATTTTGTATAAAAACATGTAAAAAGACCTATCTTATAGCAAAAACAAAAAAAACATTTTATATTTCCGTCATTCAACTATAATTTAGTTTAGGACATCAATAGGGAGAGAAGGCACCATGAAATTTAGTTATGTCAATGTAATGGAAGAGGTCGTTTCCACTCTTGTCAACGTGTTGATGATGAGCCCTGATTACCAGACCTTCTGTAATTGCCAGAAGTGCCGGAATGATATCATTGCCATCAGCCTGAACACTCTTCCAAGTCATTATGTTACGACAGAAGATGGCCGGAAGATGGTTTACGAACAACTTAATACCCAGGAAAACAGAACCTGGATCAATAAGAGAATCATCAGCGCCATCCATCTTGTCGGCAAATACCCGAAGCATTAAATCAGAAATAGGCAATCAACTTGTCAAATATCTGATTTACAAATAAAAGCTGCCAATTGACAGCCTGGTTAACCGGGCATTATCAATGGCAGCTTCTTTTTTATACAGAATGGGTATCCATACGTCTGGCAAAATCAACAAATCGGAACTTGTCAGGACGGTGCCTTGACTCGGTATATTGGAACAGAGTAGCGTCATCAAAATAAATATAGTTTTTTACGATGACGATTGCATTGAACCCTTCCATATCAAGTAGCTTTCTGTCCTCAGCACTTGGTTCCTCTACTGTGAATTCTTTCTTCGCAAAGCTGATTTTTTTCTCCAGTTGTCCTTCTATATACTCAAATATCGAGTTTTCACATTTCTCACGTGAAAGTCCTGGCACATGCCTTTCGACGAGAAAGTCCTTATCGAGTATGACTCTTTCTTCATCAATATGCCTCACTCTTTTTACCTTCCAAACCTTTTCATTATCCTCAACGTTCAATTCCCTGGCAATTTCCCGGCCAGCCAACTCGAGATTGAACTCTTCTACTGTCGTTTTCGCCTTTCCGCCCATGTTCTCCGCCAGTTCTTTAAAACTGATCAATCCGGAAATCGGAAACTGATGTCTTTTCAAATCCAGCACAAGTGAACCTTTGCCGCGGATTTTTTGGATAAATCCATTTTGAGCAAGAAGATTCAGCGCTTTACGGATCGTTTCCCTGGAAGTATGATACATTTCCGCAAATTCATTTTCAGATGGCAAAATCGTTTTAGGAGGATAATGCCCTTCCTGGATCTGTTTCGAAATCTCTTCGTAGATCGATAAATACTTTTTCTGCATAACACATCACCCGTACCTTGTCTGATTGCTACCATTTTACCTTGTTTTTGCCCTTTTGAACACAATAGACAATTGTGTCTGTAATTTCAAAAGAATCTTCATAAAATAATGTACAACTCTTAATAACAATGTCCGATATAAAAGCGATAAGTTTTTTTCCCAACATGCTTTTTCATAAAAGCAGACCAAAAAGACTTAAAGGTTGGTTATAATTGTTCTATAAGGTGTTCTCAATATGGAACTATTTTATCAGATTTGTTATGATATAACTATAAATTGATAAGGTGTGTGGATAACAGTGATTGGTGAACGCGTCAAAAAACTTCGACAAGAAAAAAGGATGTCCTTATCTGAACTGGCAGAACAAGCTGGCGTGGCAAAATCATATTTAAGCTCCCTGGAGCGAAACCTTCAAACAAATCCTTCAATCCAATTTTTAGAAAAGATAGCAGGAGTATTGAATGTACCAGTAGACCATCTAATCCATGAACAACCCGACAAAGAAAATATGGATTCTGATTGGGTCAATCTTGTAAAAGAAGCAATGGATTCGGGTATCACAAAAGACCAGTTCCGTGAGTTCCTGGAATTCAATAAATGGAGACTCCACAATAAATAAATCTCAATGGACAGCCTGCGCTGTCCGTTTTTTATTATGGATGTTTTCACATTGTTAAGTGGCTTTTCGAATAAAACTCCTTCCCCGCATATACGAAAAGAGCCTTTATTAAAAATAAAAAGCACCTCCATAAGAGCTGCTCGATGGCACTTCCATTTTCTATGTAATGATCCACTTGTCTATTTGTTGGTCTTCGTTAAAAACTCCCTGATTTCTTCTTTGTTAATCCCCATCTCTAATGCTTCCATTATAAGCTGCATCCATTCTGTATCCAGTTCTTCGAAAACTACCTGCTCTTTAATCAAGTTCTTCCCCCCAAAATACAGTTTGTATTCCAGGCAGTCCGGCCATCATAGTAAATCGCACCTTAGATCCGTGACTTTGCGTCCTAGTTTTTCAACAAGTTTGCCTTTTTCTGTATCTTTTTACTCACTTTTTTACTCCCAATGTCATTGTACATTGTTCTATATATTTAACATGTAAATATTTGTCGGCAACAACAGAAGGATTTTTTCTCTTTTCTACCAAACAATTACAAAATCATAGCATGAAAGTAATATTATCTGAAAATTAAAACCATTTACATAAAGTTTTTTGTCAGATTATAGCTCTAATTGTTGAACTCTTTTTTTAAAATAACCCCCATAAACTTGAGATGACCCTAGGGATGGCCAGTTTTCTTATAAATTTGCTTTTTTAAGTGCGGTAAAATTGCCACTTTCTCAAGACTGATGGCATTAAAAAACGGGTATCTCGTTAAATCATTTCCGCAAACCGGGCAGAGCCACTCTCCAACCTCACTGCTGCTAAACGAAGGACGGTTACAACGATCACAATTTTTTCTGTACATGGCCATCCAGCCCCCTTCAAGAAGTGCTTTGCTACTTTATACCATTCGAGTATAGTTCATTTGTATCAATTCTGAAAAAGTCTAAAATATGGCTAATTTTCTTAAAAAAGAACAAAAAACGTTCTTTTTTAAGAAAATACTCCATTTATCTCAGTTTCTTGTATTTTTAAAAGAACTATTTTGTTCGTTATAATGAATTAATAGATGATTTTAAAGGAGATTCCCATATGAAGGTTGGCGAGAAAATTAAAAGCTTAAGGCTTGAAAAAAAGTATTCGATCAGTGAACTCTCTGAGAAAGCCAATGTTTCCAAATCCTATCTCAGTTACATCGAAAGAGGGATCCAGGGAAATCCATCTCTTCAGGTATTGTCCCGTCTGGCAGATAACCTGGATACAACTGTTGAATATTTAATGGGACAGCAAAACATGAAAGCTGCCAGGATGCCTGTTGACGAGGAATGGGTTGGGCTCGTTGATGAAGCTATAAAAAACGGAATCAGCAAAGAAGATTTTGCTTATTATCTGGATTTCATGAAGTTTAAGAGCACAAGAAAACATGATTAGCAGTTAGGTATTTATATAAATTACAATGGACAACTGCGCTTTAGACCAAATATTTTTTATTGATTTGATTGTTAGCAGCCCCAAAAAAGAACCAGCCTCATAGGCTGATTCAGTTTGTCGACAAAAGGGGTTCGGAATGTTCTCATTCCGAACCCCTTTTTGAATTTCAGCGGATTTTTCATGGGAAATAGACTCTCTTAGCTTTAATTCTAGGCCATTACTGGACTTCTCCATGTCCAGTTGGCCATC
>NZ_JBIQOE010000076.1:0-19101 GCF_047739415.1 Mesobacillus sp. | reverse complement strand
TCATGAAGTTTTCTTAATCCAGCTCCAGCGCCTAGCCCCTCGAGACGCTTCGGTCCGCACAATGAAGTCAAAGAACGACTTCACCGGTCGGCCCTCCAGCGCTTGTCGGGGCTGAACGAGGCGCTTGCGCTTTTTGTTCTTATCCCTCTTATATATAGGATTCTCGGAAAGAATCATCATATGCATAAACTGAATGGTATTCATTATACTTGAAATGCAGAAATATGCGACCAGGAATTTGAAATGTAAGGGAATTTTTACAAAGGGATGTACCCAATTGACAATTATGTGTAAAAGTATAATTCGATAGAAGGTTTCACAAAATCACAATATTTTCACTGATACCCTAAAGTGTGTGGAGAGTATAATGGAGATATAAGAAAGCGGTTTCATTTCAAGGAAGGGTGTTGGACATGAACTATCAAGAAGTCAAATCTCAATTAGAAGCATTGCAGATGCAGTTGGCGAATAAAATGCAGAATCCAAACCTGTCTATAGATGAAAAATCGGAGCTTCAGAGGGCTATTGCAAACTACGATTATATTATCGAGCTGACTTGCATGAACCATTTTGAGCGCGGAACTAGCATTCATTAAAAAAAACAAAGCCTGGAGGTTCAATTTCCTCCAGGCTGTTTTTATAGTACGCCACCCAAAGGCTTCTGGCTAAAATAATCCAATGCATAATTGACCTGATGGATTTCATATATATTTCTTTCAATGCAAAACTGAATCACAAGGTCAGATGTTTCACTGTCAGACAAAGAGTAGCCGGCAGAGCTTAACAGCTTGTCGGTTTCTTTTTTGTTCAATTCAAGCGCCAGAGCAAGTGCGATAACGGTATTCTTGCTTGGCCTGTATTCAGGGTTGGAGCGGATCTTTGAAAAATGCCTGCGGTCTATTCCCGCTTTTTTATAAATTTCAGCGTCAGAAGCGGCTCCCTTTTTATCGATAAAATCAAACAGTACTTTTTGCAATGTCGGCTTCCGTTTCTGCGCGATGAACGTTTCTAACTCTAATGGAGAAATACTCTCCAGGACAAAGTCCTCTAGTGGTGCAGCAGACTTTTCATATAGGATGATCGTCATATTCTGATCGATATACTCCTGTAAATCTGCCAATATCTTTTTATCCAGCATGGGGTCAGCCTCCTTAAAATGTCGCTTAACAGGCGACCAATATATGGATGAATCTAGTTATGATTATATCAGATTCAACCTAGGAGGATGATAGTGATGAATAACAATTTAACGGAAATCATTTTTTTGCTGGACCGGAGCGGCTCAATGGCAGGGCTCGAGAGCGACACTGTTGGCGGCTTCAATGCTTTCGTGAAAAAACAGTCCCAACTTGCAGGCGAAACAATACTGACAACGGTGCTTTTTGATGATGAATATGAAGTGCTTTGGAACGGCATTGATGCGAGGGGGGCGAAGCTGACAGAAGATGAGTACTATGTCCGCGGGACGACAGCCCTTTTGGATGCCGTGGGAAAGACGATACTCGATGTTGGCTACCGTCTGGCGAAAACAATGGAAGACCGCAAGCCAGGCAAGGTCATCTTCGTAATCACGACAGATGGCATGGAGAATGCGAGCAGTGAATTCACATATGGAAAAGTGAAGGAATTGATCCAGCACCAGCAGGAAAGGTACAACTGGGAATTCATCTTCATGGGTGCGAATATCGATGTCGCCAAGGAAGCCGACAGCCTCGGAATCAATGTTGAGAATTCCTTTAAATTCGAAGCCTCAGAAAAAGGCATTGAAAACATGTATGAGATGGTTTCAGAATCCATTATGGAAAAAAGAATGAAGTAGAAATTATGATCCAGGAGGAATAGTCATGTCAAGCAATAATTTAGGAACCTGCAAGACTTGCGGAAAAGAAATTGCCAAAGGTGTGAATAAATGCCCTCACTGCGGGAAAGACCAGCGCAGCTTTTTCGGGCGACATAAAATTTTAAGTTTCATTGGTATATTGATTTTGGCGGGAATCATCGGTTCAGCTCTTGGAGGAGGAGAAGGGTCGAGTACAGAAGATAGCTCTGCTACAACAGCATCTGCACCGGTAAAAGAAGAAACAGTATATAAGGTGGGAGAAGTTATTCAAGCAGACAAAGTTGAAATCACTGTTACAAAGTTTGAAGAAAAAGACCAGGTTGGCAATGAATTCATCAACAAAGAGGTATCAGAAGGCGGTACGTTTGTTGCAATCCAATACAAAATCAAGAACACTTCAAAGAAGCCGGTGGGGATGTTTGATTATCCTAATGTCCGTCTGGTAGATGAAGAAGGAACAGAGTTTGACGCCGATATTGACGCATCTTCCAACTACGCAATTGAGACTAATGTCGACAATGCCAAGATTGCAAGCGACTTAAATCCTGGAATTACCGTTACAGATACAAAAGTGTTTGAAGTGTCGAAGGAAAGTTTTGCTGCAGGAAAATGGTTTATCAAGGTTGGCGACGAGAAAGTACAGTTGAAGTAACAGGTCGAACCCGGAGTATTTCCGGGTTTCCTTATTTTCCTTTCGATTTGACATTTCCCGGACATAAAAGATTTTCAAGAAATCAATGATATAGGGTGAAACCCGGCTATTTTGTCCAACTAAAGCTTATCTAATTTTTTTTCGTTTTTTTTCTCATCTGACATTTTGCTGACATATTCACACGGTAAATTATGAGTATAAGGTTCATGTCCATCTTGAACCTAAAAAAAAAGAATGGTTTTTAGGAGGATGTCAGATATGAAAAAGAAATCAGTTATTGGATTCACGATTGCAGGCGCATTATTGCTTGGAGGGTATGCAACTACTTCTCTGGCTAATGATGACAGTACGACGAGCTCAGCTGCCGCCACTGTTAAAAGTTTTTTCGGTAAAGGGTTTGGCCATAAGGGATTTTACGGAGGTAACTCAGAGGCACTGATCGAAAGGGCAAAAGAACTTGGAATCAGTACATCAGGTAAAGATGCTCAAACCTTAATGGGTGAAATTCGTGAAGCTACACTTAAAAATGAAGCAAAAGAACTGGGAATCAAGACAGACGGCAAAGATGTCGCAACGCTGGCTGAGGAAGTCCAATTGGCCAAACTTAAGGAGAGAGCCAAGGATTTGGGAATCTCGACCGATGGGAAGGATGCGGCAGCACTTCATGATGCTATCCGTTTAGAGAACCTTAAGGATAAGGCGAAAGATCTTGGCGTCTCAACAGACAACAAAGATGCTCAGACTATAATGGAAGAGATCCGCACAGCGAACTTGAATAAAAAAGCCAAAGAGCTCGGTGTCTCCACTGAGGGTAAAGACCTGCAGACACTGCAGCAGGAAGTTCATACTGCTTATATAAACCAAGAGGCTAAGGAGTATGGAATTACAGTAGACGGCAAGGATATCCGCGAAATCGCGCAAGAGGTCCAGTCTGCCAAAGTAAAAGCAGACGCAAAAGAGCTGAACATCACGATTGACGGGAAAACAATCGGCGAAATCGCCCAGGAAGTACAGGAAAAGAAAGTCGTGAACCTGGCGAAGGAACTTGGAATATCCACTGCAGATAAAGATACCCGCAACCTTATGGAAGAGATTAGAGATAAAGATGCTGACAAGCTTGAGGTGTTGTTCGAAGACGGATTCGGGCGACATGGAATGGGCTTTGGGAATGGCGGAGGTTTCGGAATGGGCAATGGCTTTGGAAATGGTGAAGGCTTCGGAAAAGGCAGTGGTTTTGGACATGGAGGCGGCAAAGGCGGTATGGGACATGGCGGTTTTAGTGGTGAAGGCGGCCGTGGCGGCATGCACCATAACGGCGGTGGACAAGGCTTTTAATGTTAAATAATATACTTGATCCCCCGGTATCTAGCGGGGGATTTTTCTTGTAAAATAAGGAGTAGAAAATGGACCGGAATGACGGGCTCCAGAGTGAAAGCGTTCTAGTAGGATGGGAGAGGCGATTATGAAGACCATTTTAATCGTAGAAGATGAACAAACGATCTCAAGAGTGTTGGCCGTCTACCTGAAGCATGAAGGCTATGAGGTCGTACAGGTCTTAGACGGAAAGGAAGGGCTCGATCTATTTGCTCAGCACCAGCCCAATCTTGTTCTGCTGGATGTGATGCTTCCGGAAATGGACGGCTGGGATGTTCTAAAGGAAATTCGCAAAATCAGCTCCTGTCCGGTCATCATGCTGACTGCCCTTGGGGACATTGATTATCGTTTGAAAGGGCTGAACCAGGGAGCAGATGATTATATTTCCAAGCCTTTTATTGGTGAAGAAGTGGTTGCCAGGGTAAATGCCGTTCTTCGCCGTTCTTCCCAAGTTCTTGAAACGGAAAACATGAAACAGTTTGGCAGTCTGAAAATCAACATGGATTCGCATGTCGTTACAGTCAATGGCGAAAAAGTGGTGTTGACGCCAAAAGACCTCAGTTTGCTGATTTTCCTGGCGGAGAGGCCAAACCGGACCTTCACAAGGGAAGATTTAATCGAACATGTATGGGGGATGGATTACGACGGTAGCGACCGCGCAGTGGACCTATCGATAAAAAGAATCCGCCATTCCCTGGCGAAGTGGCCCGCGTCACAGGGAGAGATCACGACATTAAGAGGATTGGGGTATCAGTTCAGTGTTTACGAAAAATAAAAAGCACGTGACATTGTTGAGATATTGGACAACCAGATATCTTCTGACTCTGGTTGTCGGGCTTCTCTTGCTCGGTGCGGGATCGGTGTGGTGGATCAAGGAAACGACGCTGGAAAACCGATTGAAGTTAATGGAGTATATGGCGGTTGAAACTGCCGACCGGGTCGAACAGTCCAATAATTTAGGCGGTTTTGACCGTAGAATGGAAGACCGGACAAGATTCTTCGAAATGGAAAATCAGCCACTGCTTTTCATTACCGATATGGAAGGAAATGTTCTGAATACGGGTCCGATGCATGGTGGAGGCGGTCCACGCCATATATCAAAAAATGTGCCTATAGAGGTAATTGCAAGTGAGGATTCAATTAAGAAACTCACTGAAAATGGAACAGATATCTATGCTGTTAAGGCACCAATCACCATCGATCAGCTTCAGGCCGGCTGGATTGTAGTGATGCAAAACGCTAGTGATTTGACTGACGTCGACCAGGAATACCGTTTGTTATTCATTTTATTGCTGGGACTTGGCTTGCTTGGATGGGTAGTTATTTATCTTCTCACCAAAAGAATCCTCAAACCGATCCAGGATGTAGCGCGGGCAGCGACACAGGTGCGTGAGGGGGATTATGACATCAAGCTTGATTCCAACCCAAAGGAACTTGAAATATATGAACTAGTTACTTCTTTTAAAGAAATGAGCAGCCGATTGACCCAGCTTGAGCAAATGCGTGCCGAGCTGCTGGCTGGTGTGACGCATGATTTAAAAACTCCTGTGACCTCGATCAGCGGGCTCGTCCAGGCTGTACGGGACGGAGTCGTAACAGGGGAGGAGCGCCAGGAATTCCTGGACATCACGCTGAAGGAAATCCAGAGATTGCAAACAATGATTTCTGATTTGCTGGACTTCAATTCACTGGCAGCAGGTGCCTTCACGATCCGTACAGAGAATTGTGATATGAACAAAATCGTTGAGGATATCGGGAGGCAGTGGCAGGTCACGCAAAATGAACACGTTGACTTAAAGGTCATGACGCCTGACGACACCATACATGCTATGACTGATCCATTGCGATTGCAGCAAATCTTGATAAACCTATTGAATAACTCCTATCAGGCTATCGGCCATGGTGGTACTATATCCCTCATTCTTTCAGACGGAAGAATTGATGTAAAAGATACAGGTTCAGGGATTCCAGAAGCAGAGCAGGCGCTGGTGTTTGAGCGCTTCTTTCGGGGTGAGAAGAAAAAGCTCAAAGTCAGGGGCCTCGGACTCGGCCTGCCTTTCAGCAAAATGCTCGCTCGTTCCCTGAGGGCAAATCTGATTTTAAAAGAAAGTAACACTAATGGAACGACATTTTCTCTTGTTTGGGAGAAAAAAGAAGAATCAAATTGATATGTAGAATGCCTTCCCGGAGTAGGGAAGGTGTTTTTTATAGATAAAAAAACTCTGAAATGTCCCCAGAAACTGTGATCAGCCAGCTTACATACATGGTTTAACTACTGCAAGACCCAGTGGCTATGAGCAGAAGGAGTCATATACGGGGATTGAATTGATAGCCTTGGTATTCATTTTGTCGATGGATGGTAGGTCGGGAGTCCCGTTGGGTTATCAAAGAAAAGAATCGAAATAAATCAATTAATTATCAGATTACAGTAGCAAATGGGCGCATAGGTCAATATCCTAATGTGTATAGGAAGATACTCCTTGAAAAAAGGAAGTGAACGGTAAATTGTAGGAGGGTTAAGAAAAATGATTTTATAGAAGAGGGTAAAAAGATGCGTAAACGAAGAAACCGTTTGATGTTTATGATAAGTGACATGGTCATTATTTCCCTTTCCGTAGTGATGAGCTTTTATATTCTAATGGAAGGGAAAACGACTCATTTTGATGGTTACAGTATGTTTCAAAGCTTGATGATTGTTCTTCCAGTATGCCTGCTAGCCTTTGTTTTGTATAAGGTTTATCACAGGCTGTGGAAGTATGCCAGCATTATCGAAGCGATGCTTGTATTTAAGGCTGTTTCTCTTGCGGTGATTACCTCTTTTTTAGTCCAGTTCCTTCTTGAAAGTCTTCAGGTCGTACGCCATATTTCTCCTGCAATTTACTTGCTTTTCTGGTTATTTATCTTAACTGGTATTTTCACATCCCGCTTTATTTTCAGGTATAGACAGGAGTCGAAATACCCCATTAACCTAGAAAGGGAAAGGGCACTGATTGTTGGCGCCGGTGATGCGGGGATGCTCGTTGCAAAAGAGCTTAAAAACTATCGGAAAACGTTGCTTCCGGTAGCAATGATTGATGACAATGCCTCGAAGCAGAGAATGAGGATTTTTGGTATTCCGATTGTGGGTGGCAGGGAAGATATCCCTCTAGCTGCTGAGCGCTACCAAGTCCATACAATCGTCATCGCGATGCCTTCTGCTTCCAAGAGGGAAATAGCAGAGGTCGTGAACATTTGCAAGAAGACAAAATGCAATGTGAAAATCCTGCCTCGTGTCAGCGATATTATTGACGGAAAAGTATCCGTTAACAAGATCAGGGATGTGGAGGTTGAGGATCTACTGGGCAGGGATCCTAGTATTCTTGATCTGCAAGGGATTTCTGAATACCTTGAATCCAAGACAGTACTGGTCACTGGTGCAGGCGGCTCGATCGGGTCGGAGTTATGCCGCCAGCTTACAAGGTTCAAATTGAAGGAATTGATTATGCTAGGCCACGGAGAAAATAGCATTTACCAAATTAAGAGTGAACTAATGAAGAAGAATTCCGATCTCGTTCTAACTGGGCTGATTGGCGATATCCAGGATAGAAAAAGAGTGAACAGCATCTTCGGAAAATATAAACCGCAAATTGTCTTCCATGCGGCCGCGCATAAACATGTTCCAATTATGGAAGATAATCCGCTTGAAGCGATCAAGAATAATGTTATCGGTACAAGGAATTTAGCGGAAGCAGCAGACGCCAGCGGAACTGAACGGTTTGTACAGATTTCAACAGACAAAGCGGTAAGGCCGACGAGTATCATGGGAGCTACGAAAAGAGCGGCTGAAATGGTCATTCAGGCAATGGATGAAAAAAGTGATACTAATTTTTGTATTGTGCGATTTGGAAATGTATTAGGAAGCCGTGGCAGCGTGGTGCCATTGTTCAAAAAACAAATCCAGGAAGGTGGTCCTGTCACGCTGACACATCCGGACATGGTCAGGTATTTCATGACCATCCCTGAAGCCGTCCAGCTCGTCATCCAGGCTGGCGCCTTTGTGAAGGGAGGGGAGCTTTTCCTTCTCGATATGGGTGAGCCAGTAAAAATCAAGCATTTGGCAGAGACATTGATCTCCCTATCTGGACTCGAGCCGGGAATCGATATAGAACTGAAGTACACCGGAATCCGTCCGGGGGAAAAATTGTATGAAGAATTACTGACAACTGAAGAAGAGATACAGGATACAGAGCACCATTTAATATTCAGGGCAAAGAATGTCTCGGTCAGCGATCCTGACTTTTTTAGTAAATTGATAAAGCTCGAGGACCTGGCAGAACAGGAAAAAGGGGATTCAGACATTCTGTTGCCAGTTCTTAAATCGATTGTTCCAACCTATCAACCAAACAAATAAGAGCCGCACCCTATTCCACAGTAAGTTTCCTGCCATCACACCACTCACAACCAAAGAAAGGAGGCTTGTTGTGAAAGTTCCCTTTTATACCCCTTATATTGGCCAGGAGGAAATAGATGAGGTTACCTCGGCAATTCAGTCAAATTGGCTGACAAAAGGCCAGAGGACGAAAAATTTCGAGGGAAAGTTTGCCCAGTATGTAGGAAGCAAACATGCTCTTGGCCTGAATTCCTGTACGGCGGGACTGCACCTCGCCCAAAAAGTCCTCGGCATTGGCGAAGGAGACCAGGTCATCACCACGCCTTATACTTTTGCGGCAACAGTGAATACGATTCTCCATTGTGGAGCAGAGCCCGTACTTGTCGACATTGATCCACTGACGATGAACATTGATCCCCAAGAAATTGAAAAAGCAATAACTCCAAAAACAAAAGCAATCATACCGGTTCATTTTGCGGGTTTTCCGTGTGAAATGGGTATGATCATGGATATTGCCAGGCGCCATAATGTTAAGGTGATCGAGGATGCTGCCCATGCAGTCTATACAAAATATCATGATCGCTTAGTCGGAAGCATAGGCGATATAACCTGTTTCAGCTTTTACGCCACGAAGAACTTATGTACAGGAGAGGGCGGAATGATCACGTCAGATGATGAGGAGCTGATGAATGAACTCCAAGTCTTGAGCCTGCATGGAATGAGCAAGAATGCCTGGAACCGCTATTCTGATAAAGGAACGTGGTTTTACGAGATTGAAAGTCCGGGTTACAAATACAATATGACAGATATTCAGGCATCACTCGGTATCGTCCAGCTTGGTAAATTAGAAGAAATGCAGACTTTGAGAAGAAAGGTAGCACATCAATACCAGACTTCTTTCTCGGAGGTTGAGCAGCTGCAGGTACCGCATGATGATCCGAAGCATCGGCACGCATGGCATTTGTATCCTATCAGATTGAAGGGTGACACCCTCAAAATTGGCCGGGATGAATTCATAGAGAAGCTAAAGGAAGCGGGAATAGGCACGAGTGTGCATTTTATTCCGATTCCAATCCATCCGTTTTATAAGAAATTAGGTTACAAGATTGCCGACTATCACCACACATTAAAGGCATATGAAGGAGTCATCTCGCTCCCTTTATTTCCGGGGATGACTGAAAAGCAGACGGAGTATGTCATACAACAGGTCTTAAATCTAGTAGACCAGTATAAAAAGTGAGAAGGTGAAGCAGCCTGCATAAAAGGATTCTTGATCTCACTGTATCTATTGTTGCCCTGGCTCTGTTATTCCCCGTTTTTATCCTTGCTGCGGCAGGGATAAAATTAACAAGCCCCGGTCCTGTGCTTTACAAAGCCAAAAGAATAGGGCTGGGAGGAGGACCATTTATCATGTATAAATTCAGGACGATGCATGTCCTTCAGGCGGAAAAAAGACTGATCACCAGCGTTGATGACCCAAGAATTTTCTTCTTCGGTTCATTGCTTCGAAAAGCGAAGGTGGATGAATTGCCGCAGCTATTGAATGTCCTGAAGGGAGATATGTCGATCGTTGGTCCCAGGCCGGAGGATCCTGTCATTGTGGAAAGGAACTATACGGAAGAGCAGTTACGAACCCTTGATGTTTTGCCGGGATTAACGAGCCCAGGGAGCCTTTATTATTACACATCCGGAGAGTCTTTGTTGACAGGGGATAATACCGATGAAAAATATATTGAAGGCGTCATGCCTATGAAACTGGCAATTGATCTTTATTACACAGAAAATATTTCTTTTATTTACGATTTGCAAATCATGCTTCGAACAGCTTATGTGATCGTCGCGAAGCTGGCTGGCCGGAACGACTTCAAAGAGATTTGGGAATGTTCGAAAATAAGATTCGAAAAGAAGTAGCCCCTTGATTAGGGGCTATTTTTATGGATTATAAAATTTATATGTCTCTGCCAAACTTTGTTCCAGAGTGTATTGCGGAGTCCAATTCAATTCTTGTTTTGCTTGTGTATTGTCCAGCTGGCTGTGGAGAATGTCACCTGGCCTGGACGCTTCATATGAAACAACCAATCTTGTATTTGATACCTTCTCTAAGTGTCTAACCAACGAGTTAAGAGAGGTTTTAGTATTGGTCCCAATATTGAACGTGGCTTTGCTTCCGGCTGTCAATGCCGCGAGATTGGCGGCGGCGAGATCTTTTACATAAATAAAATCACGGGTTTGCTCGCCATCACCGTAGATGGAAAGCGGCTTTCGCTGTTTAAGGCGGTCCATGAAGATCGAAATGACACCGCCCTCCCCGCGAGGGTCCTGTTTGGGGCCAAATACATTAGCGTAACGGAGAATACTATAATCAATCCCGTAAAGAGTGGAAAACAATCGGATATAATGCTCCGCGGTTAATTTTGAAAGTCCGTAAAACGATTCTGGCTGCAACGGATGTTTTTCATCCACTCCAAGGTATTGAGGGTTCCCATATACAGCTGCCGATGATGCAAAGATGATTTTCCCTGTCTTATATTGTTCACAAAATTTCAGAAGCGAAAGGGTGCCGGTAATATTAATATCAGCGTCAGTCCGCGGATCCACCAGCGATTTTGGGACACTGACCTGGGCTGCCTGGTGGATTACCACATCGGGACGTACAAGCTTGAAAACGACAGACAGATCTGCGCTATCCAGCAGGTCTACCGGGAAGAAAGCAGTGCGGGATGGCACATACTCTCTTTTTCCAGTGGAGAGATTATCAACGATGAACACCTCATGGCTGGCTTTGAGCAATTCCTCTGCTATTGTCGAGCCGATGAATCCGGCACCACCTGTTACCAATACTTTCATAACATCATCTCCTTTTTTTAATGATCAAGCTTGCTATGCCGAAGATGTTGCCGAATCCATAGGAAAAATGAAGGATTGGGAAAGAGAGCAGAAGGCAAAGGCTGAACAGGATTTTCGGTTTCTTGACGGGCCTGCTTGTTTTAAAAGCAAAAAAAGCTGCGGCTGCCAGATACATGATTAGTTGGAGGAATAATAGGGTTGGTATAAAGACAGAAAAGAATACTAGAGTTGCGGTGAATAGGAGAGGGATGCATTTGCGTATGGCAGGGACTTTTTTGTGCTTCGATAAAGTCCTGGTTGTCCAGTATCCATAGCGATAGTATTGCTGCCATAAATCGATGTAGGCTGGACGCGCGTAATATTCAAGGATAATCGCTGGATTCAAGAGGATCTTCAATCCTTTTGCCCGGGCTCTGAGACAGAAATCATAATCCTCATCGCCCAAAAGTTCTTCGTCATATCCACCTAAGAGTTCCCATGTTTCCTTTGTAAAAGCGCCAAAGGGTACCGTATCGGTCTCCACGATTTCATTTCCCTGATACGTACGGTAGGAGGCATTGCCAATGCCGAATGGATGGCAGACCGCTGTGGAGATGGCAGTGGATACTATCGTGTCTGAGCTTGGAGAAATCCTGAGCCTTCCGCCGGCTATGCCGTTAAAGTCAATAGATTCCAGGGTCCTAACCGCTTCGGAGATGTAATTTTCTGGCGCCTTTGTATGACCGTCAATCCGGACGATGGTCTCTGCAGAAGCAGCTCCACATGCCAGATTCAGCGATCGGGGAATCGACCTTTGCGGGTTTGTCAGCAGCCTAATTTCCCGGTTGGCCTTTAAGTTTTTCGCTAGCTTAAGAATAATATCCCTCGTCCTGTCGGTTGAATTCCCATCGACGACGAGGATTTCAACCAGGCCATCCCAGGATTGGTAATTCATGCTCTCGATCACTTCTGATATATACTTTTCTTCATTGTATACGGGAATGATGACCGAAATTTTACTTGTTCCCATTTACATCCTCCTCTCCTCGAGTACTTCCAGGTACACTTGCTTTGTTTCATGGATCATCGTCTGGAGATTGAATTTGGATTCAGCTGCTCTTCTTGCAGTTGCCCGAAGCCGTTCTGCCTTCTCTTTATCCATCAATAGCTCGGTAATCTTTGAGGCGAATTGATCCGCTGAATGCGTCTTAATAAGGATTCCTGTTTTCTCATCGACAACTGCTTCGCTGATTCCCCCGACATCGATTGTCACTACCGGAGTGCCAACCGCGAATGCCTCGAGGATGCTCATTGGGAAAGCCTCCCGAAAGGAAGTCAGGACAAAGACATCAATTGATGCCAGGAAAGCATCCGGGTTGCTGATATCCCCGAGCATACGGACTCTGTCCTCCAGTCCAGACTGCTTGATTCTTTGCTGTATTTTCCCACGGTCCGGCCCATCCCCGGCAATAACGAATTCATAGCTTCCTTCATCCATCTTTTCGGCGATATCCAGGAAGAAGGGAATATTCTTTTCCGGAGAGATCCTACCTAGTATTCCGACTGTTTTTTTGCCTCGATCATGCCTGCTGTTCACATACTGGAACTGCTGCAGATCCACTCCGTTATAAATGGTCTTTATTTTTGACGCAGGGACACCTATTATGGCCAGTTCATCTGCCTGGGCACGATAAACAGTGATCGTTCTTTCCACAAAGTATTTTAAAAGAACCACAAGCAAGGACGGAAAATAATGATCCAGCAGTGTCACATTATGCTTCGTATAAATCAGCTTTATCCGAGGAAAGCAGCATTTTAAAAGAAGGGCGTGGAACAGCATTCTCAGGCTGTTGGCATGGATGGCTGAAATGTCTTTTTTCACAATTAGCCAGAACAAAATGAAAAGGTTCGTAATGGGGTTGCCGCTAATGGCCGTAAAATTGGCTGGATTGCTTAAGTATTGGACAAATGAGCCTTTCCTGGCAGCGGTATAAATCTGCAGCTTTTCGTCAGGAATCAAATTCTCGCACTTAACAAAATATCTCTCGGCACCCCCCGTATCCAGGAAGTCTGTTATAAATAATAGATTCATTGTATTCATCCTCATTTTAAAAAAGATATCTCGAAAAATAGTTTATGCTCGACATGGGAATTTGGTAACAATCGCTGGATGCCCGGGCAGTAAAAAGGAACCTTTTTCGTGAAAATCGATATAAATAATACAGTCATATGAACGTGGAAGGGGGAAGTGTGTTTGTCAATCATAGAACTTTTAGGGGTGCTGAGGCGGAGAGTGAAGCTGATCGCTGCTGCGTTTTTTAGCGTCGTTCTTCTGGCTTTGATATTGCTGCAGTTTGTCTTAAATCCTGTCCACCAGTATAAAAAGCAAATTTTAATTGGAAACATCAATACTTCCTCTTCATATGTAGACCCAATTACAAATGAACAGCTAATTCAAACGTATATAGATTTGGTTGAAAGCTCGGCAGTACTTGAGCCTGTCATTTCAAAACTAGAGCTGAAGCGTACAGTCAAGGAGGTCCAGGATCACTTATTCATTTCAAATAATAAAAACTCTTTGGTCGTGACTTTGGCGGTCCACGATAAGAGTCCGGACCTGGCGAGGGAAATCGCAAATGAGATTGCTGAATCGTCTGCCGTTGAATTCAAGGAAGTCACCGAGGTCGATGTTGTCCATATCCTCGAAGGAAAGGGCAATCAGACAAAGCCGGAAAAGATTTTTCCGAATATGGTTGTATCGATGGTGATCGCTGCCGTGGTTGGCCTTTTTGCTGGACTTGGAATAGCGCTGCTGAAGGATTATTTTGATAACGCCGGAAAGAATTCATCAGCGAAGGAATTCACCAGGGTGCGCACCAGCAAGGGCGATAGGAATAAGTACTAGGTCGGAATAAAAGTGGGGAAGGTTATGAGCAAGGCTGGCAAAAACGGTATCGGAAAAAATGTCTTTCATCTGTTTTACAGCACAGCCCTTTCCAGAGGGATCAATACGGTGGTGCTGATTGTACTGGTTAACTATTTAAACACTGAGAATTATGGAATGTTCAGCGTGGCACTGGCATTTGCGATGGTCATGGGGTATTTTACCGACGCAGGCCTGAGCAATACTGTGCTGAGGGAGGGGTCCAAACAGAATGCGGATGTTGCAGCCATTGTTGTTTCCTATATAAAATTGCGGGCCATCCTTCTTGCTGCGACATTTTTGGCTTCGTATGCCATCATCCATTTTTCATATGACCAGCCACAGTTGAAAGGGATCATGCTTTCCCTGGTCATTCCAATGGTTGCCGGACTTGCGCTGCAAAGTATTGGGGTCACGTACTTCCAGCTGAAAGAGAAGATGGAGTATTTAGGTTATATTCGCATTTGTTCTTCGCTGGTGCTGGTGATCTTCATTCCAATCGGCATGTTGTTATCGCTTCATGTGCTCATCATCGCCTTTTTGTTTGGGCTTTCCTATCTAATCGCTGGTTTTTACGGCCTGTATCTGGTGGGAAGACAGGTCAAGCTTGACCTCCAGACTCCTTTTAAGAGATCTCTTCTGAAAAATATCTGGTCCTTTGTGCTGAGCGGTTTGCTGATTATGCTCCTGCCGCAATTGGGTCCGCTCGTCCTTGAAAAAACGATCACAATGACTGAAGTGGGGATCTTTGCAGTGGCATACCGGATTCCATCGGCACTCTATCAGATTCCAGGTGTCATCGCGGGAGCGTTTTACCCGGTGCTCTTCCACCATTTCCACCATGGTGAACAGCAGGAACACTTGAGGCTGAACATTCTCCAGGCAAAAATAATGGGGCTCATCGGCATGCTTATGACCATCCCGGTTTTCTTTTTGTCGAATGAAATGGTTTCCCTACTTTTCGGCGCAAAATGGGAGGCAGCGGCAGAACCGTTGAAAATTGCCGGACTGATTTTATTTTTCCAGAGCATCAGTATCGCTTTTGCCGACGGACTGACGACGAAAAATCTCCAGACGAGGCGAACGGCAGTCCAGTTTGCCATTGTTGTGGCAGCGCTGTTTCTCTATTACCTTTTAAGCGGAGAATTTGCGGTCATGGGGGCCGTCTATGCTGCAGTCTTGATCGAAATCATTTCCGTCCTTGGGTTTCTGGCAATGAACCCGGATCGCTGGGCCATCGCCAAAAGGGCTGCGATTTATATTGTTTTTTTTGCAGTGTGCTTCTACGGCATCGATTTTTTACTGCCAGGCAATCCGTACTTAGCGTCTTTCGCTAGCTTTGTTTCCATCTGTCTGCTCTGCATGCTGGATCAGGAGCTGAGAAAATTGATCCTTTCTTTGAAAAAGAGGAGGGATGTCTCTTGAAACAAAATCGGAAATATCTCGTCCTTATGGGACTTTTCATATTGATCCATCTGGGGAAATACAGCATTGATGTCGGGTTTTCATTGCAGCCGTATATGCTGCTGCTGTTTGGGTATTATCTCTTTCATCTCCGGGAAGTCGTTTTTGAAAAAACAACTGAACATGAAGCGACTATGTATTTGTTTTATCTGTACTATGCTTTTACAGGAGTGTTTTCCTTATTCCCGGCAAGCAGCCTGCGGATCATCCTCGGCTTCATTCTTGTCATCTGCTGCTATCTATTAATGAAATCGTTAATAGCTGGCTTTCCGACTAAGGTTATCGAAAAGGCTGTTGCAAATGCAGGACTGCTATTCAATGGCTTGAGTCTGCTTCTGTACTTTTACGGGCTGAAACAGCTGGGTTTCCAGCTCTCGTCCGGAGGAGATGAAGACATCCGTATGCATGGGGTGCTCCTGGACCGGGATTATCCACGGCTGATCGGCCTTCTCGATGACCCGAATTTTTATATCCTTCACAATACACTTTTTTTTGCCTATTACTTAACTAACCTGCAAACCCGTAATAATCGATATGGTCTGTTGTTGGCTGCCGTATGCAATGTGCTGACCTTTTCGCGTGGAGGACTCGCTGCCATGCTGTTCATCGTTGTGATGTACATTTTTATCAAGCGGGTAAAAATATGGACACTCTTGAAAACCTTCAGCATCTCTATTGCTGTAGGATTCATTGTTTCTCGCTTCACGAATTTCAACATATTTGGAATGATCACAGACAGAATGACTGGAATTGGAAATGACGGTGGCAGCGGCCGGTTTGAGATATGGGATAAAGCGCTGCAGTATTTCCTTGGCAGTCCACTGGTCGGAATCGGTGTCTTCAACTTTTCAGACTATTATCTGAGAGATACAGGCAAACTTAAGTACGTGCATAATACCTTCCTGGAAGTGTTAGCCGAATCAGGAGTGATCGGCATTTCCTTATTCCTGGTCATGCTGGCTTTTATCTTTGCTAAGCTGCAGACAGGTAAGATTTACAGAAATGCCCCATACCTCTATCTGGCTTACTTTGGCATCCTGATCCAGATATTTTTCCTTTCAAGCATTCCCAATGAGATGTTTTTTCTGTTTTTAGCTGTTCTCTATCCTTACATCATTAAGGAAAATTTCACTTCCCGTATTCGGCCGTAATATCCATTCTCATGTCATTAACGATGGTTTACTCCATAAAATGTTCCTTATAAACAGAATGTTTCCGCTTTCATTCACTATCTCGCCAGTATGCTCCCGAATTGGCCTGATATCCTTGAATCTCAATCTGAGGATGTTACTATAGGTAACGTTGATAAAATGTGAACGGAAATATACTTTTATGAGGTGAATGCGGTTGTTAAAACATAAAAAAGTAGCTTTTTTAGGTGCCGGATCAATGGCGGAAGCAATGATTTCAGGTGTAGTCAAGTCAGGTAAAATGCGCGCGGGAAATGTTTATGTTACGAACAAGAGCAACGTTGCGAAACTGGAGCGATTGGAATCCAGATATGGAATCAATGCGATGCCCCAGGCTGAATTGCCTTATGAAGATATCGATATGTTTATTTTAGCGATGAAGCCAAAAGGAGCAGCGGGAGCTCTTGAGGCTTTGAAGGATAAATTAGTCCCTGGCCAGGTGGTTGTGTCCGTTCTGGCAGGTATTTCAACAGGATTCATGGAAGATAACCTTAAAGATGGCCAGCAGGTTGTCCGCGTCATGCCGAACACATCAAGCATGATTCAGGAATCAGCCACTGCTATTTCACCAGGGTTGCACACAACGGACGAAAACATCGAGGATATAAAAGAGCTTTTAAGCAGTATGGGCAAAGTGTTCCTGATTGAAGAAGAGCAGATGGATATCTTCACAGGCCTTGCCGGAAGCGGCCCAGCTTATTTTTACTACTTGATGGAGCATATGGAGCGTGTCGGCAGGGAAAACGGCATGGACGAAAAAATGGCTCGTGAAATTATTGCCCAGACAATCCTTGGTGCGGCAAAAATGATCATCGAAAAAGACGAAACTCCAGAGGTCCTCAGGAAAAATGTGACCTCTCCAAATGGAACGACAGCATCAGGTTTGAATGCGTTAAGGAAGTACAATGGCGGAACGGCCATCTCCCAGGCAGTCAATCATGCTGCGAACCGCTCAAAAGAAATCAATCGAGAACTTGAAGGAGTCCTAATTCCTTCTTAATAAAACGAACGCTCCGGGCATAGAGCCCCGGAGCGTTTTTTACATATATAACCTATAGCCTCGCATCTTCTCGAACAGGTATTGTACCCCATACAGTAAGTAGGCTTTGTAATGCAGGTAGAAAAAGAACTGAAGATGACTTAGCTTATTCAATCTGATGATTTTTAGCTTTTTGAGCACATCGATGAAAAAGAAGGCAAAAATCGCGTCGGCAATCGCATTAAGCGTAATGAACTTTTTGAAATTCCCAAACGAGTACTTCAGCAGCCACATCGATAGCGGCATATATGGTCCAATGCTGAATGGAAGTTCATCCCTGAGGAATGACTTTCGTTTATTGTAAAACTTCCACCACTGCCTTTTGTGACCATACAAATGGTTGATAATCTCAAACCCAATAATAAAAATACCAGCAAAAGAGAAACGCTTGAAGTTTCTTTTGCCAATGAATAATAATGACAGCCATGGAACGGCAATGATTATCACATTAAACAGAAAGTGTTTTCTTGAAATCAATTATGTATTCACCTCAACCGCAGTTCGATTCTTCTATAAACTGTCCAATATTTAGTAAAAATAACCCTATATTGAATAAATATCCTCTGAGTTTATTTTTTCAAAATTATTGAAATAGTGTCACTCCTTGGCATATAATCACTTGAAGATATTTAAGGAGATAGGAAAATGATACGAAGATTCTTTACTTACTACCGCCCTCATCGGCGGTTATTCATCATTGACTTCAGCAGCGCGGTAATTGTTGCCTTGCTGGAGCTTGCTTTTCCGCTCGCCGTGCAATGGTTTATTGATACCTTATTGCCTGGCGGGAACTGGAATATGATCGTCAGTGTAAGCGTTGGGTTGCTGCTGTTGTATGTTATCAGCACATTGCTTCAATTCATCGTCAATTACTGGGGCCATAAGCTGGGAATCAATATCGAGACAGACATGAGGCAGCAGCTGTTCCAGCATGTACAGAAGCAATCGTTCCGCTTTTTCGATAATACGAAAACAGGGCACATCATGAGCCGCATCACCAATGATCTTTTTGATTTGGGCGAGCTGGCACACCACGGGCCGGAGGATTTATTCATTGCGGTGATGACCTTTGTCGGCGCGTTCTGGATTATGCTGACAATCAACGTAAATCTGGCATTGACTATGATGATCATCGTGCCGTTTTTGATTTGGCTAATTACCTATTCCAACCTGAAGATGAACGCGGCATGGAAAAACATGTACACAGATATTGCCGATGTGAATGCCAGGGTTGAGGACAGTGTGTCGGGAGTCCGGGTGGTCCAGTCTTTTACAAATGAAGATTTTGAGATTGAGAGATTCACGAAGAATAACCGCAAGTTCCGTCTTGCAAAGTTGACTGCCTATAAGGTGATGTCATTCAGTTCATCTGGCATTTATATGCTGACCAGGCTGATTGTTCTTGTAGTCCTTGTGTATGGGGC
>NZ_JBIQOE010000075.1:0-10685 GCF_047739415.1 Mesobacillus sp. | reverse complement strand
TTCTGCATGCATTTGCTTTTCTTCAGCCTTAAGAGTGCTCATAAGCTCATTCTTTTCTTTGATTTGTGCATTCAGCTTAACTGTCAACGCTTCGAGATCTTTTTTCATTTCTTTAAGATTATTAAGCTTTGTTTCTACTTCCTGTTGCTTTGTTTCAAGGTCTTGTTTATCCTGTTTGTGCTGTTCAAGGATATTCTTATCTGCATTTACAATTGTTGTAACCGCACTGACTCGGTCTACGAAGTCACTGAAGCTTTGTGCTCCAAGCAATACATCAATATAGTTTACTGTTCCTCCGTTTTCCTGGAAAGAACGCGCTTTATCTTTAAGCAATTCATTACGTTTTTCAATACGCTTCTTCAATTCTGCAATTTCAACTTCTAATACTTCAATTTCCTCAGTTGTCTGAGATATTTCCTTGTTCTTTGCTTCGATTTTCTGTTCGGCATCACTTACGGCAAAATCAAGCTTCTTGATTTGGTCATTCAATACCTGCTGCTCGTTTTGCAGCTCGCCGATCTTAGAATTCTTCTCATTAATTTCAGAATTAATGCCTGAGCGTTTTTGTTCGAGCTCTTTCTTTTGTTTTTGCATTTCTGAAATGCTGGCTGCTGTGACTTGATCTACGGTTAATGGGCTTAGCAAAGAACCCAGGCTTAAAGTACTGACTATTGCTAGTGAGAGTATCTGCTTTTTCACTAGATCTGTTCCCCTCTCTTACTCAGATAGTTTCGTAACTTCGTCTTTCTATCTATCGTCTATTGGCTATGTAGTGTTTAGGAGAATTCCAGGCGAGACCCGGAATTCTCTCCTTTACACCTTCAAGAACTTGCGGACGGACATGAGACTTCCCCAGATTCCAATAGCAGCTCCCATAATGATGAGGATTGCTGATAATTGGTAAACAAACGGATTGAATTCAAGCAATTTTATAAAATGGTCTTTCAGCTTATCGTTCAAGTAATCGTAAGCATAATAGTATGCTGCGGATACGACAGCAATTGGCACAATCGCTCCCAGTATTCCTAACCAGAGACCTTCAAGGAAGAACGGCCATCTGATGAAACCATTCGTAGCTCCTACAAGTCTCATAATTTCAATCTCTCGTTTACGTGCCATAATCGTAATTTTAATAGTGTTAGAGATTAAGAACATGGCTGTAAAAAGAAGTCCGACAATTAATATGAGTCCAACATTGCGGCTTACTTTTATAAAACTGAATAGTTTTTCGACCTTGCCTTGTCCATACTTTACAGTAGAGACATAATTGAATTTCTCAATTTGTTTGGCAACTCTCATTGTATCAGTAGGGTTTTTCGTCTTTACGACGAACACATCGTTCAAAGGATTGTCTTGCTCAAACAACTGAAAGGCTTCCCCTTCATCTCCCAGGCTTTTTATCAAGCTCTCAAGTTCTTGTTCCTTGGAAGAATAGGTCACACTTTTGATTCCGGAAACCTGGTTGATTTGCTGCTCCAATACCTCTTTATCTTTGTCGTTCGCTGCTACATCCACATGAACTCGGATTTCTACATCTTCCTCAATCGTGGTTGCAACTTTATTTAAATTCATCATAATGACGAAAAAGATACCGACCAAAAGCAAGGTAACCGTTACGGCACTTACGGATGCAAACGTCATCCAGCCGTTTCGGCCTAAGCTTTTAAAGCTCTCGCGTACGTGGCGGCGGAATGTTCTAGCTTTCATATCCGTATTCACCTTTCATTTCGTCACGAGCAATCCTGCCGTTCTCGATCGCAATGACTCGATGCTTGATTGTGTTGACGATTTCTTTGTTGTGGGTCGCCATGACGATCGTGGTTCCCCTTAGGTTAATTTCCTCAAAAATGTTCATGATTTCCCATGATGTATCAGGGTCAAGGTTTCCCGTCGGCTCATCGGCGATCACTACTTTTGGTGCGTTCACAATTGAACGAGCGATAGCAACACGCTGCTGCTCCCCGCCTGAAAGCTCAGTAGGAAGCGACCTGGCTTTATGCTTAAGCCCGACCAATTCCAACGTTTCCATGACACGCTTCTTGATATATTGCGGCTGTTCCTCGATAACTTCCATCGCAAAAGCGACATTTTCATAGACTGAAAGAGTATTCAGCAATTTGAAGTCCTGGAACACGACGCCAATATTCCGGCGAAGCAAAGGTACTTTGCTGTCCTTTAGCTTTGCTAGATTTACACCATTAATAATGATGGAACCTTTAGAAGGCTTAACTTCACGGTACATCATTTTTATAAAAGTAGATTTTCCAGCACCGCTGGGTCCCACTACGTATAAAAATTCACCTGCATCTATATGGACATTAATCCCATTAGCGGCTGTGATGCCGTTGGAATATGTTTTATAAACATCCTGCATATCTATCATTTTTGTATCACCTTAGATAGTTTGTCTTAAACACACGGCTAAACTTCGACAATTTGTAACAAACCTATTATAGCATCTCCCTCTATCAAAAAAACCCTTTTAAATATTACAGTTTCTTTTCAAATACGTTTTTTTATTCCATTTAATTCCTCTAGAGGTTATTAAATCTAATTAATTGCCGGTTGTTTATCCTCCTAAGTTAGCTATTTACCTAGTAAAATCCACCTGTTGTCGAGTTTCTTATTTAGTAGAATTTTTAGTTTTATTACCGTGGTGTAACAAGATTTTGTCATAACTTGTATGTACAAAATGTGAAGCTTGCTGAATTGCTAAATAATTTGGCGATTTTACAGAAATGCATAAAGACAGCATTTCTACGGTCAATGGATTGGAAAAAACAGCACAAAAAAACGTCCCAACGATTTCAGGACGTTTCCTTATAACTCTTATTTTTTGTTTGCCAGCCATTCAGCTACTGCAGAAGCGTCTTCGCCTTCAAGAAGTTTTGGAGGCATTGCCCCCTGACCGTTCGCAATTACACTTTCAATGTCTTCTTGTGATAAGCGTGAGCCTACGTCGCTAAGCTTCGGTCCTACGCCGCCTTCCAAGTTGCCGCCATGGCAGCTAGAACATTTTTGATTATAAAGCTTTTCTGGGTCCGCACCAGCTGTGTCGCCTCCGCCAGCTTCATCGCCGCCGCCACCGCCAGCTTCATCGCCGCCGCCACCGCAAGCTGCCAGTGCCAAGGAGGTTCCCATTAATAGAGCCAATAATTTCTTCTTCAACTTAACTCCCCCTAAGAAAATTTTGCATACACGACTATTTTATACCAATATCAAGCTCTTTTAAAACCCTCGCCCAATACCTCTGAAGCATCCATTACGATGACAAATGCAGCAGGGTCAATGGATTGAACCAATTGTTTCAATTTTGTGAACTCCGTCTGGTCCACGACACACATGATAATTGGCCGTTCCTGGTCCGTATAGCCGCCGTATGCTGATAGTTTTGTCACTCCACGGTCAATTTTATTCAAGATCGCTTCACGAACTTCATCCTGACGGTTTGTTATGACCATTGCCATCTTCGAGCGCCCAATGCCGACCTGCACAAGGTCAATCGTTTTACTAGTAACATAAAGCCCAATCAACGCGTAAAGACCCCGTTCAATATCAAATACAATCGCTGCAGATAATACAATCAGTCCATCAATTAACGCCACGCAGGTACCAAGCGATAGCCCAGTGTACTTGTGGATAATTTGCGCCGCCAAATCTGTGCCGCCAGTTGACGCATTTCCTCTGAATACAATGCCAAGACCAAGGCCGACACCGATTCCGCCGAACAATGATCCGAGCAAAGGATCAAGAGTCCACGGCTTCAAATCATTCGTCAGGAACACGACAAATGGAAGGAAAATGGTCCCTGCAAGAGTTTTATACCCATATTGCCTCCCGAGTAAAACAACCCCCGCAATAAACAGCGGTATATTAAACGCCCACTGCACGTATGCCGGCTCCCAGCCAAGCGTCGCATCTAGTATCGTACTGATCCCGCTGACCCCGCCGGAAGCAACCCGGTTCGGCAGCAAGAAAACATTGAACGAGATGGCGACAATCGCCGATCCAATGAGCACATATACATATTCAAAAAGCTTTTCTATAGTTGGATTTAATGTATGATTACGCCTTTTCTTCAAAGTCCTATCCCCTTTTTCCTTTGATGCCGTCAGTGAGTATAGCACGTGTCGAATTTTCTGTAAACGCTAGTAGTGCGCCGTGTTAAAGGGCAAAAGTTTGTGGCTTGGTTGATTCGGTTATCATTGTAATTCTCTTGTGAGAAAACGGTACTATACACCTCTGATTCATGAAACTAGGTTGGAACATGCTAATTTATTCGTGTTAATAATATAGAAACAATCAGGTCTACTATTTTTGCAGCAAAATATTGTCCTTACCTGTTAAGTTTGTGAAATCATGAACAATTTTTGGTGATTCACCAAATACCCTTACCCCTAGTCGTACTTTGTTATATTTTCACGTACAAGGAGGCGGTCATATTGATTAGTCTTTCCTGTAGAAAAAAAAATACATTTTTTTAATACCTTGCATGCTCACCATTACACAATATTTGAGTCCAGCATCTAGCCAGACTGTAGATTGCGGATTGTAACCGCAAGCGCAAAGTGGTTGAGATCAAGAACCTTAAAACTGGCGAACCTAAGAAGAGAATTATGATGTATTAGTTTTATCACCAGGTGCAAGCCCAATCAAGCCTCCTATCCCGGGCATTACTGAAGCTGAAGCACTGTTCACGCTTCGCAACATTCCTGATACTGATAAAATCAAAGCGTATGTTGATGAGCAGCAGCCAAAGAAGGCGACAGTCATCGGCGGTGGATTCATTGGTGTTGAAATGGCCGAAAACCTTTGGGAACGCGGTGTTAAGGTAACACTTGTGGAGATGGCTGACCAGATCATGGCGCCAATTGACTTTGAGATGGCTTCTATTTTACACCAGCATCTTCGTGAAAAAGGTGTGAACCTTGTTCTTGAAGATGGGGTGAAATCTTTTGAGAAGAACGGTAAGCTGATCAACCTGAACAGCGGTAAGCAACTTGATACTGACTTGATCATCCTTGCGATTGGTGTTGCGCCTGAAAATAAATTGGCTAAGGAAGCTGACCTTGAGCTTGGTCTTCGTGGTGCAATCCGTGTCAATGAACGCCTGCAGACGGCTGACGAAAGCATCTACGCGATTGGCGATGCGATTGAAGTAAAAGACTATATCAACGGACAGGCGACTCACATTCCGCTTGCATGGCCGGCTAACTGCCAGGGACGCATCGTTGCTGACCATATCAACGGCATCGATTCAAAATACCAGGGCACGCTCGGCACTTCCATTGCGAAAGTGTTCGATATGACTGTCGCAGCTACAGGTAACAATGAAAAAACATTGAAGCGCCTGGGCATCTCTTACGATGTTGTGCACGTTCACCCAAGCTCTCACGCTGGCTACTATCCTGGCGCATTCCGATCGCATTAAAATTGATCTTTGACCGCGAGACAGGGAAAATCTTCGGTGCACAGGCTGTATCTTATGATGGCGCAGACAAGCGCATCGACGTAATGGCAACTGCCATCAAAGGCGGCATGACGATTTTCGACCTGCCGGATCTTGAGTTGGCATACGCACCGCGCAAAAGACATCAAAGCGTGGTGTGAGAAGACTGGCAACAAACTGATCAGCAACAAATTTGAAGATAAGAAGTTCAAGGCCCAGATCATGAAAGGGAATGTGGTTGTGCCTTTGAATACGATGGCTGCTCCTGTTGAGGTTCCGACTGGCGTTCCAACAGCTGCTTCTGCTAAGAATGGCGCGACGATGGTCGTGTTCAGCGGTGACCTTGATAAGGCAATCGCAACCTTCATCATCGCATCCGGCGCGGCGGCGATGGGCAAAGAAGTAACCTTGTTCTTCACCTTCTGGGGACTGAACATCCTTAAGCGCAACGACGCACCGTCAACCGAGAAAGACATGATGGCGAAGATGTTCAGCATGATGATGCCGAAGGGCGCAAACGACCTGCCATTGTCCAAGATGAACATGGGCGGCATTGGTGCCAAGATGATCAAGACAGTCATGGCCAACCATAACGTCGACAACCTAGAAACCTTGATAAAAAACACCATGGATGCCGGCGTTAAGCTAGTAGCCTGCGGCATGAGCATGGATCTCATGGGCATCGCAAAAGAAGAACTCATCGACGGAGTGGAAATCGGCGGCGTAGCAGCTTACCTCGGGGATGCTGAAGATTCTGGATTGAATTTGTTCATCTAATATTGATTGGAGAGAGGCCTTCTCGTGGGAGGCCGCTTTTTTATGTATACAGCATGTTTCTGAGCGTGTGGGGTTGCTAAAAAAAGGTAATTGGCCCTTGGGTTGTGTTGATTTTTACCTGTTATATGGAAAAAGTAGTGATTAAGGGGAAAATCGTAGTGATGATTGTAATTTTCGTAGTGATTGGTGACATTTTCATAGTGATTATTCCATTTTTCGTAGTGATTGTCACTCATTTCGTAGTGATGGTGTAATGGACCCTAAATAAATCGACACCCTGCATGGTAAAAAGCAGGATTTTAACCACTTGTTAGCGAATTCTTTTACCGGAATTAAATAGAACGAGAGGACTGAGACCATTTTGATCGTAAAAAGAAGAACATTCCCACTCCGTATCAAAATAAATAATGCAATTCAAAGACGATTACCTGTTAATCATCCAAAACTCCCTGAAGTGATCCAAGATTCCATGAAAACCAGGGCTGGCCATAAAGGCGAAGAAGCTCTAGACTATTACACCAGCCTACTACATGAAGATGAATTCCACATATTCCAAGGGCTTCGGCTTAAATCAGGTCAAACTCACTTCCAAATAGACTCTCTACTGCTCTCTCCCTCATTTGCACTCATTATCGATGCCAAGAACATGGCAGGCACCCTCACCTTCCATTCTACTTTTAATCAAATGGAACGAACTTTTAATGACAAAACAGATACCTATGAAGATCCTATTCTTCAAGTAAAAAGACACCGTCTGCTTTTAATGAAGTGGCTCAAGGACCACCACTTCCCCCAGATTCCTATTGAGTACCTTGTCTTCAGCAGCAATCCCTCAACAGCATTACGAAATCCATACAATGATCAGGAAATCTACCATCGCGTTTGTCCTCCGGCAAAAATCATCTTTAAAATTGAAGAGTTCATATCAAAATATAAAAAAGAGCTACTTTCCGTAAAAGAATATAAAAAACTGAGCAAGCTTTTATTCAAGAGTGATGTTCCTCCAAGCTCCCATCTTCATCAATTTAAGATTAATCCTTCTGAATACTTGACCGGTGTCCAATGTCCCTCTTGTTCCCAGTATGCAATGGAGCGGTACAGCGGAACCTGGAATTGTACACATTGCGGGACCACAGCTAAAGATGCTCATCACCAGGCCATCGAGGATTACTTTCTCCTGATCAACGATAGTATCACCAACAAGCAGTTTCGGGAATACCTTCACATTCACTCACCTAAACTGGCAACAAAGCTTCTGGCAAATATGAACCTGAAATGCCAAGGGCCTACGCGGAGAAGCTGCTATTATACTCCGATTTAAAAAATCCCCCGCCAACCCGGCGGGGGATCCCAAAGCTCATTTGCAGTTCGGTTTACTCACCCAAGCTCAACTTAGACCTCAAATAAGCATCAATAAACATATCAATATCGCCGTCCATGACTGCCTGCACGTTGCCGGATTCGGCGCTGGTGCGGTGGTCTTTTACCATGGAGTATGGGTGGAATACATAAGAACGAATCTGGCTGCCCCAGCCGATTTCTTTTTGCTCGCCGCGGATTTCATCGAGCTCAGCTTGCTGCTGCTCGATTTCGCGCTGGTAAAGCTTAGCTTTCAGCATTTTCATAGACGTTTCACGGTTCTTGATCTGTGATCGTTCGGCCTGGGATGATACTACGACACCAGTTGGCAAGTGCGTAATACGAACCGCTGAGTCAGTGGTGTTGATGTGCTGACCGCCGGCGCCGCTTGCACGATACGTATCAATTTTCAGGTCCTCCGTACGGATTTCGATTTCGATTTCGTTGTTGAACTCTGGCATAACTTCGCAGGATACAAATGAAGTATGGCGGCGTCCAGAAGAATCAAACGGTGAAATACGTACGAGACGGTGTACACCTTTTTCAGCTTTCAAATAACCGTAGGCATTGTGCCCTTTAATCGCCAAAGTAACACTCTTGATTCCTGCCTCATCACCTGGCAGGTAATCCAAAGTCTCCACCTTGAAGCCGCGTTTTTCTGCCCAGCGCGTGTACATGCGCAACAGCATGGAGCCCCAGTCCTGGGATTCCGTTCCGCCAGCGCCAGGGTGCAATTCAAGAATCGCATTGTTTTTATCGTGCTCTTCACTCAACAATAATTGGAGCTCAAACTCACTCATGCGCTCTTTGAATTCAACGAGCTCCTTTTCGAGTTCTTCCCGAAGATCTGCGTCGTCTTCCTCTTTTACAAGTTCATATGTCAAATCGAGATTTTCATATGACTCGTTAAGCTCGTTAAAAACATTAACCTGTTCCTTAAGCGCATTGGCTTCGTTGATGACAACCTGTGCCTTCTGCTGGTCATCCCAGAAGTCCGGAGCAAGCATGCCATCCTCTAGCTCAGCGATTCGCGCTTCTTTATTTTCGAGGTCAAAGAGACCCCCTGAAGCCCGCTAATTTCTTAGCTGTTTTCTCAAGCTCATTCCTGATATCTGCTAATTCCATATCGTTCACCTCATAAGTAAGTTACTTTCTATTATAGCGTATTGTATGTTCCAAGGAAAAAGAGAGCCGATAATCCGGCCCTCTTGATTGTAAAAATTATTTCTCCTTGCCCCGCACTTTAACGCTGCACTGCATCGGGGGTCTGACCCCCGATGCGTTAGTGCGGTGACGCAAGAGCAATTATTATTCCGCCTTACCACAGCAGTTCTTGTATTTCTTGCCGCTGCCGCAGATGCATGGGTCATTACGGCCGACATCCAAAGTCTTGGTAACAGGCTTTTTCTTCACTTTACCGCCTTCGCCTTCCTTTGGATTCACCGCGTGGCCTTTCGCTACTTCCTCGCGCTCAAGGTTGCTGCGGATCTCAGCCTTCATGATGTATTTCGCAACATCGTCTTCGATGGATAATACCATATTTTCGAACATTGCGAAGCCTTCATGCTGGTATTCGCGCAGTGGATCGATCTGGCCATACGCTCGCAGGTGGATACCCTGGCGCAGCTGGTCCATCTGGTCGATGTGGTCCATCCACTTCGAGTCAACCGAACGAAGCACGATGACTTTTTCAAATTCACGCATTTGCTCGTCAGTCAACAGCTCTTCTTTTTCATCATAGCGCTCTTTCACCTTCGCCATGATCACTTCGATAATTTCATCCTGCTCTTTGCCGCGAAGGTCTTCAGCAGTTATGTCACCTTCGTGAAGCAGGTTGCCGTTCACGTAGTCAAGGATGCTGTTCAGATCCCATTTTTCCATATCCTCGCCTGCTGGCGTATGGGCAGAGACATTGCGCTCCAATGCAGACCTGATCATTCTTTCAACAATGTCACGAAGGTTATCAGATTCAAGAACCTCGTCACGCTGCTTGTAGATGATTTCGCGCTGCTGGCGAAGGACATCATCGTATTGTAGCAACTGCTTACGAGCATCGAAGTTGTTGCCCTCAACACGTTTTTGCGCTGATTCAACGGCTCTTGATACCATTTTGCTCTGGATTGGCTGGGTATCATCCATGCCAAGTCGCTCCATCATTGCTTTCATATTATCGGAACCGAAGCGGCGCATCAGTTCATCTTCCATGGAAAGGTAGAACTGAGTGACACCCGGGTCTCCCTGACGTCCGGAACGTCCGCGGAGCTGGTTATCGATACGACGGCTCTCGTGACGCTCTGTACCAATAACGGCAAGACCGCCAACTTCTTTCACGCCCTCGCCAAGCTTGATATCCGTACCACGGCCCGCCATGTTCGTCGCGATCGTAACCGCACCTTTCGAACCGGCTTCAGCGATGATTTCCGCTTCACGCTCATGGTTTTTCGCGTTCAGGACATTATGCTTGATGCCTTTTTTCGATAGGAAGGCAGAAATGATCTCAGAAGTTTCAATCGCAACTGTACCAACAAGAACCGGCTGGCCGGCCTTGTGTCGCTCGGCGATGTCATCGGCTACCGCCTTGAACTTCCCTTGCATCGATGCGTAGATTAAATCTGGACGGTCGTCACGGGCGATCGGACGGTTCGTCGGAATCACAACAACGTTCATATTGTAAATATTGCGGAATTCCTCTTCCTCAGTCTTCGCCGTACCGGTCATACCGGAAAGCTTTTCGTACATACGGAAGTAGTTCTGGAATGTAATCGTCGCAAGCGTCATGCTTTCATTCTGGATTTCAAGGCCTTCTTTTGCCTCGATCGCCTGGTGCAAGCCTTCGCTGTAGCGGCGGCCCTTCATCAGACGGCCAGTGAATTGGTCAACGATGACAATCTCGCCGTCCTGGACGACGTAATCCACATCCTTATGCATGCTCGCCTGGGCTTTCATCGCCTGGTTGATGTGGTGAAGCAATGTCACATGCTTGATGTCAAAAAGGTTCTCGATGCCAAAAGCCTTCTCTGACTTCGTGATCCCTTCCTCCGTCAGCTGGACACCCTTCGTTTTTTCATCATATGTGTAGTCTTCTTCACGCTTCAAAGTG
>NZ_JBIQOE010000074.1:0-35490 GCF_047739415.1 Mesobacillus sp. | reverse complement strand
CCGTCAATTTCCGGACATTGTAGAACGTCATTAACACTTAGGGCCTGATATGATAGGCAGTCTACCGATACTTACTTTTTTAAGAATAGTTTTCATTGGAATCCCAGTTAAGAATGATAATTCCATTGTAGTTAAATATCCACTTTGAAAAGTCAGGAAATTATTTATAGGAATCATTAAATTTGGGCTTAGTTTCATTTCTCCAAATTTTTTTGTTTTTACCCAATAACAAATATCTGATCGTTTAACACCCAATAGAAACTCTATATCTCTAAAGGGAATGTAACCTTTTTTCTTGCTATTATGGAGAATCTGCTCTTTTCCATAAAAAAATATATCTTCTTTTGCTAAAGTTATTTCTTGTATACTTCCCGAAGGATTACAATATTTAATTCTGTTTTCAAGCATTCCGTTAAATAGGAGGGCTGCGTTTCCTGGGCCAATCCATTCAATTGCCTTGTTTAGGGAAACAGGCATTTTTAAATCTTCTTTTACTTGTATTTTTAGGTTTGTTTCCATGGTTTTAATTGTTTTATATGGTACAACCCAGGTACTTACAGCTCCGACTTTATAATGAAAGGAAGGTTTAAATAAATCCGCTTTCAGAATATTTGTCGCTGCTTTTGAACTGATTTTCCATCTCTCCATTAAATCTTTCTTTGTGTAAAAATTTTCGTATTCATTCATCCAGGCTATTAATTCATTCATTATAATTAACTTGAACTTAATATTTTCTTCTTCAATTAAAAATTCATTGAAAAGGTCTTCTTTAGTAAGTCCAGCATTAAATCTTGGACATAAAAATTTTATTTCCTTATTTCTTATGAAATCAGTTTCCCCCCTCTTCAATTCTCCCTTCCCATAATGCTTAGTAAAATAATATTTGTTAGCTTCCCTAATAATTGGTTCTAAAACAGTTGTTGTTAAATTTGGAATAATGTTATTAATAAAAGAGGTGAAATTAGACCTCTTCAAATTATCTGCTCTTTGTATAAAACGATAAAACCCAGTAGGCCAATCTTTAAGTATGTTATACCCGCGAAAATATATGCAAGTAGCCTGTTCAACAGTTTTAGCATTTTTTAAGGAATGTCTTTCTAGCCCCCCGCCATCGTACTCCATACTTAATTCGTCTAACGAAAAATCCTTATTATCCAAAAGTTGAACAGCCCATAGACTAATGAATTCCAAGCAGAATAAATATGTGGGAAAATCTTTAATCCATGGATGCTTTGTGGAGTAAGAATTGTGGTTAATACCATCTTCAATAATATTCTGGAAAGTTATCAAGTCATTATTAGATATTTTTTGAAAAGGCAAGGAACTAATTTTTTGGTTACAGGATTGACAATTGTCCAAAACAATACCACGCACTGTAATATTCGTACCGCAATTATAACAGCTGTCTATAAGCATAATCTTGTGCCTTACACAAGCAGTTAAGTACGAACTTCCCCACACTTTGCGCTGATATTGTGACTCCCTTACACATAAAGGACAAACTCTACATTTTGAATAAAGGAACCAATTATTCTTCTGAATATTATTGAATTTTATGTTCTGTAGTCTTAGAAAGTGGGAATATGTCAAGTGTTGGGCTTCAATTAAGTCTATTCCCAAGAAATTGGACAATTTTTTTAGTTTCTCATTTTCCAGCCAATTAATTTCATTCTCGTTCAATTTTAGTGCAGAAGATTTTTTGAAATTTTCTCTTATCCAACTTAAATTAGTCATTAAATTTTTTTTAGCCGTTCGATAAGTAAAGCTGCATAAAGTTTCATCTATAATTGGCTTTTCGTAAAAAAGAAGCATACCGATCACCTGTTGTATTTTTATACTAATTATTACCAATAATGGTATCTATATTCAGGGGGGGAGTGACAGATGATTAAAGCCAGAAAGATTAAACCAAGCAAAAAAGTTAGTATAAGAGGGAAACATAGAAGTCAAAAGATGTCTAGTATGATTCCTTGGGAAAGCACTTTGGAGAGAGACTATTTAAAAATCGCTGAATTTGATTCAATGATCACATATATTAGCTCTCAACCCATCTCCATAACTTATCTATTTGAAGGCAAGGAAAAAACCTATTTCCCCGACTTCTTGATAAAGACAAGAGATTTTAAGGAATACTTGGTGGAGGTTAAACCGGAAAGCAAAAAATACTTAAGTGAAAATCAAATAAAATTTCAAGCGGGTATGAGTTACGCCAAAGAGAATGGTATTGAATTTAGAATATTATCTGAAAAAGATATAAGAAAAGGCTTTTTATTAGAAAACTTGGATTTGTTAACTGATTCGAGATTCGAATACACTGATGTCAAAATAATGAACAGAATGTTAGATGAACTAAGGAAAAGCCCAGGTGGAATTACCATTGGGAGCTTTAGACAGATAATGAAGATGGAACAAGGTGAATTTATTCTGAATTTGTATTACTTGATTTACAGCCAAAAAATAAAAGCGGATTTAGAAAGGGAACCAATCACCAATCAATCTTTAATTTTTATATAAAGGAGAATGATAATGCCAAGGCATAGCTTCAGTCCTGGAACTAGATTTATGGTTAATGACAATGAATATATCATACGGAAAGTAGTAGACCTGGATATTGAAGTTGAGAATTTATTTTACAAGAAGGTAGAGATTTGGCACATCGAAGATCTTCTGAAAAAGTGGGTTACAGGAGATTTAATGTTTAGATTAAACAATGGAGGAGAAGAGCTGTTAAAAGGTCCACCCCTTAATGAAATGGAACCAGCTAAAAAGGAAGCAGCATTGTATAGATACAAAATTTTGAAACCGATTCTTGAATATGAAGTACAAACAACCACTGAACTATTTTCATATTTGGAAGATCAAGATCCGCCAATTTCAAAATCTACTTTTTATAACTGGCTGAAAAAATGGAATCAAACAGGAGATGTTAGAGCGCTCTCAGATTTAAAAAGGGGACCAAAGAAAAGGTCTACGAAACAAGCGGTTCTAGATATAATCGATGAGGTGCTAAAAGAGTATGAGTACCGGGGTGAAAAATTTGCTACGGAAACTATTTATTCAGAAGTCAGCCTGCGAATTAAGGAAGATAACAAATTTAGAAAAGCAGAAGACAAACTTAAACCTGTTTCTAGGTCAACCATACACCGAAGAAGAATGGAAAATTTAGACCAGCATAAAAAAGATAAAGAAAAGAAAGGAATTGTCCAGGCAAACCTTAATCGAGATGGGGTGAAGCAGGAAGTCTTTGTTAGTCGACCATTAGAGAGGGTGGAGATAGATTGGACGCGTTTGGATGTAATGCTTATAGATTCAACCGATCTTAAACCTAAGCGCCCTTGGTTTGTATATGCAATAGATAGATTTACTGGTTATCCGTTAGGTTTTATTGTGACATTTAAACCAGTTAATGCAGGAGTATTAAAACAATTGTTATTGCACATTATTATGCCTAAAACATATATCAAAAAGCTATATCCTTTGGTGAAGAATGAATGGTTAGCATACGGCATACCGAGTACCATTGTTGTAGACAACGATAGCGTTAATGATTCTTATGAATTTGAAGACGCATGTTATCAAGTAGGAGTAAAAGATGTTCAATTTTGTACAGTAGGAGCAGGGCATCAAAAAGCTGCTATTGAAAGAGCTTTCAGAACTTTAAACACATATTTGGTACATTCATTGAAGGGAACGACCTTTTCTAACATATTCGAAAAAGGTTTGTATGACTCGGAGAGAAAAGCCTGTATCACAATTGAGGCATTTACTTATATGGCTCATTTGGTGATGGTGGATTTAATTGCAAATAGTTATTCCTCAAGAAGAGGAAACACACCTAATGAAATTTGGAACAAAGGAATTAAAGAAAACGAGCACCTTTCACTGATGATACCTAGGAGTGTCAAAGATTTAAAGTTACTCCTGATGGAAGGATCGGTTGTCAGAACTATTCAACCACAAGGAGTTCAAGTTGAAAATGAGTTTTATTACAGTAGAGAATTAATTGAATTAAAAAATGAATTAGAAAAGAACAATCTAAGTAGAGAGGTTCGCATAAGATTTGATACTTCTGACATGCGAGAGGTATATGTATACGATAGAAAAAACAATAAATACATTGCTGCTCAACAAACAGGAATGAAAAGAAAAGAAATAGATATTGAAAGACCTGTTCCGTTTATAAGACTTGAAATAATATCTAAAACATATAACCATAACAAAAATAAAGTGGATCCAACATTAAGGGCAGAGGTGAGACGAAATGTTGAACAATTGGAACAAGATAGTAAGAAAGAGGTGAACAGCTATAAAAAATACATGGATAAAGAAAGAAAAAAAGCCTCTGATTACGTAGGAATAGCACTTGGCTCAGAAGATAATGATGTACCAGAAAATGAAGAAATTAAGATATTAAAAAAAGAAAGGTCTAATTCAAAAAAGAGTAAGGGAAAGAAAAACGGTAATACCAAGACGGAAACAAAGGAAGAAAGTACGTCTTTTGAAACTAAGGAAATTATAGTTTACCCAGAGGTTGATGAGTTGCCAACATACAATGTAAATTATAAAAAAGGGTAGGTAATACAATAATGACAAATTTTAAATACCTAAACGGCTTTCCAGCCGATATAAATGAGATCAGGAACAGAAAAGAACATGTAAAGAAAATTGTTGTTGAGCATCCTAGATATAAGTATATCCGGGATACAATCGAAGAAATCCATCTCTTGTCCAATGGTTCTGTACAGGCGGATAACTTGTACCTTTATGGTGGCACAGGGGTAGGTAAATCAACCGTTTTGAAGGAATACGCAAGTATGTTTCCTCGCCGTTTAGTTGATGGGCAAACAAAAATCCCAATCTTATATTTTAGAGTACCTGTAGGTGCTACGCCAAAATCAGTTGCTTCTAGTATGCTTTTGGCAATGAAAGACCCTAATTATGACAAAGGAACTGAATCGAATCAGACCGAAAGGATTTTACATTTTGTTACAATGTGTGAAGTTGAAATGGTCATTATTGACGAATTTCAACATTTAATTGACAGAGAAACTAGGCATGTACTCAATAGAGCTTCAGATTGGGTGAAAAAGTTCTCTGAAGATGCAAATATTCCTATAATTCTTGCTGGAATGACGGAATCAAAAATTATATTTGACCATAATGAACAGCTTGATCGAAGGTTTACAGAGAAAAAAGAGATGAAGGGATTTAAGTTTTCTACTCGAGATGAACAATTGGAATTCCGTATATTTCTTAATACTATAGATGAGCAGCTTCCCTTTCCTCATCGTGCTAACTTAGCGGATATTAACCTGGCAGAAAAGTTTTTCTATGTATCAAATGGTAATCCTTATTATGTAAATAAAATATTGCAAGAGGCAACAGTTATTGCAGCTAAAAGTGGTAATGATATTATAGATCAAAATCACCTTTATACTGCTTTTAATAAGCTGAAAATATCCAAGAGGCCTAATATTTCAAATCCCTTTAAAGAAGAGAATTTTAATATTGGGGATGCTTTTGCTATTGAGGGGAGACTAAATAAAAATAAAACGGGTAATGCCTCTTAATCACAAGCGTTAAATTTGCAAGTTTTTTTGAAGGAATAGGTAGAGGAAGCTTTAATTTTAGCCAATTGCTAAAATGCAAATTACAAAAATTATTAATAAAATGACTTTAACAATTAAGTGACCCATTTTTTGGAGTCATTTCTTTGTGTAAAGAAGTCTAATTATAAATCCTCGCATTAATATCCTATAAACAATCTTTTTGGTAGGGAAAGCTCCTGTTCAGAAGACTTCATAACCATTTAATCAAAAGAATACTTGTATATTACATTAAAGCATCTTGAAGACATCTTGGGTTTTTCCAATAAAATATGAAAAAAACTTTAATGCAATAAAGAGCACAACTCACTTTTCCAATAAATTATGATTAAAAAAATACAAAAAGTCCTAATATTACAAGGAGTTATTCCAAAGAATTTTGAAAAATTATAATTTAAGATTTCGAAACACAATAACAAAGCGGGAACCGTCAACACCAGGCTCCCGCTTTATTTGTATCAGCTAGGTGGAGGGGCCTGGCCTTCAAGGAAAAATTAAGCAAGTCCAACGCGCTTTCATATATCATAATTTACTCAACCACCCCAGTCCGCAAAATCTCAAACTCAATCTTTACATCGACTTTGCTCTCCGGGTACATGCCATGCCATTTTTCAGTGGTCAGGTTGGCCTGTCTGACACTTTTTCGATAGATCTCACCGAACCCAAATGGATCTGCACCTAAATCACGAGCTTTGTTGATTAAATTTTCAATATCGGAAGTTATTTTTTCCTCGAGCTTTTTTTCTAGTTGCTTAAGGTACTCCGGGTTCTTTAAGTCCAGTGCCTGGTTGATCTCAAGTAATCTCGTTTTTAATTTGATTTTCAGATCGAATTGGAGATTCTCCTTGCTGATCAGGTTCATGTCACTTTTGCTATGGATCGTGTCAAGGACCACTGCGAGCTTGTCGGGACCTTCAAGAGACTCTTGCAGATCAAAACCTTCCTTGTCGATTTCTAGTTCTATCGCACCTGCCTTGTAACGGTCATTGATCAGCTTTAGATAAAAGGCTTCTTTTGCATTGATTTTACCGACCATCTTGTCATTCTTTATCAGGGCCATTCCGGAAATTTTAACTATGCCTTCATCACTTTTTAAAGTGGGCAAGATTGGGTCAATTCCTGGTGCGTAGAAATCATGCATTACTTCCTGCAGGGTGGAAGAGGGGATTTTTTCACCCTTTATGTTTTGATCCAGTTCCTTATATATGAGCTGGCTGATATCGGAAAATTGTTCATTCCTCTGGTTAAGGAGCTTATTTGTACTTCCCTCAACTACCGCAAGATAGGTGAGATCACTGATCGAGGGATCACGTGCAAGTGTATCTGCCAGATTGATGAGGCCTGAGCGGACAACATCTTCACTGAAAAGCGCTACCCGCAGCTGCCCGGACTGCAACTTTTTAGGACTTTTTAAATCGGCCTCATTTCTCGCTCCTTTACTTGTTGCCGACTTAGCGGACAGAATGACGGAACTTTGGGCAGCTTCCGGGTCGATTTGGAGAAGCACCATTGTCGCCAGAATCTGCTGATCCTCTGTGAGGTCATAACCAACTGTTGTAACCAATCCCATTTTTTCAAGTGTTTTCTGTTCTGCACAACCGGCAAGGATGATCACAATTATAACAATTATGAGCTTATTCACTTTTTTGCGCATAGGCCTCATCCTTTTTACTGAAGAATTTCTTTTTGATCAGAACAGCAACGAATAGGAGTAGCGGATAGGCAAAAACAATATAGAGAGCACCCCTTGCGAAGTAGTCGTTAAACAGATTAATCTGGACTCTCGTAAGAGGATAAAGCAAGGTCAGGAAAATAAATGCAAGGAGAATCAAGCTGACTTTCTGTTCTTTTTTATTAAAAATCCTTGAAATTCCCCGAGTGGCTGCCCACATATAGAGCATCAGATTTGGCAGGATCAGCAAGACCCAAAAAGTGATGGCGACGTACTCAAATCTTTCAATGAAAGGGAAACGAACGATTTTAAAAAGCGATAGTGTACCCCAAATCGTCCGTTCAAGCTGGCCGCCGCTGAAATAAGCCAGGGAGACTACCATGAGCGCAAGATAAATGATGGTGGTGAATGCAAGACCATATTGCATATGTCTATGGACCCGATCTTTTTCTTTTAAAAAGGGATAGATGACGTAAATGATTTCAAAGCCGATGACAGTGAATGTCATTTGCTTTGCCCCTCTCAGTATTTCAGTTATTTTCGCTTCGAACATCGGAAATAAGTAGTCCCAATTGGTGAACTGGAAGGGATAGGCGAGCAGCAGGATCAGCCACAAGGATAGGATCACACTGAAGAAGCTGACACCAACAACTGTTCGCAGGCCCCCATTCAAGCCGTAGTAAACAAGGTAAACGAGAGTCAGAGCAAGCAGCCAGTTCGGGACTTCAGGGAAGACCCATGCCTGCAGGACCTCCATATAATTCCGGACGATGATGTGGAAGCTGCCAAGAAAATAGAGAACAAACATGATATTAATCAGGTTTCCGAGCCACTTTCCAAGCACATCATATTGGATTCCATATAAATCCGAATTCTCATACACACTTAATGTTTTCACCATTATGAAACCGATAATGGCAGTTGCAACCCCGCTGAGAATCACAGAAATCCAGGCATCATGCCTCGCTTCCATGTAGATGATTCGCTGGAAGCCCTGGATGCCAACACCCAGCTGCATAGAATGGACTACGAAGATGAGCAGGAAAGTATTGACCATATTTTGGGGCTTAGGCTCGATGTGAACTTTCATTCATAACACCACAACTTAGTTTTTGTTTTTTCGATATCTGTATTTCAATCTATCCAATGGCCTTGTCTGCACCGGACGGCTGTTGGTCCAGCCGATCGGAAGACGAATAATGCTGTCGCGCCAATCTTCAAACCTCGGTGGATAAAATGGAGCCAAAAACGGCGTCCCAAGACTGGATTGGCGAAGCAGATGGATCAGCAGGAAACAAAATCCGACCATCAGTCCGTAAAATCCCCACATTCCTGCCAAAATGATTAATGGGAAACGGAGGATTCTGATGACATTGCCCATCATATAGTTTGGTGTAGTAAATGAAGCAAGTGCGCTAACGGCTATGATGATGATTAGGATGTTGCTGGTGAATCCCGCTTCTACGGCAGCAGTTCCGACGACGATACCGCCAACGATACCCATCGTCTGGCCGACCTTTGTTGGCAGCCGGGCCCCGGCTTCCCGCAGGAGCTCAATCATTACCTCTAGCAATAAAGCCTCAATTATAGGCGGGAAGGGTACGCGCGATCTTGACTCGCCAAGCGGGATCAGCAATGTTTGCGGGATAATTTCATAATGGAAAGTCAGAGCTGCCACATAGATTGCCGTGAAAAAAATCGACACGACCATCGAAAAAACCCTCAAAGCTCTGATAAACGTCGCGATTTGCCACCTGACACTTTCATCCTCCATACTCTGGAAAAATTCGATGAACGTTTGCGGTGCCCCGATAACCTGTACACTGCCATCAACTAGCACGAGCATTTTACCGTTCAACAGCCAGGCACAGGCACGGTCCGGCCTTTCTGTCAGCAGCAACTGTGGAAAAATGGCAAATGAATTGTCTTCAATGAGCTGTACCAAGATCGAGCTATCAAGGATGCCATCAATGTCGATTGATTTAATCCGCTCGCGCATGCGGTCGATCATCTCATCGTCCGCAATCCCCTTCAAATAAAGCAGTGAAATCGCTGAGTTCGTTTGTTTTCCTACAGAATAGCTTTCATTACATAGATTTGGGTTGGTGAGAAAGCGACGGATCAGAGATATATTGGTTGCAAGGCTCTCGTTAAAGGCGATTTGCGGCCCCAAAACCTGAGATTCATTTTCCGGTCGGGTCAATGAACGGTTTTCCTGGGTACCGACCATTGCACTGATGATCACAGGATGGCCTGGTGAATGGACCGCTACGGCTCCTTTTAAAAGTGAATCAACCACGTCATGAACATATTTATGCTTAGAAGTACTGGAAACGGTAATATGCTTAAGCGCCTCGTTTGGGGAAGCATGAGCATCTTCAAGACGAGCGAGAACATCTCCATTCAGCATCTTCTTATCAGTCAAAGTATCAAAGAATATCAGTGTAAAGCCATTCGTGAGTTCCTTGATATTCAAATCCGCACTATCATGAAGTTGCTCCTTCATTTTTTGGATGAAATCGTCCTTATCTACAGGGATTAATTCCTTGTCGTCGAGGTTTTCTTGATTTGCTTTACTATCGACTACGGCTTTCTTATTCTTGAAGAACATAAAAAAATCCCTCCGATGCAATCACCTACTCTACAGGTTTTGCTTGTCTGGGAAAAATTATACTGCTGATAGTTTTTGTGATTGCATTAAGAAAAGCGCAAGTGCTAATGTTAGACACTAATCTAAGTGCTTATATAGAAAAAAGAAGCTGACATTTTGTCAGCTTCCTAGGATAAAACTCCGAGTGAATCAAGGAACACAATGATGATGACCACTGGCACGACAAATCTCATCACATTGTACCAGAGGTTGAAGAGCAGGCTGCCGCCTTTTGTGTGCTGCAGCAGCTCCATGCGCAGTACTTCCTTTTTGATTTTAAGTGGGACGAATATCGAAATCAGTAATACTCCAAGCGGCATCAGGATGTTGCTGACAAGGAAATCAGCTGTGTCAAAGATATTCTTTCCGAAAATCGTTGCTTCCGCCATCGCCCCGAATGATAGAGCAGAAGGGATGCCGAGCAGGAAAATCAATCCGCCGGCTATCCAGGCGAATTTTGTCCGCTTTTCCTGGTTGCCTTTTGCAAGAGTGGCCACTACAATTTCAAGCATCGAGAACGCCGAAGTCAGTGTCGCGAACAGGAACAATGCCAGGAAAAGAAGCAGGAACAGTTCGCCGAATACCATTTTTTCAAAGACAGCTGGCAGGACGACAAATAGCAGTCCAGGTCCTTCCGCCGGTTCAAATCCGAGCGAGAAAACAGCAGGGAATATTGCCAGCCCGGCTAGCAGCGCAATGAAAAGGTTCATTCCGACAACCGACAGCGCAGGCTGGACGATGCTGCCTTTTTTCGGCAGATACGAGCTGTATGTCACCATCACAGATACGCCGACACTCAGCGAGAAGAAGGATTGCCCCATCGCAAACAGCACGCTTTCCGATGTGATGCTTGAAAAATCAGGAGCAAGGAAAAACTTCACGCCAGCAAGTGCGTTGTCCAGTGTCAGTGATCGAAAAATCAAGATGATGAACAGCAGGAACAATGCCGGCATCAGGATTTTGCTTGCTTTTTCAATTCCAGATTGAATGCCCTTAGCGACGACAACAATCGTAATTAATAAGAAGGCAGCCTGGGCAGCAAGGACGGTCCATGAACTGCTGATCGTCTGTCCGAACAAATCTCCGTAATCTGCACCTTCTTCTATTACTCCCCCAGCCAGGCCCTTTACAAAATAAAGGCTGATCCAGCCGCCAACAACACTGTAAAAGCTGAGTAGCACAAAGCTGGTGACGACACCGAGTATCCCAATCAAATACCATTTGCTTTTCGGCGCGATTTCCAAATAGGCCCGGATTGCCTCCTTACCAGTACTGCGGCCGATGACAAACTCCGCAAGCAATAAGGGAAGTCCGATGAATAGTGAAAATAAAATAAACATCAGGAAAAATGCCCCGCCACCGCTCACGCCCGTTACATAAGGCAGCTTCCAGATTGCCCCGATGCCGATTGCTGAACCTGCTGCGGCAAGTATAAACCCGATTTTTGATGACCATTGTTCTTTCTCCATATGTACTCTCCCTTTATGCTCTCTATTTCAGCTGAAGATGATTGATGTCACGGCAAAATAAAAAGCCACGCCGCTATCCATCAATCTGGATAGGGACGTGGCTGAACACGCGGTACCACCCTATTTGGAAGCATGCTGCTTCCCGCTCAAGTTACTGGATAACGGCCAAAACCGTTCCTTTTTTTAAAAAAGGAAAAGCTCCAAGAACGAAATTCACCATGTCTTTGTATCAGTTTCCACCAACCACTGATTCTCTAATAACAGGGAGACCGGCTTAATAGACTCTCTTCAACGCTTCAACTTATTAAAATGTTTGTAGGAATTATAGTATGATAATAAAAAAGTGTCAAGAGATTCTGTCTATTTGCATTTATAATAAGTATATAGGGTTTCGGAAATGGAGGAGTTTACATGCTCACACTAATTAAAAATGGAGAGGTTTTTGCCCCCGATAATCTTGGGAAAAAAGATATATTGCTTGTTGATCGGAAAATCGGGTTCATAAAGGATACAATTGAGGTTCCTGATCATTTCGTAGAAGTGAAGGTCATTGACGCGACAGGCAAGAAGGTCGTTCCCGGATTCATCGATTCCCATGTCCACCTGATTGGCGGTGGTGGGGAAGGTGGTTTCCGCACGAGGACGCCAGAGATTCAGTTGACACAGGCAACGACTGCCGGGATAACGACGCTTGTCGGTGTGCTTGGCACAGACGGGACGACACGGACGATGCCAAGCCTGATTGCCAAAGCCCGCGCGCTTGAGGAAGAAGGGATCACCACCTATGTTCAGACAGGCTCCTACCAGGTTCCGGTCAAAACGCTGACCGGGAAAATTGAGGACGATATCATTTTAATCGATAAAATAATCGGTGCAGGGGAAATCGCAATAGCCGACCACCGCTCCTCACAGCCGACTGCTGAGGAATTAGCCAAAATCGCCTCGGCAGCACGGATTGGCGGGATGCTTTCCGGTAAAAGCGGCATCGTCAATGTACATGTTGGAGATAGTCACGACCACTTGAAGGTGATTGAGCAGGTAATTGAAAATACCGATATCCCAATCAGGCAATTTTACCCGACGCATATGAACCGCAATCCGCATCTATTTGAAGCGGGGATTGAATATGCGAAAAAGGGTGGCTGGATTGATTTTACAACCAGTTCCATTCCGAAGTTTCTGGAGGAAGGGGAAGTTAAGTGCAGCGTGGCCCTGAAACGCATGCTGGAAGCGGGAGTAGATATAGGCCAGATTACCTTCACATCCGATGGACAGGCAAGCCTGCCTGATTTTGATAAAAATGGAGAATTGATCGGCCTGCAGATCGGACAGGTTTCCTCTTTGTACGAGGCGGTCAAGGAAGCTGTTTTAACGAAAGGAATTCCGCTTGAAACGGCCATCCGTGTAATTACGGCCAACCCGGCGGCAGTTTTAAAGCTATCTCAAAAAGGGCGTATTGAAACAGGACGAGACGCCGATCTTGTCCTGCTCGATGAGAATCTCGAGATCGATACGGTCATCGCAATGGGGAGTGTAATGGTAGAAAAAAGGGTTCCGCTAGTTAAAGGGACGTTTGAATGATTAGAAGAACCTTGACCGAAAGAGTAGTCAAGGTTCTTCTTTTTTATGAACTATAATATTCAGGTATCTATGTTCCACTTGGTCGATATATCTGGAAAAGTGGTCGATATATTCGAAAAAGTGGTCGATATAATTGGAAATCCGCCGATATATTCAAAAATGTGGTCGATAAAATCTTATTTTCGCCAATAAAATCCACTTTACCTGAAATCTGAAACGGAAATACCAGTGATTAATTAAAGTATTGCTGGTAAATAGCGAAAAACCGGGCCACCGCCCGGTTTATTTTAAAAAATCATATACAAAACCAATCCGCCAACAGCTCCGGTAACAACGACAATCCATGGTGCAAGCTTCCAATACACGAGCATGCTGAACAACACAGCAGCAAACACGAAATCAATCGGCTCTAAAATAGAACTCGTCCAGATTGGATGGTAGAATGCTGCAATCAGGATTCCAACTACCGCGGCATTGATGCCCATCAAAGCGGAGCTGATTTTGCTGTTTCGTCGTAATGCGTCCCAGAAGGGCAGAGTCCCGAGGATCAGCAGGAATGCCGGCAGGAAGATGGCCACAGTCGCTAGCAGACCGCCTTGCCAGCCGTTGATGATCGCTCCGATATAGGCTGCGAACGTGAACAATGGTCCCGGAACTGCCTGGGCAGCGCCGTAGCCTGCAAGGAACGCTTCTTCACTCAGCCAGCCTGTTGGCACGAATTCACGCTCGAGCAGCGGAAGGACAACATGGCCGCCGCCGAAAACGAGCGATCCTGAACGGTAAAAGCTGTCGAACATCGCGATCCAGTTCAATGAAGTAGCTTCTCGTAAAATCGGCAGGAGGATGAGTAATCCGAAAAACAGCCCGAGGCTAACATAGCCTACACCTTTGGATATCGAGAAACTCATTCTTTTATCATCGACAGCGGCATGGGACTTGAATAAAATGTATCCCAAAATTCCAGCGATGATAATGACGCCGATTTGGGTGAATGCAGTCTGCCACAGCAAAGTCACCGCCAGTGCGAATAAAGCAATCGTCTTCCGCGGCAAATCGGGAGTCAGCTTCTGCGCCATCCCTAAAATAGCGTGTGCTACCACTGCGACAGCGACGATTTTCAGGCCATGAATCCAGCCAGCGTCCCCAATATCAAAACCCTGTAAGATGATTGCAAAAATTATAAGAGCCAAAACAGAAGGCAGGGTAAACCCAAGGAATGCGAACAGTCCGCCCAGCAATCCGCCGCGCATCAAACCAACACCGATGCCGACCTGGCTGCTTGCGGGTCCGGGCAGGAACTGGCATAATGCCACTAAATCTGCATAGCTTTCTTCATCCATCCACTTTCTGCGGCGGACATATTCCTCATGGAAATAACCCAGGTGGGCGACAGGTCCTCCAAATGACGTCAGGCCAAGCCTGGTGGAAACCATTAAAATCTCCAGCAACAACGGGAGCGTAACACTTTTTTTCTCTGTCATTTCTTTAACTCCTTCATAACTAATTGAAAACGGTCATTGAAAAACGATTTATAGGCCATTTGCAAATATAAAATTACCGTGAGTGACACGCTTCCGACAATCCCGAGCATGATGGCAATCTGATATTCTACTGCAACAATGGGGGAAGTTCCGGATAATATTTGTCCTGTCATCATTCCCGGCAAGAATATGATTCCCATTCCGACCATTGAATTGATCGTTGGCAGCATCGCAGAGTCAAACGCCTCGTTGACGACCTTTCTGGCGGCAACCTTTGGAGTGGCGCCAAGCATCAGTGCTCCCTCAATCTCGCCCCTGTGTGATGCAAATCCCGAGATCAAATTATTCACACCGAGCGAAACGCCGGTCATTGAATTCCCGATGATCATCCCGGCAATTGGAATGAAATATCTAGGCTCATACCAAGGTGTGACATCGAGGACAACCAGAATGAAAAAGAATAAGCTCGTAAGGATGCCAATACCCATTGCATAGGCGATCTGCTTTTTCATCTTAATGCCAAGCGGATGCTTAGTCCGTTTGTAGACATTATAAATCGCAAAACCTTGCATGATGGCAATGATTCCTAACGTATAAAATGGATTTGGATTATCAAAAAGATAGACAAGCAGGTACCCGACCAGGACAAGCTGGAGGGACATACGCACAGTGGCCAGCAGGATTTCTTTTTCCCGCCGAATCCCGCGAACTTTGACAATGACGATCAAAATCAGGATGAAGATATATGCCGCTGCAATCTGCAAAAACGATAGGTCCATCACATCTTCCATCAGCTCACCCCGCTTTCGAGGGAGTATTCAGCCATATCAATTGTATTTTCTGCTACCAGCTCCGCCAGTTCCTTAGAGTGGGTGATCATGATCACCGTTTTTGCATTCTTTTTTGCATAATCATAAAACCTCGTTAACACGGTCCTGGCAGTCTCCTCATCCAGCGCGGAGGTAGGCTCGTCCAGCAAAAAAACTTCGGGATCAAGCAGCATGGCCCTTGCCCAGGAAAGCCGCTGTTTTTCGCCTCCGGAAAGATGTTCCGCGTCATCGCTTAGCTTTTTATCCAGCATGAACAGCTTTAACAGCGTTTCCATTTCAGGCACATCAGCTGCTTCTTTTTCGGAAAAAGTAAGACCGATTTGCAAATTATCTTCAATGCTGCCGGCAAAGATGACCGGCGCCTGCGACACCATCACAACTTTACGTCTGAGCTGTAGCGGATCGATATCACTGACGGGTGTGCTTTTAAACAAAATCTCTCCTTCGTCAGGACTGGACAGATCATTCAAAAGTCTCAACAGCGTTGACTTGCCGCTTCCGCTTGGTCCAAGGATACAAGTAAACTGATTTTCTGGAATCGTCAGCTGCTCGATTTGTAAAATACCATTCACTCTGACATTCTTCAGTTCAAACATGCTATTCCTCCAATCAATCTTTGATTTCCTTGAAAAGTTCGTACGCTTTCTTTTGTGCTTCCTCAAGCACTGAATTGCCTTTTTTCGTTGTTCGATAGTATTTGCGGATTTTGCCTTCTACATTTCTTTCTTCTTTTAAAAGTAGCCCGTCAGATTCCATACTGTGTAAAATCGGATATAGAGTGCCAGCGCTCAAACTGTAGCCATGTTCTTTAAGCTCCTCCAGCATCCACAACCCAAAAATCGGCTGTTCCTTCGCGTGGTGCAAAATATGGATCTGGATGAATCCGAGAAAAAGTTTCCTAAGAACTTTATCCTCCATAAATAATTCCTTCTTTCCTTGATATCGAAATCCAATAACGAAACCCGATATCATTTTAACCTATCTTAAAAATATTTCAATTATTTTACTTTATCTTTGCCCTAGAGGAGGGGAAATCTGCAATAATCAAGCCATGAATTTCACATCAGATTTTGCAGGTTGAAGCAACCTTCCGATTAAATGAATCAACGCCGAGAGCAAAATCTGCATGCATTCTCCACTTTTTCACGGTATGATAGAATTAATTTTCAGAAAACTGGAGAGGGAGGTAGGATTGCAATTGGAAGGAACAGAAAAAACCATAAAGCTGGCGGTAAACGGGGGAATTAGTTTTGGCGCCAAGCTGAATGCCAGGCAACTGCTCGTCCTGGCGAAATATCTGGAAGATGATCAGGAACTGGAGCTGACGACATTCCAGCAGCTGTATATTGAAATCCCGGAAAGCCGTAAAGATGAGGCAATAGCCGAATTTGCACAGGCCGGACTTAGCTGTTATCCAGTAGGGAGCTTTGTGAAAAGCCTGCGCACATGCAATTTCTGCAAAGGGGCGGAGGAGGAAGGGATGCCGGTTGCAATTGAACTCAACAAAAGGATCGCCGGCAAACCTGTTCCGTTTACCCTGAAACCAGCTTATACTGGCTGCCCTGTTGGCTGTGGCGAACCGCTTATAAACGACATCGGCATCATGAAAGTGAATGAGTGCTACAACCTGTATGCAGGTGGGAAATCAAAGGGACAAGATGCTGCGGCTGGCACTTTGTTATTCGAACAGCTTACTCCGGATGAACTGTATCAGAAGGTTGACAGGCTTATAGAAATATATAGTGAGCAAGGAAAAAAACGCGAACAAATGCATAAATTCATCAACCGCTTTGGAAAAGAGGAGTTAGTTGGATTATTGAAGTGATCATACTGAGGGCAACTGTATATAATATCAGAAGTGAATGTTTCCTAAATAGCTATATTAGTGATGAAATGTACCCATATGGTAAGTGAAAACATTACATAATTGTTATTTAAGCACTTCTTCTCACAAAACTTTAAGTCCGAAATGCCGTCCTTTTGTCTATATAAGAGCATAAGCCACTCAGGCTTATGCTTTTTTAAAAAAAAGACTCCAGTACAGAACTGGAGCCTAATCCAGTCTATTCTACATTAAACTGTCCCATCATTCCGGCATCTTCATGCTCGAGGATGTGGCAGTGGTACATGAACAATCCTTTATGATCAAATGTTGCGATTGCTCTCACCTGCCGCCTCCCTGGCCGGGCATATTGCCGCTCATACCAACCATGCTTCTCATGAAAAACCTGCCTCCGGCTATGACTAATACAAGAATGTTGATTGCAGCTATGCCAATCTTTTTCAACTTTTTACGCCCTCCTTTGGTGTCCTCGTTATTTTTCTCAAGCTGTTTTATTTACATTCTATATACCTAGATATGTATTTTATAAGCGCCATTTTTCAATTACAAAAACTAAAGACCCTATCAGCTAAATAAGCATTTTCTGTGGAGTTTAGGCTTCCCTGAAGGTGGTAGTTGTAATTTGAGACAACGAAAAATAAGGGGGGAATTCATATGTTACTTCCAGCCTCAGATTTAGGGTTGATTACGACACATTTACCCGCCCATGACGGCATGATCATGAAAGTAAAGCTGTTGGCAAAAGAAGCAAAGGATGAAAAATTAATAGAGCTGCTTAATAAAAAAGTTGGAATCATGAGAAGCCATGTGCGTATCATGATGGACATGCTTGATCCGGATAAAAGCGACTTTGAGGAGATGCCGGGCTTTGATGAAATCCCGCAAGATCAATTAGAAACAACAACTAGAGGAACTCAGAAAATGGACAGGCACATCGCCATGGAAATCAAGGCTTCAACAGAGGCTATGGCAAAAGATAATTTCGTGTCAGCATAAAAAATGAAGGATCCAAAGGTCAAGCAAACACATATTGAAATGGCACTCAGCAAGTGCAACTCCTCAATATGATCACAGAATACCTTAAGGAAAATAAAGCGGACGTAACTCTACTAGGTACACCGGAAGAACAAAAGAAGGTAGTGAATCATTTCAGCCATATGATGGAAGAATAATTACAAAGTGGAGGTTGAGAAGATGAATCGTGAACCGGAACATGGCAGTGGCAGCCATCACAGCGACTTACAGCAAAAAGGCTTACATGGAGACAGCAGCCAGGCCGGAGGTACCATGACTGAAAAAAATGGACATCATCCAGAACAGGGCCTGAAAGATTCCCACTCTAGCCATGCCGGCCACGAGGGTCACGGCCAGCTTGCAGGAGAGAAGAAGACAGCCGGAGTCCAGGTCGAGTGGGTTTCCAACCCTGAGACAGTCGAAACCAATAAGGAGACGGACATCTTCCTGGAAATCAAGGATGCAGCCGGCCAGGCTATTGAAGGATTCTCTGTTGTCCATGAAAAGGAAATGCACCTTCTGGCGATCAAAAAGGATTTATCCGTGTTCTTGCACCTTCATCCTGAATATCTCGGAAAGGGCAGGTTCCAGATTAAGACGATTTTCCCAAAGGCAGGGAGATATAAATTGTATGCAGATTTCCTGCCAGAAGGGGCGAATCAGCAGCTGGCATCGCATGAACTTGTAGTGACTGGAGCAGAATCCAATGAAGAGATAGATGCTGATAAGGTTCTGAAAAAGAGAGTAGATGACATTGAAATAGAGCTTATCCTCCCGGAAGCAAAGGTAAATGAGCACCTAAAATTGATTTTTGCACTCAGCAATGGGAATGGCAGCCCAATTACTGAACTCGAGCCTTATCTTGGATCTGCGGGGCATGTGGTGATCGTCAGCGAGGATATGGAAGAATTCCTTCATGTCCATCCAGCAGACGAGAACACGAAAGGACCAAAAGTAGAGTATATGACAAGTTTCCCTCGTAAAGGGTTGTACAAGATTTGGGGACAGTTCAAGTATAAAGGGAAACTATATACCGCGCCTTTTGTCATAGAGGTCCAGGAGTAAGCCATACTAAAAAATGCACACTGTAATGGTGTGCATTTGTTTTAGTTCCCCAGTAAAGGAGGTTGAATGTGTTGAAGGATAAAGTCATTGAAGGCAAAGTAAGCATGCCGCAAACGAATAGAGGACGGCTTAAGATCATTACAGTGCTGGCTGTACCGGCAGTTATCGAAAACTTCTTCCAGACAATCCTCGGTTTTGTTGACACCTACTTTGTTTCAAAAATTGGGTTAGCCGAAGTCTCAGCGGTAGGGGTAACCAATGCAGTTCTCGCCATTTATTTTGCTTTGTTCATGGCCATCGGGGTAGCGGCCAATGTAAGGATTGCGAACTTCCTAGGTGCGAACCTGCCGGAAAAAGCCCGGCATATTTCACAGCAATCCATCGTCCTGGCTGCGGTCTTTGGGATTTTAACAGGAATCATAACATTGATTTTTGCAGAGCCGCTCCTGAAGCTTATGGGCATAGAAGCGGAAGTGCTCGAAGCAGGAGCCCTCTATTTCAGGATTGTCGGGATTCCGTCGATTGTGATGAGCTTTATGTTTGTTTTAAGCGCAATCCTGCGGGGGGCAGGCGACACAAAATCTCCGATGAAGGTCAGTATTGTCATCAATATTATCAATGCTGTTTTGGATTACGTTCTCATCTTTGGGTTTTTGTTTATACCGGAAATGGGCATTGTCGGAGCCGCATTGGCCACGGTATTCTCACGGCTGATTGGCAGCATTGCATTATTTTACTATGTAAATCGTACAGAAACGCTTACCTTCCGCAAGGATTACTGGAGTATTGACAAGACTCATTTGATGGAGCTGACAACCCTGGGAGCTCCTGCAGCAGGGGAAAGGCTGGTCATGCGAGCGGGACAAATCGTCTACTTTGGTTTCGTAGTTGCCCTCGGGACGAATGCGTTTGCCGCCCATCAGATTGCCGGCAACATTGAAGTATTTTCTTACATGATTGGCTACGGCTTCGCCACAGCTGCCACCATCCTTGTTGGCCAGCAAATCGGAGCTGGTAACCTGGATGAGGCAAAGCACTATGCCAGATTATCCACTTATCTAACAGTCGGTTCGATGACGGTGCTAGGTGCTCTCCTGTTTTTCCTCGGCGATTGGGCCGGCAGCTTTTTTACAGAAGATCCACAGGTTGTTAACAATATCGGTACAGCACTGAAAATCTCAGGGGTTTTCCAGCCATTCCTGGCCGTATTGATGGTGCTGACAGGCGCATTCCAGGGTGCGAACAACACTAAGTTTCCGATGTACCTGACGGGATTCGGGATGTGGGCTGTACGGACTGTCCTTGTCTATGTCCTTGGAATCAAGCTGGGCTGGGGCCTTGCGGGAGTCTGGATTGCGATTGGCGCTGACATTGCTTTTCGTGCCGTGGTCCTTGCTATCCAGTTCAAGCGCGGAAAATGGATGGCACTCGAAAAAGCGCCAGATCCAGAATCGCACTGCCACCCACAAACAACAAAAGAAAACATGTCCGCCTGCGCCAATAATTATTGACCACAAGCATACAGTTCCGGCTGTATGCTTATTTTGATTCAAATGGTTAGGATGCTTGAAGGTGGACAAAGTAAGGAGTGTGAAACTTTTATTTAAGGATGTTTTTATGGCTCTTTCAATTTACATAACAATTACCATATTACTTCTGCATTTCGCTTATCATATGCAAAAAACGCTGAATTTCCTCCAGAACGCGCTGGTCTTCATGGTGGTTGCGATCATTACGCGCCAATGCGTGACGATTTTTGCGCTTGAATGGCATCTTTTTAAAATGACGGAGGATCATTGGCTGTTCATTTGTTTGATCCTTTGCCGGGACGTGCTGACACCGATGGTCACGGTGCTTTTTGCGAATTATTATGTACGAGCAAAATCGCAATTTTATAAAATAGCAGCCTTCTTGATTTCATTGGTAATCATGCTTGCCATGCATGAACTGGCTGTACAATTCCATATCCTCACTTATGTTAAGTGGAACTTTTTCTATACGATTTTGTTGAATGCCGGATTCCTGCTCTCGGCAGCAGGAGTTTTAAAGCTGGTATCATTTATTCAAAAATTGGAGAATCGACAAAATGAAAGTTTATGATTCAGCATTTAATGAAAATGAATGGTTTGTGATTATCAGCATTATCGTCATGAACCTGACTATATGGTTCGCCCCAAAAATTTTCAGCAAGCTGGAGAGTGTCGGCTATTATCTTTTCGGCATATACATAGGCTTGTTCTACGACCATACCCTGTCAATTAAGCCCTGGGATTTTTATGATGTCAACGACAACTCATCCTATCAGTTCATCGATTTCATGAGCTATATCATGTATGGACCATATGGGTATTTCTTTCTTTATTTTTACGTAAAATGGAACATTCGAGCGCTAAAAATCATTCCTTATATCCTATTATGGTCGGCACTCTCGATGCTGCTGGAGTGGATTGGGCTCAAGGTCGGCCTGTTTCATTTTGACAAAGGCTATAAAATGTATTGGTCATTCCCGATTTACCTGCTTTCGCAGACGATGATCATTGTGTTCTATCACTTAAGTACCCGGCATGAAAAAACTGGAAACAATCAAAAAACTCAATTATAATTTTAAGGACTAAGGGTAGAGTTGAGGGGATTTGTCATGGTAATAAAAAGTGCAAGGCGGTTCATCACCGTTATTTTGCAGTACATAGTAGGAGTACTCCTGTTTATAGCCATCGGGAGCCTGCCAGTCCTTTTGAGGGATTTGACGTTTGATACGGAGGGTTATTTTCACAATGTAAGGGAGTTGGCTTTTAAGATTTTCACATTAAGTAATCTAACTTACGATGGAAAGCATGAGATGCTGCCGGCGGTGATGGACCGCTTTTTCTATTCAATGAAGACATTGGGCAGTGCCTTTTTTACGGCATTGTTGTTTGCATTCCTGCTTTCTTATTTGATCGTCCTCTTTTATGAAAGGAAAAAAGACTATATTTTGAGTTTTATAGAAATCATCCGGTCAGTCCCTGATGTATTGTGGATGTTCCTGCTGCAGGCGGCTGTGATTTGGGTTTTAAAAACTTTCGGGGTGAAATTCGTCCAGACGACCTCGCTTGGTAGCGATAATCAGGCAGTCCTGCTGCCGCTGATCAGCCTGAGCCTGCCGATTTTTCTTTTTTTGACCCAGGTCATCGTACTCAAGATTTTTGAAGAACTGGATAAACAGTACATCACTTTCGCAAGAGCAAAAGGGTTATCTCGCCTTTATATGCTGAATATCCACGTAGTCCGGAATATCAGCCAGGACCTCCTTTGCCACTTTAAGACGGTTATCTGGATGATGCTATCCACCCTTGTGATGGTCGAGTATATTTTTAACCTGGATGGATTGATGCTGTTCAATATCAAGCATATTTCAGTAGAGCTTTTTGTCTTTACCTGTATATTATTTTTTACAGTGTTTTTCGTCATTTATAGATTAATAGAGTTTAGAAGGTACACGATATGAGCAGATTGCTGAAAAAGAAAAAATTCATATTTGGAACATCATTCCTGATTATTTTAATGACACTAAGCATTTTGAATACTGTTTTGAATGACGGCAAAATCAGGCAGATTCCGTACGTCTATAATGAAGATGGGACTTTGGAGAAGGCACCGCCATACCCGCCTTTTGATGTTTTTATTTTTGGCTCGGATATGTATGGCTATGATTTGCTCCATACCGTTGTCGAAGGGGCGAAGTATTCCATCGGGATCGTTTTGATCGTGGCTTTCTTCAGGATGTTTTTTGCGGTCATCTTTAGCTATTTTCTATTCCGCACACCACAACGAACATTCAATGTCATTAAGGCAATATCAGAACCATTATCCTTTTTTCCACAGACCTTGATAGCGTACTTCCTCTTGAGCACGGTTGTCTTGTATACAATCGAGGGATTCCATCATCCTTTTTGGGTCAGAGCGCTGTATGAATTCATCATTTTGATCCTGGTGGCACTGCCATCCTTGACTGTTCAGCTTGTCGAACAAAAACGGCGCGTCTGGAATGAGGAGTTCATTGAATCCGCCATTACTCTTGGCGGCTCAAAGCGCCATATCTATTTTAAACATGTTCTTCCGCAACTGTACGAGGAGTGGATTTTGATGTTCGGCCAGCAGTTCCTGCAGGTGCTGACACTGCTAGTTCATCTGGGCGTGATGATGGTACTGTTCGGCGGCACCATCATGGGCGACGGCCCGCCATCATCAGTCACCCATGAATGGGCAGGGCTGATCGGCCTGAATAAACGCTTCATGCTTGCCCATGAATGGATTGTCTATGTGCCAATCTTGTTCTTCACTCTGACCGCCCTAAGTGTGGCGATGATCAACAAAGCCTTGAGCGACTTTTTCAAGCAGAAGGATAGGGTCAGAAAAAATAGGGGCATATAGGGGTAGCGATGGCTATAACACTTTCGTACTATAAAAATACCCCGTTGGATGAATAGTCTGCGCGCAAAAATTTTGCCATAATAGTGTTCAACAAAACTCTTCGTGAGTTTGGCCCATTCATTGGCTAGTGGTATCCCCATTCGGCCAGTGAGTGGGTTTTATTTGTGTTTTGAGCACTCCCACGATAAAATTAATTAACTGAAAATTCTAAACTTAAAGGAGGTGCGCTGTTTGGAAAAGGCACTTTCACAAAGAAGGGAAAAGTCGGCAAAGCTGTTCATGAACTCGATTTCATTGATTGGCTGGCTGCTTATCCTTCTCTCTCTTGTAAAATTGGAACCGCCAGGCGAACCGGTTGTTTTAGCACTTTTATTTTTATTCCTGCTTATTAGCGAGTACTATCCGATGCCGGTTTGGAGAGGGCATACGGCGATCACATTCCCGGTGGTCTATGTTTTATTTTTGCTGTATGGATTTCCTTATACAGCGATTGCCTATGCAGGAGCCGTCCTGATTGTGAATCTCATTCATAGAAGGCCAGTCCGGACAGTATTGTTCAACCCCGCCCAGCTGGTAATCAGTTTTTACGTTGCAGCTAAGTTGCTGCCTTTGATGGAACCTCTGCTGGAAAAGCTTGCACCCACAGCGATTATCCAGGGAATGCTGGGTTATATTTTCCTGCTGGCAGTATATGTTCTGGTCAACAACGTGATTGTAGACCTCGTTCTGGTTATCAGGCCACAGCATTATTCTTTTAAAATGTGGAAGCAAAAGACGCTCACGGAACTGAATAGTGCGGGTATTTCCTTGATTTACGGAATTACCCTGTATGTCGTGGGCAGCCAAAATCGCGGTGAAATCGATGTATTTGCTTACTTCTTCTTTTTCTCTCCGCTAGTCGGGATTTCCCTTTTGAGCGCGACGATTGCCAGGTTGAAAAGAGAGAAGAATCGTTTGAAGCTTCTTTTTTCGATCACCTCCGAGTTGAACCAGATGCTTCCTTCACAGGACTGGCTTTCGGCTTTACGAGGAAGCTTTAATGAATTGATTGGTGCAGAGGCCAGTTTATTATGGGTCAAAAAAGATGATGAATGGGAGCTTAGCTTTAAAGATGGAAGGACACTATCGAATTGCGAATTGCCGCCAGAAGCATTTGCTGAATTTGATGGAATGCGAAACCCTGTAGTCTATAATGACCGCAAAAAGGATGGCGGAGTTGCAGCTGTTTGTTTTGAAGAAGACGTGAAGGCGTTCGTCTATTCGCCACTTGTCATCGAGAACGAAACAATCGGGATGTTCATCATTGCCAGGAGCCGGACGAAAAGCTTTGAGGACCACGATGTTCAATCCATTGCGACGCTTGCCAACCAGCTGGCCGTCATCATCAAGACACGGATGCTTTTTACCGAAAAAGAAAAGGTGATTGTCCTGGAGGAACGGAACCGGATCGCCCGCGACATTCATGACGGAGTGGCCCAGACACTTGCCGGGGCAGTGATGAAGCTCGAAACGGCGGGGAAGAAGTTCGATAAAAACCCTGAGGAAACAAGGAAGCTTGTGGACGAAAGTGTCATGGGTCTCAGGGAAAGCCTGAAGGAAGTGCGCGAATCGATCTATGCATTGCGCCCATATCCTACTCAAAAAGCGACACTGGCTGAAGCGATTCTAAGAAAAATTGAAGCCGTCCAGAAGGAATACCAGCAGGACATTGAATTCGAGATCAGGGGGCAGGAGCAGGAGCTCAGCCCGATGGTCGAAAAAGTCCTGTTCGACACATTTCAGGAAAGCCTTCATAACGCTATCAAACATTCTCAGGCAATGAAGGTTGAAGTTCTCTTAAGCTATCAAACGGAGCATATACTTTTAAAAATCAAGGATGAAGGAAAAGGATTCTCGCTGTTCCAGGCGATGCTGAAAGCGAGGAACCAGCCGCATTTTGGCATTTTGCAAATGAATGATGCCGCTGAAAAAATCAACGCCTCCCTGCAGATCGACAGCAAGGAAGGTTCAGGAACGGAAGTCAGCATCACCGTTCCTAGAATGGGAATCGAGGGGGAAACGACAAATGATCAGGCTCATGCTAGTGGATGACCATGCCGTGCTCCGTGACGGGCTCCGCAATATCATTTCAGTTGAAGAAGATATCGAAGTCGTCGGTGAAGCCGTCTCCGGTGACGACGCACTATTACAGGTAGAAAAATGCAAGCCGGATATGATTTTAATGGATATCAACATGCCGATGAAAAATGGCGTTGAAGTCACGGGCATTTTGAAAAAGAAATACCCGCATATCAAAGTATTGGTACTGACAATGCACAGCCACGAGGAATATTTCATGTCGGCCATTCGCGAGGGAGCGGACGGCTACTTATTGAAGGACGCGCCTTCTGACCAGGTCGTCGAGGCGATCCGGACCGTAGCCCGCGGAGAATCAGTGATCCATCCATCGATGACGAGAAAACTGCTCGCCTTCCACCAGCAAAAAGAAACACAGAAGGAGGACACGACCCTGACAGAGCGTGAAAAGGAAGTGCTGCTCTGCCTGGTCGAAGGCCTCAGCAACAAAGAAATCGCCGACCGCCTGTTCATCAGCGACAAAACCGTCAAAATCCACGTCAGCAAGATCTTCAAAAAGCTGAACGTCAAAAGCCGCTCCCAGGTCGTCATCCACGCCGTCCAGCACCAGCTCGTACCAATCCCGCCGACATCCAGCGGGGCATAGATTATTTATGAGAGTCCCTGAGAAAGGGGCTCTTTTATGTTATGTAGGAAGCAGTGATTTTTGACAGGATCTCGCGCCCTGCAGAATTTTGTGTCACTCCCGAATTTTGCGATTATCTGTGCCAGTCTATGCAAAATTGGTTCATTAATTTGTACTTTGAGGTGAATTCCGCATTTTTTGACAATCTACTAGCAGATTTGAGGAGAAAAACCTGTTCGAGAGCCGATGTGTCTAATCAGGAATCAATCTGGAAGATTAATCACTATGAAAATGAACAGAATCACTACGAAAATGAACAGAATCACTACGAAAATCGCGATAATCACTACGGAATTTTCCATAATCACTACGAAAACAACCTTAATCACTACTTTTTACATTTTTTGTAAAATAAATGAGGTGAATTTAATGGAAAAGCCAATCCAATTAATAAAGTAACTCAATCGAAATAATATGCATAGCACCTTTATCCTGCCAACCTTGGATACTACTTTAGTAGTATCCAAGATTAGTACAGAGGATATTATTTTTTAAATACTATGCAGAATGGTTTTCATGTAAATATTGTGGGAATATTAAGAAAAATAGCTAAGGAGCTGAAAAATTGAATGAAGTTTAAAGCTGCATTTTTATCATTTATTCTCATGGCCGCGACGGTCTTTGCTTCGATTGTTCCTGGAACAACGACAAAGGCAGTTGAGCCTGTCAAAGCTGTGGTTGACTCCGAGCTGACGAAAAAGCTTTTGACGACCATCACCCCGGTCGAAGCAATCGTTACTTTTAAAAGCGATGAGGGTGTTCTGCCTGAACAGGTAAATCTTCTGGAGAAGGTTGGGATCACGAAGGGTTTGACGCTGAATAGCCTGCCGATCGCAGGAATTCTTGCGACAAAATCACAGATTGATCAGCTTGCTCAAAGCGATCAGGTCGTCTCCATCTATTTGAACAAGAAGCTGGAATATGAAAATGCGGAAGCGACAGATATCACTGGAGTTGACCAGGTTCGTACAGATGACACAATGAGAAAGCTGAATGGCGGCTTGCCGGTAACTGGCAAAGGGATTGGCGTCGTCATCAATGACAGCGGAGTTGACGGGACGCATCGTGACCTGGAGTTTGGCAGCCATCTCGTCCAAAATGTGTTGGGCTCGACTAATCTTAATGCGATTGATGCTACCTTGCTGCCAGTAACTTATGTTGAAAATGTGCCGAACACTGATTCAAGCTCCGGACATGGCACGCATGTAGCAGGTATTGTTGGCGGAACTGGCGAAATGTCAGGAGGGAAATATGAAGGAGTCGCTCCTGGTGCGAACCTGATTGGCTACGGATCAGGCGCGGCGGTCGCGATGCTTGATACAATTGGCGGTTTTGATTATGCGCTGACCCATCAGCAGCAATACAACATCCGCGTGATCACGAATTCATGGGGAGACACAGGTGACGCCGGGACTGACTTTGATCCATACAACCCTATTAATATTGCAACGAAAAAACTGTACGACCGCGGAATCGTGACGGTTTTCTCCGCAGGGAACTCAGGTCCGGACGCAAAAACCATTTCAGGGAATTATAAAAAAGCTCCTTGGGTCGTTACCGTAGCCGCTGGAGATAAGTCAGGAAATCTGGCTGATTTTTCTTCACGCGGCGAAGAGGGCCGGGGCGGAACGGTAACAGTCGATGGCCAGACATGGAAGTGGGTGGATCAGCCGACAGTGACTTCCCCTGGAGTAGACATCATTTCGACGAGAGTCATCAGCCCGCTCGTGGCGCTTGGTGCTACAGCTGACGCTGAATACATTGAGCCGGCGTATCTGCCATATTACACGACGATGAGCGGAACATCGATGGCCGCTCCGCATGTCACCGGCATCATCGCTTTGATGCTTGAAGCTAATCCGTTGCTGTCGCCTACCGAGGTAAAATCAATCCTCGAAAAAACAGCCACTTCTATGCCGGATTACGCGGTATGGGAAGTCGGCGCTGGCTACGTGAATGCTTATAATGCGGTAGATGCTGCTTTTAAGAAGAAAAAATAATGATTAGTTGATCTCCCTTGCTTGTGCAAGGGAGATTTTACTCCCCCGCGAAGGATTTTTTGCAATGCTGAGGAGAAGACTCACGAATTTAGCGAGAATCCGGCAGAAAAATATTTTTCTGACTGGAATAGACACTCCAAATCTAGAAAATTACCTTTTTTAATCCTGTATTTTCAAACTGGAAAAATTATTCTCTTGCTCAGCCGAGCTAATTGCACGGAAATTCATCGGAATTGCGCGTTCAAGGACATTAATTGCACGAACTTAGACAATAATTGCACGAAGAAACCTGCTAATTGCACCGTCATCCTAATTTTGGAAAAAACTAAACGAAAAAACATCAGCACTACCCATCTATAACTTTTGTACGATACAAGAATAGTCATTACGGAAATTTATTTTATAACCTTTGAAGAATAGTTTTACAGAGGGGAATTCACGATAATTAAGTTAGGAATATTCGAAATTCTATAGAACGAGAGGAGAATATCATGAAACGTTTTATGTATCTGCTGTTAGCCTTGTTGCTCGTTTTTCCAGTATTTTCTGCACCTCAGGGGAAGGCGAGCAGCCTGGCGGTCATTGATCCGCTGGTCAGCAAGGCGCTTGATTCTGCAAGTTCACTGGAAGTCATCGTCACTTTTAAAGGGGACGGTGCTCCAACCAGCTCCCAGCTATCCTTATTAAAAACGCTCGGCATCGAAACGGGAATCAGCATGAAATCCCTGCCGATAGCCGGAGTCATTGCGACAAAAGCGCAAATTGAAAAACTTGCGGCAAACCCGGAAGTTCAGTCGATCTACATGAACAGAAAGCTTACTTACTTCAACGCAGATGCCACCGCAATCACAGGCGTCGATAAAGCCAGAACAGATGACAGCTTCCGCAAAGCAAACGGCGGCCTGCCTGTTTCCGGAAAAGGAATTGGTGTCGTCGTAAATGACAGTGGAGTTGACGGAACTCATAAAGATCATGAACTTGGTAAAAACCTTGTCCAGAATGTCATGGGCTCCACAAACCTGAATGCACTTGCACCAGGCTTGCTGCCGGTCACATACCAGGAAAACGTACCGAACACTGATACCAATTCAGGCCATGGTACACACGTAGCCGGAACGGTCGGCGGGACAGGAGCGATGTCTGGCGGAAAATACGAAGGAGCTGCGCCGGGGGCGGACTTAATCGGTTACGGTTCAGGAGCGGCATTGTTCGTCCTGGATGGAATCGGCGGTTTTGACTACGCGATCACTCATCAGTCACAATATAATATCCGCGTCATCACAAATTCATGGGGTTCATCAGGAGACTTCGATCCGAATGACCCAATCAATATTGCCAGCAAAAAAGCGCACGACCGCGGAATTACGGTTCTTTTTGCGGCAGGTAATGAAGGACCGGGAGAAAACACCCATAACCCATATGCTAAAGCTCCATGGGTCATTTCAGTCGCTGCAGGAGTCAAAGATGGGACGCTGGCTGATTTCTCTTCAAGAGGCACGAAAGGTGTAGGCGGAACGTTTACAATGGATGGAAAGGAATGGACTTGGAAGGATGAACCGACCGTGACGGCTCCTGGTGTGGACATCGTTTCAACTCGTGTCATTGCGCCAGTTTCAAGCCTGTCTGCCGATCAGGATGCCCAAACAATTGAAACGGCGTACCTTCCTTACTACACAACGATGAGCGGTACATCGATGGCGACTCCGCATGTTGCGGGTATCGTTGCCTTAATGCTTGAAGCAAATCCATTATTATCTCCTGGTGAAGTCAAGCAAATCCTTGAGCAGACTGCTACGAATATGTCAGGCTATGAAACGTGGGAAGTCGGCGCAGGCTATGTGAATGCCTATGCTGCAATTGATAAAGCGTTCAACGATACAGCTTATGGTTCAACGTTAAATTCAACTCAGACATTCTATAGCAATGTTGACTCATCAACGGAACGCAAGGAATTTTCGGTAGATTACAACCCGCTGACATTTATCTCTGACAATCAATATGAATTTACAGTCGAAGAAGGAATGTCCAGTCTTGTGGCAAAAGTCGACGGTGCGGGTCTCATGGAACAAACGGGCAACCCGATCAACCTTGTGCTGATCGCTCCGGATGGCACAGAACACAGCTCGGGTGTCAGCCTGCTGTTCCCGCTCTACTATGATCGCACCGTATCGGTGACTTCTCCGGCACCAGGGGCATGGAAGGCTGAAATCCGCGGACTTCGCGGTGCGGATGCTAATCCACTCGGCGTTGCCCTGCCTGAAACAATAAAAGGAGAAATGGCCTTCACGAAGGTCAGCGGTTTCTCCGGCTTGAACGATATTTCCGGCCATCCAGCAGCTGAAGCGATTAAAATGGGTGTAAGTGAACGATTATTCGACGGCTTCTCGAATGGAGCCTTCAAACCAGATGCGCTTTTAACAAGAGCAGAACTGGCAAAATACTTGGTGATGGGTGCTGAGATTAAGCAATCATTGCCAGCGGCACCGAGCTTCTCAGATGTTTCAGGCGCAGACTTGCCATTCGTCGAAGCAGCAACAGCAAAAGGAGCATCCTTCCGCGACCAACAGCATATCCAGAAGGGCGTCATCTTGCCTAAAACTAACGGCAAATTCGCACCAAAGGATGGCGTGACCCGCGCGGAGCTGGCATACTCACTGGTTCAATCATTAGGTCTGCAAAAGGAAGCAGAGGAATTCGACGGACAGCTGACTGTCCAGTATAGTGACGAAAGAATCGCAATCTCAGATGCGTCAGAAGTGCCTGAGCACCTGAAAGGTTACGTACAGGTAGCTCTTGACCTGAATATCCTCAATGCGAAATTCGCTGTCACACAGGGTCCGTATGATCTGGAACCAAAGGTAACAGCCAGTTTTAGCCCATCTGTAAAAAATACACGAGGTGACTTTGCTGTTGCAATGACACGTTACTATAACGCTTTTCTGAAATAAGGTAAAATGAGAACAGGCCGAAAACGGGTCTGTTCTTTTTCCATATAGGGGGAGTTTGTATGCCTAAAATAGAAGCTGTGTTTTTTGACCTTGATGGCACCTTGCTGGACCGGAATGCTTCTGTCGTGAAATTTATCGAAGACCAGTATGATCGCTTTTGGCCTGAATTGAGTTTGATAGACAAACAGCGATATAAAAGCAGATTCATAGAATTGGATGCAAGGGGATATGTCTGGAAGGACAAAGTATACCGCCAGCTTTTAAAAGAATTCAATATCAGGGACCTGACATCGGACGGCCTCCTGGAGGATTACATGATGAATTTCAAGCATTCATGCATCGCTTTTCCGTATTTGCACGAGGTCCTTGGTGATCTCCGACAGATGGGAATTAAACTCGGATTAGTCTCGAATGGCAAAACTCCATTCCAGATGGACAATATAAAAGCATTGGGAATTGAAGGATACTTTGATTCAATCCTGATCTCAGAAGCAGTTGGTTATAGAAAGCCTGACCCACGAATTTTCCAGCGAGCACTTGACGAACTTGGAGTATTGGCGGCACACAGTATATTTGTGGGAGACCACCCTGAAAATGATGTGGTAGCAGCCCGGAACTTTGGGATGATTGGAATCTGGAAGCGGGATGACTATTGGGAGGAGGCTGAGGCAGATTTTATTATAGAAGATTTAAAGAGTCTGCTAAGCATTATCCTGGAAGGAGCTGTTTTTCATGAAAGACTTTAAAATTACATACGACCCGCCCAATGCAGTTGAATATATCAATCTGCGCCTAGAATCAGGAATGAGCCACAAATCGCTGGAAGCTGCCCAGATTGGATTGAAGAATTCATTGTTTGCTGTTGCGGTTTATGATGAGTCAACGTTGGTGGCGATGGGCCGGATTATTGGCGATGGCGGAGCCTTTTTTCAAGTAGTCGATATCGCGGTTAAGCCGGCGTATCAGGGGAAGGGTCTTGGGAAACTGGTATTGAGGGATCTTATGCAATACCTTGATAAGCATACTTATGAAGGTTCGTACGTCAGCCTGATTGCGGATGCCCCGGCAAACAAGCTTTATGAACAATTTGGTTTTGACTATACTTTTCCTCATTCATATGGAATGTTCCGAAAGTACTAGCTGGATATAAATGGAAAAAAACCCCTGTGTTATTAAATAATAGGAAAGGGTGTAATTATACTCCGCTTGGTATTCTTTTGGGGGTAGAGGTATGTTCTAATAAGACGAGCGAAACTCAAAAACTAGTAATTTTAGATTAAAGGATGGTTGAGATCTAAGATGAAATATGCACCTGAAGATATACAAATGATCAAAGACCAGCTTGGCAGCCAATCATTATCTACTATTGCCAGAAGGTTGAATCGAAGTATCACGGCCCTTGAAGTGAAGATAACGAGATTGGGGCTCTCCCACACAAAATCCTACACAGGAATGCTGACCGCCGGAGAACTGGCAAAAGTCCTCAAGATTGACCGAAATACCGTCATGCAATGGATCCTTAACCATGAACTGGATTCGCATCAGCGGATTACCCGAAGCAAAAAGAAATTCACGTTTATCAACACCGATGAATTCTGGCTGTGGGCCGAAAAAAATCGCCATAAAATTGACTTCTCCAAGCTCGAACCTGACGCACTTCCGCCTGAACCCTATTGGGTAGCAGAAGAACGTAAAACTCCACGGCAAGTCAAGAATTACAAAGCGTGGACCAAGAATGAAGAAAAGCTAGTCCTTGAATGGCACTGCTGCGGAAAAAACCTGGCAGAGATTTCTGATATGCTCGGGCGGACAAGAGAATCCATTCGTAAAAAAATCAAACGCCTCACTGAATAATTCATAATGTAGAAGGCCACAAAATATGGTAAATACTTTTTGACTCTTGTAATACTTGTAAAATAATAGTATATTTTTCCTACAATAGTATTGTTTAATATTTACAGAAATGTCGTCTCACGTCCCCGGGAGGAGTCTTTATGGATATTTATGTTGCCAGGCAGCCTATATTTGATATAAATGAAAAGACAGTTGCTTATGAATTGCTATACAGGAACAGCTCGGTCAATAATTATCAGCACACGGATGGGGACCAGGCTACAACAGATGTAATCGTAAATAGTTTCTTGAATATTGGAATCAAAGAATTATCGAATGGCAAGCCTTGTTTTATTAATTTTACTGATAAACTATTAAAACTGGGTGTCCCTTCATACTTCAACCCATTATCCATCGTAGTCGAGATACTGGAAACAGTGGAACTGAATGAAGACATCCTGGGGATTTGTAAAGAGCTGAAGGAGCATGGGTACACGATTGCGCTTGATGATTTCTTTGTTTCGCAGTGGAACGAATTGACTGTTCGAATTTTAGATTATGTAGATATTATCAAGATTGATTTCCGGACGACGAGCCGAAGTGACAGGCAGGAAATGATTCGTTTTATTAAGGATCGGAACATTCAGTTTCTTGCTGAAAAAGTCGAAACGATTGAAGAGTACATAGAGGCAAAAGAAGATGGATTCGTTTATTTCCAGGGTTTTTATTTCAGCAAACCTGTGATCTTGAACAGCTATGATATCCCATCCTACTATCATTCGTATTTTCAGATTTTAAAAGAAATTGAGAGTCCAGAGCCTGATCTTGAAAAGATTAAGGAGGTTATCGAAAAGGATATATCTCTTTCCTATAAACTTCTGAGGCTGATCAATAACCCGGTTTTCAGGCCAAGGAATGAGGTTTCCTCGATAAAGCAAGCCATCATTCTATTAGGGCTTAATGAAATCAAAAAGTGGATTTATGTATTAGCGATCAGGGGAGCAGACAAAGGTTCGGGCGGTACGAAGGAAAGGGAAATCATCGAGCTGTCGCTAAAGCGCGGGAAACTAGGCGAGTTGATCGGCAGGAAGGTCGGCAGAGAAGTGCTGGCGTCAAAATACTTCCTGCTCGGAATGTTCTCGTTGATGGATTCCTTGTTGCACCATCCGATGGAGGAACTGCTTGAAGACCTGCCGTTAAGCAATGAGCTGAAAGATGCCTTATCTGGTGAGAAGAACGACGAATACGTCATGCTCCAATTTTTAAAAGACATCGAACACGCCTTTCACGAAGATGTGGAGCTGACCTTCAATCCAACCAATATGCCTATGGAAGAGCTTTTTAGGCTCTATGGCGAGGCAAGTGACTGGGCTACTAAGGTTTTAAGTGAAGTGAATATTTAAAAGCATGCGGATGCATGCTTTTTCTTTTATGCTGTTATAGTAAAAGCAACAACCAAAACGAAAACAAACTTCTTTTAAGAGGAAGATTCTTGTAACCAGCCTCTAAAAAAGTTATATTTTAAAAAGATGATTCTAAATTTTCGTTATTTCTCTGAATGAGGTGTTTAATCAATTGGTGCTGAAATATTTGTCCGCACTGTTCCTGCCTGGTTTCATGGTTGTGTTTTTCACCAGGGTTGCCTATAACCACATCCTTGCGCTCGTATTGACGGTCGCGTTGATTGCGGCTTCCGTTTATAAAGGATACACAGATTCCTTCCTGCTGATTGTCGTTGATGCCTTTTCTTTGACCGTGGGCTTCTATCTGGCGAACCGGATGATGAAGCGCAACAAGAAGCAGTCATAATTTAAAAGTAAGCCTGTCGGATTGTGTCCGGCGGGTTTTTCTTATTGTCAAAGGAATAAGCCCACTTCAATCAAACGTTTGATTAACGAGGATTCGACAACCTACAGCATCACCTTATAAAACTCAGATACTAATTCGAATGTTTGTTCGCTTTTTGTTGGTTTGTTTTCCCTTCTTTGTGGTAGAATGAGGATATGACTTTTTGACAACTATGTAAGGCTTATATAGAGGAAAGCTCTTTTCAAAATAGTTTCTGAATTAATGAATGCATTCAGGCTGTGAATGGAACTAAGTTTATGAAAAAGAGCCCAGAAATTTAAAATTACAGGAGGCTTTTCTGTGAAGGACCAATTTGAATTAGTCTCGAAGTATTCTCCGCAGGGAGACCAGCCTGCGGCCATCAAAGAGCTGGTGCAAGGAATCCGCGATAACAAGAAGCATCAGACGCTTCTTGGCGCGACAGGAACAGGGAAGACGTTCACGATTTCCAATGTGATCAAGGAAGTGAACAAGCC